>NZ_WVUH01000361.1 GCF_017614955.1 Micromonospora echinofusca
GCCACGGGCACACTGCCGACGCGATCGAGAACCTCGAAGAACTTCGCCTTGAGTTCCACGGAAACGGACACGGTCCTCGCAACCCCCAGAAGATCCGGGTGTTGCGAGGACCACTAGACCCCAAGCGATAGGAGGGGGCCCTTCCTCACACGTTCCTAACACTCGACGATGGCTGCCGACTCGGCGGGCAGTTCGATGCCGTCCCGCATCACCGTCACGCCGGTCGAGGTGGTCAGCAGCACCGAGCGGACCACCCCGGGAAGGTTGATCCGTTGCGGCTTGCCGGCGAGGTTCGCCACGACCAGGCAGCGGCCCCGCCGGACCACGACGAACTGGTCGCCGTAGCGGACGTCGACCAGGTCCAACCGGGAGTCGGTCAGGTCCGGCCGGCGGCGCCGCAGCGCGATCAGCCGCTGGTACAGGTCGAGGGTCTCGCGGTGTTCGGGCTTGTCCCGTTCGGCCCAGTCCAGCCGGGAGCGGGCGAAGGTCTGCGGGTCCTGCGGATCGGGTACGTCGGCGGCGGGCCAGCCGTGCGCGGCGAACTCCCGGCGCCGCCCGGTGGCCACGGCGGCGGCCAGTTCCGGCTCGGGGTGGCTGGTGAAGAACTGCCACGGGGTACGCGCACCCCACTCCTCCCCCATGAACAGCATCGGGGTGAACGGGGCGGTGAGCAGCAGGGTCGCCCCGACCCGCAGCAGCCCCGGGGAGAGCGTGGCGGAGAGCCGGTCCCCGAGCGCCCGGTTGCCGATCTGGTCGTGGTTCTGCAGGAAGGCCACGAACCGGTGCCCCGGCGTGCGGTGCCGGTCGATCGGCCGGCCGTGGGTACGTTGCCGGAAACTGGACCAGGTGCCGGCGTGGAAGAACGCCCCGGTCAGCACGTCGGCCAGGCACTCCAGGGAGCCGAAGTCGGCGTAGTAGCCCTGCCGTTCCCCGGTGAGCAGGGCGTGCAGGGCGTGGTGGGCGTCGTCGTTCCACTGGGCGTGCAGGCCCAGCCCGCCGGCCTCCCGGGGGGTGACCAGCCGGGGGTCGTTGAGGTCGGATTCGGCGATCAGGGACAGCGGCCGGCCCAGCCCGGCGGCGAGGGCCTCCACCTCGACGGCCAGTTCCTCCAGCAGCGGGGTGGCCCGGGAGTCGACGAACGCGTGCACGGCGTCCAGCCGCAGCCCGTCGACGTGGTAGTCACGCAGCCACATCAGCACGCTGTCGGTGATGTACCGGCGGACCTCGTCGGAACCGGGCCCGTCCAGGTTGACCGACCGGCCCCAGGCGTTGCTCTGCTCGGCCAGGTACGGGCCGAACAGCGGTGCGTAGGCCCCCGAGGGGCCGAAATGGTTGTAGACGACGTCGAGGATCACCCCCAGTCCGCGCGCGTGGGCCGCGTCGACCAGGCGTTTCAACCCGTCCGGGCCGCCGTACGGCTGGTGCGGGGCGAACCAGCAGACCCCGTCGTAGCCCCAGTTGTGCTCCCCGTTGAAGGCGTTCACCGGCAGCAGTTCGATCATGTCGATGCCCAGGTCGACCAGATGGTCGAGCCGCTCGATCGCGGCGTCGAAGGTGCCCTCCGGGGTGAATGTGCCGACGTGCAGTTCGTAGAGGACGCTGCCGGGCAGTGCCCGGCCGGTCCAGTCCCGGTCGGTCCAGGTGAACGCGTCGTGGTCGTAGCGCCGGCTCGGCCCGTGCACCCCCGCCGGCTGCCACGCCGAACGGGGGTCCGGCAACGGCCGGTCGTCGTCGTCGAGCAGGTAGGCGTAGTCGGTACCCGGACCGGCGTCCGGCACGTCCAGCCGCCACCAGCCGCCGTCGGAGCGGGTCATCTCCCGGTCCGGCCGGCCGGTGAGCCGCAGCCGGACCCGGCGCGCCTGCGGGGCCCAGACCGTGAACGCGGTCATGACGGTGCGCTCCGGTGTCCGCCGCTACCCAGGGTCATGACGCCTCCACGCGGGTCGTTGGGGTGAGGAGTGCCACCGGATAGTGATCCAGCAGGTCAGCCAGGGGTATCCGGTCGCCACTGTAGACCCGTCCGGTGAACAACTCTGTCACTTCGTTAACGGGAAGCGACAGGGCCGAGTTACCCCATCCGCCCCGGGCGGCCAGCCCGACCGGGAGCCGGGTCGCGACGGTCACCGCCCCGCCCCGGTCGAAGGCGACCGCGTGGTCGGCTGCCGGCCCGTCCACCGGTACCGGCCGGTAGCCGGTGAACAGCTGCGGGGCGTCCCGGCGCAGCCGCAGGGCCCGGGAGACGACCAGCAGCTTCGCCGCGCCGGTACCGTCCACCGGTGGTCGCCAGCCGGCGTCGATCCGGGCCAGCAGTTCCCGGCGTAGCGCGAAGTCGACCGGGCGCCGGTTGTCCGGGTCGACCAGCGAGTTCTCCCACAGCTCGGTGCCCTGGTAGACGTCCGGCACCCCGGGCATGGTGAGCTGGACCAGCTTCTGCCCGAGCGAGTTGGACCAGCCCGCCGAGGCGATCTCCGCGACGAACCCGGTGATCCCGGCGTGCAGCGTCGGGTCGTCGTGGATCCGGTCGACCACCGCGTGCAGGGCGTCCTCGTAGACCGGGTCGGGTTGCGCCCAGCTCGTCGCGTCGGCCGCCTCCCGGGCCGCCTTCTGCACGTAGGCGTGCAGCCGGTCCCGGTCGATCGGCCAGGCCCCGACGACGGTCTGCCAGAGCAGGTGGGCGAAGGCCGGGTCGGGCAGCGGGGCGTACCCCGTCCACTGCCCGACCTGGTCGGCCCAGCGCTGGGGCAGCTCGGACAGGACGGCGAGCCGGGCCCGGACGTCCTCGCCGCGTTTGGTGTCGTGGGTGGAGAGCGTGGTCATGCCGGCCGGCCAGCGGCGCAACCGGGCGGTGGCGGCGGCGTGGAACCCGGTCGGCGGCACCCCGAAGTGCGCCGGGCTGCCGCCGACCTCGTTGAGCGCGACGAACCGGGTCCACCGGTAGTAGGCGGTGTCCTCGACGCCCTTGGCCATCACCGCCCCGGAGAGCTGGGCGAACCGGGTGGCCAGGTCGTCGGCCGGGTCACCCAGCCGGGCGGTGACCGCGTCCAGCGTGGCGGTGAGGTCGGGACGACGCCGGCCGGCCTCGGCGCGGGCCTTCGCCAGGTGCCCGGCGCCCTCCGGCGGGTAGCCCCGGTACACCGGGAAGCAGGCGGCCAGCTCGGCCAGGGCCGCGCGGACCTGCCCGTGGTCGGCTTCGGGCACCAGCCGGGCCAACCGGGTCAGCTCGGCGGCGAGCAGCCCGGTGGCGGCGGTCAGCTTGGTGGCGTGGATCAGCTCCGGCCAGGAGGTGACCCGGCCGGTGAGCCGGGTGTCCAGGGCGGTGAGGTCGGCCTCCGCGCGGCCGTCGACGAAGAGCCCGCAGACCTCGGCCAGCGCGTCGTAACCGGTGGTGCCGTCCACCGGCCAGTCCGGCAACTGCTCGCCGTACTCCAGGATCTTCTCCACCAGCAGCCACACCCCGGGTGCGGCGGCGCGCAGCCGGGCCAGGTAGCCGGCCGGGTCGCGCAGTCCGTCCGGGTGGTCGACCCGGATACCGTCGACGTCCCCGGCGTCGACCCAGCGGAGGATCTCGGCGTGGGTGGCGGCGAAGACCGCCGGGTCCTCGACCCGCAGGCCGGCCAGGTCGGAGACGGCGAAGAACCGCCGGTAGGTCAGCTCGCTGTCGCCACGTCGCCAGGAGACCAGCTCGTAGTGCTGCCGGTCGTGCACCTCGCGGGCGGTCCCGGAGCCGGTGCCGTCGGCGACCGGGAACCGGTGCTCGTGGTAGCGCAGTTCACCGTCGACGACCGTCAGGTCGTCCAGGGCGGTCGGGTCGTCGGCGAGGACCGGCAGCTTCAGCCGGCCGGCGGACCAGTCGATGTCGAACCAGTCGGCGTACGCCGACCCGCGTCCCCGGCGCAGCACGTCCCACCAGGCCGGGTTGGCGGCCGGTACGGCCACCCCGGCGTGGTTGGGCACGATGTCGACGACCAGCCCCAGCCCGGCCGCGCGCAGCGCGGCGACCAGCCGCCGCCGGCCCGGCTCCCCGCCGAGTTCCGGGTTGACCCGGGAGTGGTCGACCACGTCGTAGCCGTGCGCCGAGCCGGGTGTGGCGGCCAGCAGCGGTGCGCTGTACAGGTGGGTCACCCCGAGGTCGGCGAGGTAGCCGGCCAGCCCGGCGGTGGCGGCCAGGTCGAAGTCGGGTCGTACCTGCACCCGGTAGGTGGCGCGGACCGGCACCGGCCGCCGCCCCTGCTCCCCCGCGTCGCCCGGCGGCACGTCGGCCACCTCAGGCCGTCCTCTCCAGCACCACCAGCGAACGGTCCGGGACCACGACGGTGCCCCCGGCGGCGACCACCGCCGGCTTGTCCGGCTCCGGATCGGCGGTACTGATCACCGACGTCCAGCGCGGGCCGTACTCCTCGCCGGGCAGGGTGAACTCCAGCGGCGCGTCGTGCGCGTTGAAGCAGAGCAGGTAGGAGTCGTCCTGGTGGCGCTGGCCGTACTGGCCGCGTTCCCGGATGCCGTCGCCGTTGACGAAGAGGGTGACCGCCCGGCCGAAGTCGTTGCCCCAGTCCTCGCCGGTCATCTCCCGGCCGTCCGGGGTGTACCAGGCCAGGTCGGGCAGCGGGGCGTCGGCGGTCCGGCCGCGTACCGGCAGGCCGGTGAAGAACCGGCGACGCCGGAACACCTGGTGCCGGGCCCGGAACGCGGTCAGGGTACGGACGAACTCCAGCAGCGCCTCGTCGGTGTTCTCCCAGTCGACCCAGGCCAGCTCGCTGTCCTGGCAGTAGGCGTTGTTGTTGCCGTGCTGGGTGCGGCCCAGCTCGTCACCGTGCCCGATCATCGGTACGCCCTGCGACAGCATCAGGGTCGCCAGGAAGTTGCGCCGTTGACGGGCCCGCAGGGCCCGCACGTCGGGGTCGTCGGTGTCCCCCTCCACCCCGCAGTTCCAGGACCGGTTGTGCCCCTCCCCGTCGCGGTTCGACTCCCCGTTGGCCTCGTTGTGCTTGTCGTTGTACGACACCAGGTCGTGGAGGGTGAACCCGTCGTGGCAGGTGACGAAGTTGATGCTGTGGAACGGTCGCCGCCCGTCGTCCTGGTACAGGTCGGCGGAGCCGGAGATCCGGGAGGCGAACTCGGCCAGGGTGGCCGGTTCGCCGCGCCAGAAGTCCCGCACGGTGTCCCGGTACTTGCCGTTCCACTCGGTCCACATGGGCGGGAAGTTGCCGACCTGGTAGCCGCCGGGGCCGACGTCCCACGGTTCGGCGATCAGCTTGACCTGGCTGACCACCGGGTCCTGCTGGACCACCTCGAAGAAGGTGGAGAGGCGGTCCACCTCGTAGAACTCCCGGGCCAGCGTGGCGGCGAGGTCGAAGCGGAACCCGTCGACGTGCATCTCCTGCACCCAGTACCGCAGCGAATCCATGATCAGTTGCAGGGAGTGCGGGCTGCGCACGTTGAGGCTGTTGCCGGTGCCGGTGTAGTCGACGTAGTACCGCCGGTCCTCCTCCGACAACCGGTAGTAACTGGCGTTGTCGATGCCCTTGAAGCCGAGCGTCGGGCCCAGGTGGTTGCCCTCGGCGGTGTGGTTGTAGACCACGTCGAGGATCACCTCGATGCCGGCGGCGTGCAGCGCCCGGACCATCCCCCGGAACTCGCCGACCTGCTGGCCGAGCCGCCCCATCGCCGAGTAGCCGTGGTACGGGGCGAAGAAGCCGACGGTGTTGTACCCCCAGTAGTTGCGCATCCCCAGGTCGGCCAGCCGGTGGTCGTGCACGAACTGGTGCACCGGCATCAGCTCCAGCGCGGTGACCCCGAGCGAGGTCAGATAGTCGATCATCACCGGGTGGGCGATGCCGGCGTACGTGCCGCGCAGCTCCTCGGGGATGCCCGGGTGCCGCCGGGTCAACCCCTTCACGTGCGCCTCGTAGATCACCGAGTGGTGGTACGGCCGGCGGGGCGGCTTGTCGTTGCCCCAGTCGAAGTACGGGTTGACCACCACCGACTTCGGCATGAACGGCGCCGAGTCGGTCTCCGACATCCGCTCGGGATCGCCCAGCTCGTAGCCGTACACCGCCGGATCCCACTGCACGTCCCCGTCGACCGCCTTGGCGTACGGGTCCAGCAGCAGCTTGTGCGGGTTGCAGCGCAGCCCGTTCGCCGGGTCGTACGGGCCGTGGATGCGGTACCCGTACCGCTGGCCGGGTTCGATCCCCGGCAGGTACGCGTGCCAGACGTAGGCGTCGACCTCGCGCAGGGTGACCCGCCGCTCGGCGCCGGTGTCCCACTCGTCGAAGAGGCACAACTCGACGGACTCGGCGACCTCGGAGAAGATCGCGAAATTGGTACCCGTGCCGTCGTAGGTCGCCCCCAACGGATAACGCTCACCGGGCCAGACCTGCATGGTGCTCCTCAACGTGGTGCGACGGGTTGTCCTGGTCGAACACGTGCGACGCCGGTCACGGCCGTCCGGGCCCGGGGCCGACGCCGCTACGCGATCGACGCGCGTCGAATGGTCAGCGCCGCCCGCGCGCACGCCGGTATTGCCCCACCGCCCGCCGGCTCAATCCACCCGATCGGGTCGCTACCGATATCCAACCTCCTGACCCGACCTGACGCCTCCGGTGTCTTCGGTCACCTTCGCTCTTTTCAAGATGCGGTCCGCCCCGATGTGCCTTTTGCTAGTAGCGGGGTCCGGTGCGCGCCGGTTCCCCGATCGGCCTTCGGCCACCCTCACCTTTCTCCTGCCGTCACCGGTGCCGGCACGACCACCCATGCATGGATGGAGTTAGACGTGACCCTGCGGGTCGGCGAGCAGCTCACGAACCCCACGATCACCCCGGACCGGTCCTGCCG
>NZ_WVUH01000362.1 GCF_017614955.1 Micromonospora echinofusca
GGGCGGGGCCTGCCCGGCCGGCTGCCGCCGCCGGGCACTCTTCGGCGCGGCGGTCACCTCGGCCATCGTCGCCGGGGTCGGTTCGACCGGTTGCCCGGCGCGCAGGATGGCCACCTGTACCGGGGTGACCGGGGCCAGTCCGTCGTCGAGAACCAGGTAGTGCTGCGGCCCGGAGGCGGTGGTGGCGAGCAGGATGTCACCGATCTTCTGCCCGGGTACGGCCGGGGACCGCTCACCCCGGTCCGGGAAGCGGATCGCCTCGATGTCCACCCCGGCGGGCAGGGCGTTCAACCACGCCGTACCGGCCGGGGTCGGGTTGACCGCGCCGAACAACGCCGGCACCACCGTCCGGGACTCCTGCACCAGGTGCCGGCGTCCCTGCCACACCAGGTAGGTCATGCCCTGCGTGGCGTCGGAGACGAGCAGCCCCTCGTCGCCGAGTTGCCGGCCGCCGGCCGGTACCCGGGCCACCGCCAACGCGACGGTGCTCGTCCCACGCCCGGAGCTGTCCGTGCCGGGCGTGGCGCAGACCGTCCAGGGCAGACCGACCCGGCTCTTCGCGGTGGGCAGCGAGTCGGGCGCCCCGGCGATACCGACGGTCGTGCCGCGCGGCACCGTACCGAGGGAGTTGCCGGCCACCCGGAAGACCTGCGGGTTGGGCCGACCGGCGGCCAGCATGGCCGAGGCGTAGTTGAGCGTCGGGTGGAGCACCCCGTCGAGGTAGACGAAGCTGGCGCCGGTCTCCTTCTCGATGACGACCGAGCCGCTGACCTTCCACTTGCCGCTGCCGACCTTGGTCAGGATGCCGTAGATGCCGAAACCGGCGGCGACCAGCACGGCCACCATCAGGCCGCCGAAGACCGCGCCGATGCCCCGCCGGAGCGGGGACTGCTGCGGGTCGGTCTCGCGCATCACCAGCGCCGAGATGACCCGCTGGGTCATGAACTGGTACGACTGGAGCTGGTCCCGCCGGGTCGCCATGTGATCCTCACCCGCCGATCGAGGCGAAAAGTCCCTGGATCGCGCCGAAGACGCCGAGTACCGCGCAGGCCAGCGGGATCAGCGCCATGATGGCCAGTACGTCGAGGATGTCCGCCGCGCGGCCCAGGTAGGGCGACGGGCGGCGCCGGCTGTAGACCAGCCCGGCGGCTGACACGCCCGCCCCGACCAGCGCCAGCGGTGCCAGCGCGACCAGCCGCCCGCCGGGGCCGGCACCCAGCACCAGCCCGGCGGTCAGCACCACGAAACCGACGATCCCGCCCACCAGCAGCGGGATCCGCTGCTGGCCGACGGCGAAGAGCCGGGCCCGCAGCAGCAGCGCGGCGGACGCGCAGACCACCAGCAGCGTGGCAGCGGTGGTGTCGGTGACGGTGAGCAGGTACGTCAACGCGCAGACACCGGTCACGGCGACCGCCAGCAGCAGCCCGGTGAGCAGTTCGGTGGCGCGGGCGACCGCGCTGAACACCGCCGAGCGCTTCGGCATCGGCCGGTCCGCGAGGATCTCCTCCGGACGGTCCGGCAGTTCGGGTACCGGCACCCGGCCCAGCCAGCTGGCCAGTACGGGATAGCCGGGCAGCAGCGCGATGACGGTGGTCAGGGTGACCGCGGCGGCACCCGCCCCGGACGCGCCGGCGAAGCAGAGCCCGGCGGCGAGCAGTCCGGCCAGACCGGTGGTGATGCCGGCCATGAAGATCCGCTGCACCCCGGCCACCCCGACGTACCCGGCCAGGCTGAACACCAGCAGGGCGGCCGAACCGAGCAGCACACCCGGGGCGCCGAGCCGGCTCAGCCCGGCGCCGTCGGGCACCGCGAGCAGCGCGCCGCCGGCCAGGGCGTAGGGCAGCCCGGCGGCGGCCACCACCGCCCCGGCGACCGCGTCCGCGAAGGCCCGGGCCAGCAGCAGGCCGGCCACCGCGAGCAGCGCGGCGAACCCGAGTGCGACCAGGGCCGGCACCGTCCAGGGCGGACCGGCGAGCAGCGGTACGGCCACGCCGAGGGTGAGCAGCACGGCCCCGACGGCCAGGCCGCAGCGCCGGGTCGCGGCGTTGCCCCAGGACCGCCCGACCCGCCGGGCACCGCCCGCGATCACCTCGACCACGTCGTCGTACGCCAGCTCGGGCCAGTCGGTGCCGCCGGGTGCCAGGTGCAGCAGTTCCCCGTCGCGTACCCCCTGCACGGCCAGGTTGCGGGTGGGTTCCAGCACGGTGCCGGTGGCCCGGCGCAGCACCCAGCCACCCGACCGTTCGGCGGCCTCGCCGAGATCGTCACCGGCGTGCCGCAGCAGGTGGGGCAGGAGTTCCGCGACGAGAAGGTTGTCCGGCAGTGCGACGTCCATCCGTCGCTTCGGTGCCGCGACCGTCACCCTGGCCAGACTCAGGCCACCCGGCGCCGTCACGCTGGCCACCTCCCCGTACCCGCGTATGGAGCGACCGCTGTCGCAGCGGACAACCTAGCACGGCCGATCCGTCGTCCCCGCCGGTGATCCACAGCTCACCGGCCTCTCTATAGGATGACCCGGCCAGTGGCCGGGTGACGGGGAGGTTGACTCGGATGACATCGGTGATCGTCAAACGTCCGCCACGGCGTCCGGCGCCCGCGCTGCCGACCGGCGAGGTCATGCTGGAGCCACCGCCCGAGGTGCCGCCCGCCGCCGGCAAGAGCTGGGGCCGGATGCTGATGATCCTGCCGATGGCCGCGGGTGCCGCCGCGATGGGCCTGATGATGGGCGTGCAACGCGGCGGGCCGCTGGTCTACGTGGCCGGCGCCATGTACGGCGTCTCCATCCTCGGCATGATCGCCATGATGATGGTCAACCAGAGCGGGCCGGGCAAGAAGGAGATGATCGAGTCCCGGCGGCAGTACATGCGCCGCCTGGCCGCCCTCCGCTCGCAGGTCCGTACCACCATCGGTGAGCAGCGCGAGGCCATCTACTACCGGCATCCCGACCCGGGGGCGCTCTGGTCGGCGGTGCACGGCGGCCGGCTCTGGGAACGCCGCCGGTCCGACGCTGACTTCACCGTCGTCCGGATCGGACTCGGCGCCCAGGAGATCGCCACCCCGCTGGTCCCGCCGCAGACCCGCCCGGTCGACGAGCTGGAACCGCTCTGCGCGATGGCGCTGCGCACCTTCGTCGCCACCTACTCGGTGGTGCCGGACCTGCCGGTGGCCATCGCGCTGCGCGACTTCTCCCACGTCTACCTGCGCGGCACGGACACCGAGGTACGCGGCCTGGTCCGGGCGGTGCTGGCCCAGGTGGCCACCTTCCACGCCCCGGACGACCTGCTCATCGGGCTCTGCGTACCGGACGAACGGCGCCCGCACTGGGAGTGGGCCAAGTGGCTGCCGCACGCCCAGCATCCCAGCAAGATCGACGCCGCCGGGCCGATCCGGCTCTTCGCCCCGGCGGTCACCTCGCTGGAGGCGATGCTCGACGACGTCCTGGCCAACCGGCCCCGGTTCGACCCGACGGCCGGCAACGCGGTCGGCGGGCCGCACGTCGTGGTGGTCATCGACGGCGGTTCCACCGCCGGCTCCGACCATCTGATGACCGACGGCGGGGTGGCCGGGGTGACCATCCTCGACCTGTCCAACGCGCCGCCCCGGATGCTCGACGAGACCTCCGTGGTGCTGGACATCGCCGCCGACGGCACCGTCTCCGGTACCACCATGGACGGCACCACCCAGGTCGGCTCGGCGGACCGGCTGGACGTGCCGCGCGCCGAGGTCCTCGCCCGGGAGTTGGCCCCGCTGCGGCTCTCCGCCACCTCGTACGCCGAGCAGTCCACCGGCGCCACCGTCGACCTCGGGCTGGCCGAACTGCTCGACCTCGGCTCGCCGTACGACTTCGACCTGGGGCAGAGCTGGGCCAGCCGCCCCAACCGGGACCGGCTGCGGGTGCCGATCGGCGTCGGGCAGGACGGCCGCCCGATCGAGCTGGACCTGAAGGAGTCCGCCCAGGACGGCATGGGTCCGCACGGTCTGCTGGTCGGCGCGACCGGCTCCGGCAAGAGCGAGCTGCTGCGTACCCTGGTGCTGGCGCTGGCGGTGACGCACAGCTCGGAGATCCTCAACTTCGTGCTGGTCGACTTCAAGGGCGGCGCCACCTTCACCAAGCTGGACCGGTTGTCGCACACCAGCGCCGTGATCACCAACCTGAAGAACGAGATGGCGCTGGTCGACCGGATGCGTGACGCCATCCAGGGCGAGCTGGTCCGTCGGCAGGAGCTGCTGCGGGAGGCCGGCAACTACGCCTCGCAGCGCGACTACGAGCGGGCCCGGGCGGCCGGGGTGCCGTTGGCACCGCTGCCCAGCCTGCTGATCGTGGTCGACGAGTTCAGCGAGCTGCTCGGCGACCGGCCGGACTTCATCGACATGTTCGTGCAGATCGGCCGGTTGGGCCGGTCCCTCGGCATCCACCTGCTGCTCGCCTCGCAACGGCTGGAGGAGGGGCGGCTACGGGGCCTGGAGACCCACCTGTCGTACCGGCTGGGCCTGCGGACGTTCTCCTCGATGGACAGCCGGGCGGCCCTCGGCGTACCCGACGCCTACGAGCTGCCCCGCTCACCCGGGCACGGCTACCTGCGGATCGGCACCGAGGGGCTGATCCGGTTCCGGGCCGCGTACGTCTCCGGGGTGGTCCGCTCGGACGGTTCCCGGCCCACCGTCGGTGGGCAGGCCGTCGACCCGGTCCGTGACTTCACCACCTACTACGTGGCCCCGAACCGGGACGACCAGCCGGCCGAGCCGGGGGAGCCGGTCGTCGAGCCGGAGGAGAGCGCGGTCGGGGACAGCCTGCTGGACGTGCTGGTCCGGCGGATGGAGGGGCAGGGCCCGCCGGCCCACCAGGTATGGCTGCCGCCGCTGGCCGAACCCCCGACCCTGGACCAGCTGCTCGGCCCGTTCGTGGTCAGTCCGCGCCGGGGCCTGACCCTGCGCGACGCCGATCCGCAGCGGGCCCTGCACGGGCTGGTCGGCATCATCGACAAGCCGGTCGAGCAGCTCCGCGAACCGATGTGGCTGGACCTCTCCGGTGCCGGTGGGCACCTGATCGTGGTCGGCGGCGCCCGCAGCGGCAAGAGCACCTTCCTGCGTACCCTGATCGGCAGCCTGGCGCTCCGGCACACCCCCCGTGAGGTGCAGTTCTACTGTCTCGACTTCGGTGGCGGCGGGTTGTCGGCGCTGGCCGGCCTGCCGCACGTGGGCGGGGTGGCGACCCGCCGCGAGGTGGACAAGGTGCGTCGGACCATCGCCGAGGTGCACGGGCTGATGCAGAGCAGGGAGGCGCTCTTCGACCGGCACGGGGTGGAGGGCATCGCCGGGTACCGCCGGGCGAAGGAGCGGGGCGAGTACACCGGCGACCCGTTCGGGGACATCTTCCTGGTGGTCGACGGCTGGTCGACCCTGCGGGCCGAGTTCGAGGACCTGGACGGCACGCTCAACGAGCTGGCCAACCGGGGTCTCGGGTACGGCGTCCACCTGCTGGTGGCGACGAACCGCTGGATGGACGTGCGGGCCGCGGTCCGGGACATGTTCGGCACCAAGATCGAGCTGCGGTTGGGTGAGCCGAGCGACTCCATGATCAACCGTAAGGCTGCGGTGAACGTGCCCGAGCGGACGCCGGGTCGGGGTCTCACCCCGGACGGCTTCCACTTCCTGGCCGGGCTGCCCCGGATCGACGGCCGGGAACAGCTCGACGACCTGGCCGAGGCGGTCACCGAGTTCGTCGCGCAGTCCCGGGCGTACTGGCCGGGCCCGCCGGCCCCGGCGGTCCGCCTGCTCCCGGCGGAGCTGCCGTACGCCGCCCTGCCCGCACCCCAGCGGGGCCGGCTGCCGGTGGGTATCGCCGAGGCCGACCTGCAACCGGTCCACCTCGACTTCGACGCCGAGCCGCATCTGCTGCTCTTCGGCGACATCGAGAGCGGCAAGAGTTCCTTCCTGCGTGGGGTGGCGAAGATGGTCACCCGCAGCTACCAGCCCAGCGAGGCCCGGCTGATCCTGGTCGACCTGCGGCGTACCCTGCTGGGCTGCGTCGACACCGAGCACCTGATCGGGTACGGCACCTCGCAGCAGACCACCGCCGACCTGGTCAAACAGGTGGCCACGGTGATGAAGGAACGGCTGCCGGGCCCCGACGTGAAGCCCGAGCAGTTGCGCGACCGTAGCTGGTGGAAGGGCCCGGAGCTGTACCTGCTGATCGACGACTACGACCTGGTCGCCGGCGCGGCGGTCAACCCGCTCGCCCCGCTGCTGGAGTACCTGCCCCAGGCGCGTGACATCGGGCTGCACGTGGTGATCACCCGGCGGATCGGGGGTGCCGCGCGGGCCATGTTCGACCCGGTCATCGGTCGGATCCGGGAGCTGGCGTCGCCCGGCATCATGATGTCCGGCCCCCGCGAGGAGGGGCCGATCTTCGGCAACCTCAAGCCGCAGATCCTGCCGCCGGGCCGGGCCTGGCTGGTCACCCGGCGGGACGGCGCCCGGCTCGTCCAGCTCGCCTGGACCCCGCCGGAACACTGACGGTCCCGGGCCGGGCGACGGAAGCCGACACCGTCGCCCTGCCCGGCCCGGACCCTTCCCCGACACCGACGCCCGGCGCCCGACACCGACACCCGCACCGACGCCCGACAGCGACGCCCGACGCCCGGCGCCCGACACCGGCGCCCGACGCCCGACGCCCGACCGGGAACCCTCCTCGACCCGCCTTTGCTCTGCTTCAACGACGGCAACACTTCGCCCGGCCGGCTGTTGCCTCCGCTGAAGCAGAGCAAAGGCGCCGAGACCACCCCGGCCGAGCCGGCCAGGAAGGTGTGCGAGTG
>NZ_WVUH01000363.1 GCF_017614955.1 Micromonospora echinofusca
GCCGCGGCCAGCCGGCACCTGCGTCGTCGGCAGAACCAGCCAGCCACGGTGAAAGCCTTCTTCGGTAAGCCTGAAGTCCGCTACGCCGCCGGATGACCACGGCATATTTGCCCTACGGGTCAATAACACCTGCGCTCCGGTGCGCGGGCCAGGGCCGAGTCGGTACGACCGCGCACCGCCCACGCCCGCCGGCCGTACGCTGGGGCGGTGACGGTACGTGTGCGCTTCGCCCCTTCCCCGACCGGAATGTTCCACGTCGGCGGCGCCCGTTCGGCGCTCCAGAACTGGATCTACGCGAAGCAGCACGGCGGGGTGTTCGTCCTGCGCATCGAGGACACCGACGCGGCCCGGAACCGGCCGGAGTGGACCGAGGGGATCCTCTCCGCGCTGGACTGGCTCGGCATCACGCGCGGCAGTTACGAGGGGCCGTACTTCCAGTCGGCCAACGCCGGGGAGCACCGGGCGGCGGCCCAACGGCTGTACGACACGGGCCGGGCGTACTACTGCGACTGCACCCGGGAGGCCGTCCAGGCGCGGACCGGCTCGACGTACGCCGGTTATGACGGCTTCTGCCGCGACCGCAACCTCCCGGCCGGCGCGGGCCGGGCGCTGCGCTTCCGCACCCCGGACGAGGGCGAGACGGTCGTGGTCGACCTGATCCGGGGTGAACCGACCTTCGAGAACCGGCTGATCGAGGACTTCGTGATCGCCCGGGGGGACGGTTCCCCGGTCTTCCTGCTCGCCAACGTGGTCGACGACCAGGTCATGGGGATCACCCACGTCATCCGGGCCGAGGAGCACCTGCCCAACACGCCGAAGCAGCAGCTGCTCTGGGAGGCGCTCGGTGTCCGCCCGCCGGTCTGGGCGCACGTACCGGTGGTGGTGAACGAGAAACGGCAGAAGCTCTCCAAGCGGCGGGACAAGGTCGCGCTGGAGGCGTACCGGGACGAGGGCTACCTGCCCTCGGCGATGCGCAACTACCTGATGCTGCTCGGCTGGGCCCCCTCCGGGGACCGCGAGATCGTGCCCTGGTCGGTGATCGAGTCGGAGTTCCGGTTGGCGGAGGTCAACCCCTCGCCGGCCTTCTTCGACGAGCGGAAGCTGCGCGCGTTCAACGGCGAGTACCTCCGGGCGCTGCCGGTCGCGGAGTTCGTCGCCGCCTGCCGCCCGTGGCTGACCGGGACGGCGACCATTCCGCCGCCGCCGTGGCAGCCGGCGGAGTTCGACCCGGACGCGTTCGCCGCGGTGGCGCCGCTGGCGCAGACCCGGATCACGGTACTCAGCGAGATCGTGCCGAACGTCGACTTCCTCTTCGTGGCGTCCCCGCTGATCGACGAGGCGGCCTGGGCGAAGACCATGAAGGAGGGGTCCGGCGAACTGCTGGACGCCGCCGTCGCCGCTTTCGAGGCACTCGCCGGCTGGGACGCGGAGACGCTGAAGTCGGCCCTGGAGGCGGTCGGCGCCGAGCGGGGGCTGAAGCTCGGCAAGGCCCAGGCACCGGTCCGGGTCGCGGTCACCGGGCGGTCCGTCGGCCTGCCGCTGTTCGAGTCGTTAGCGGTGCTCGGCCGGGAGCGGTCCCTGGCCCGGCTGCGGGCCGCCCGGATCCGGCTGCCCTGACGCCCGGCCCCGGCCTGCCTCGTTGCCGGGCCGCACCCGTTAACAAGGGGCCCTTCCTCTACCGAATGCGTTAACAGGGGGCCCTTCCTTACACCTTTCGGCGGCGGGTGAGCACGATCGCTCCGGCCAGTGCGGCGAGCAGCAGCGCGGCGCCGAGGGCCCACGGCCACCAGGGCGCGCCGCCGTCCGAGTCGGTGTCCGCGGCGGGCGATCCGGGTACGGCCACAGTGCTCGACGGGGCCGGCGCGCCGGACGGGGTGGCGGTGGGCTGTCCCGCCGTCGGCCCGCCCGGTACGGCGGAGGGGGCGGCAGTCGGCGTGGCGGACGGCGGTGCCGCCGGGGTGCCCCGGGTGAGGGTGAACCGCACCTCCCCCTTGATCGGGTGGCCGTCCGACGAGGCCACCTGGTACGCCACGACGTAGAGCCCGGCGGCGCCGGCCCGGAACGGCACCGTCACCTTCGACCCGCTGATGGTGGGCGCACCGCCGGAGGCCGGCACGTTGTCCGGACCGGTGATTGTGATCTTCGTCGTACCCGGGTCGAGCCGGGCGAGGAAACTGAGCCGGATCCGGGTCGGCGGGTCGGCCAACCGGGCGCCGTTGGCCGGGTCGCTGCCGGTCAGCGAGTTGTGTGCGGCCGCCGGAGCAGCCGGGATGAGCAGTACACCGGCCATCAGAACGGCCACCGCCCACCAGCCCGGTACGAAACGGGCGACCCTGCCCCCCATGCCCACCTCCGCGAAGATACGATTCGTCCGCCGATCATCGGACCGTCGTTAGTCGACCCGGGATCGCAGATAGTTCCAAAATTCTGCCCGGAGAGATGCAACCGGGCGGCGTTCTGCGGAGTCTTTGAGGTAGGCCACCTGCCCGGAACACAGCGGGCCGGCGGTTCTTCCAGCCAACCAGCGCGACTGCGGCAGAGCCATCCATTCAACGGGGCGAGGAGGTTGGCGATGGTCCGGAAGGTGGGTCGCCGACTCGCGGTGGTCGTCGGACTGCTGCTGGGCGCGCTGCTGCCCGTCGGTGCTGCCGCACAGGCCGCACCGAAGGTGCCCGCCGGGGTGTCGATCGCCGGCGACGGCCTGGCCGAGCCGCTGCGACTGCGCGCCGAGACCGATCCGGACCGGGTGTCCGCCGTGATCGAGCAGGTGAACTGGCTGGGCCGGGCCACCCCGAGCCGGGCTCTCCCGGTGGAGGATCTCGGCCCGAAGTACACCGTCCTGGTCTTCGCCGGGGACGTGGCGAAGGAGACGTACGACCTCTTCCCGCTGGCCAAGGGCGGGCCCCGCGCCTACCGTCCGGCCAAGCAGCCGGACCTGCGCCGGGTCGCCGCCGGCTGGTTCCTCGGCCGGCTCAACATGGCCGAGGTGCTGCGGGCGGTGGGCGTGCCCCTGGCGGAGAAGGCCGGCGCGGTCACCGGTGGGATCGGCGGTGGTGAGCGGATCGCCACGGATGACGAGACGCTGGACCCGGGCCAGGACCTGGACCGGCTCTTCGGCGATCTTCAGCGGCTGCTGCTGCTCAACGCGGGTGTCATCGTGGTCATCACGGCCGGGCTGGCCGGGATCGCCCTGCTGGTCCGGCGCCGTACCCGCTGACCGCCCCCGCCGGGGCAGCGTCGGTCACACCACGGCGGGTGCCGGTCGGCGCGGCGCGGACGTCGGCCCGCTCAGCACCAGCGGTGCGGCGGGCGTTCCCGGCGGACCCGCCGCGAGCCGGGGCGTACCCGGCCGTGCCGGTGGGCACCGGCCCAGCCGCGCAACTCGGAACGGCAGCCCGCCTGCGGTTGGTCCGCCTGCGGCTGGCGGCCCGGCTCCGGCTCCTCGACCCGCTGCCGGGGTACGACCGGTTCCTCCTCGACCCGGTCCGGTGACGGGTCGCCCGGCCCGTTCGGGCGTACCCGCTCCGCCGGCAGGTCCCCGGTGACGGTGGGCCGTGCCGGGGCGCAACGCCCGTTGACCTCGTGGGTGCCGCCGGCACAGCCCCGGCGCGGGGACCGGAGGGCCGGATGCTGCTCGTGATGACCCAGCCGGCAGGGCTCCCCCTGGGCGCAGCCGTGCTCGGCCTCCCCGTGCGCCATCCCGGTCTCCTCACACAAGTCGCCGTGCCGGCGGGGCGGTCGCCTGCCGGCGTACGCGCCGACGGGCTGTTCCACCTGACGCGTGTGCCCGGAGACGCAGACGCGGGTGTACCCACCGCCGTGTCCGGGCCCTGTCACCGTACTGGCCGCCACCGACGGCCCTGACGGCGCGTACCGGTCCGACCGGAGGGTGGCGGTCGATGTCAGCGCCGGCTGCGACGCGGGAAGATCGTCTCCCAGAGCGGGAAGATCACCAGCCAGATCACGATGGCGGCGGTGAGCCGGAGGACCCACGCCTGCAGTTCCGCCGACCGGACGGGATCGTCCACCAGCAGGATGCCGGCCCCGAGCAGACCGCAGGCCACCGCCCAGCCGACGACGCCCTTGCCCCACTCCCGCCACTCGTACCGGGTCCGCGCCCAGCCAGCCCGGGGTGGCCGTACCGGTGGTGGGCCTCCGGCGAAGCGGTGGGCGAACCGCTGGTCGGCCCAGCTGACCATGGAGTGACCGAAGGCCACCGAGAAGCCGAGGTAGGCGGCGGCCAGGCCGTGCGCGAAGGTGGCGGTCGCGCCCCGCCGCAGGTCGACGACGGTCGCCACGAGGAGCACCAGGTCGACCAGGGGCACCCCGATCAGCAGTACGGCGCCGAGCCGGGGCCGGCGCAGCGGGTAGCGCGCCACCAGCCCGGCACCGAGCAGTACCCAGAACCCGATCTCGCAGGCCGCGATGAGCGCCAGCAGCATGGTCTGTACCCCTCCCCCGTCCGTCGTCCCAGCCTGCCGCCCACCGGGCCGCGTGCCGTCCGCACGGATGCCGAGATCCGGGTACACCGAAGGATGGACCCGCCGTCCCGGTCCTCCCTTCGGCGGAGCCGGCCGCCGGTCCGCTCCCCCTCAGGTCGGAGTCCACGCCGGTCCCGGTGTGGTGGGATCGGGCCATGGGGACAAGCCGGACGCCGGTCGGCAGGGTGGGCCGCGTCGATCTGCTGCTGGCCGCCGGCTCGCTCGCCGGTGGTCTGGTCCTCTACGGCATCGGTACGCAGCCCCAGGTCACCCCGCACCCGGGGTTGCCCCCGCGACTGTTCCTGCTGACCCTGGCCGCCGTCTGCGTGGCGGTGGGGCTGCGGCGGGTGGCACCCCGGTCCAGCCTGGCCCTGGGCAGTACGGCGGTGCTGGGCGACGTCCTGCTGGGCGGGTCGCTCGGCACCCTGCTGGTCTACACCCAGGTGCTCTACGACGCCTGCGTGTACGGACCGCCCCGGCTGTGGCGCTGGCTGCTGCGGGTGACCGTGGGGCTGAGTGTGCTGGGCGCCCTCGCCGGGGTGGTCGGGTTCGGACACTGGCGGGGAATCGCGGTCGGGATACCGGTGGTGCTGGTGGGCGTGTTGCCGGTGCTCACCGGGGTCAGTGTCCGGCAGCACCGGGACCAGTCCGCCGCCGAACGCGACCGGGTCACCGCCGAACGCGATCGCGCAGCTGCCGAACGCGACCGCGCGGCCGCCGAACGGGACCGCGCCGCCATCGAGCGGGACCGGGCCGAGCAGGCCGCCCGGCTGGCCGAACTGGACCGCCGGCAGGCGGTCGGCGCCGAGCGGGCCCGGATGGCCCGCGAACTGCACGACGTGGTGGCGAACCACCTGAGCGCGGTGGCGATCCACGCCACCGCTGTGCTCTCCGTACCGGGACTGGACCGGGGCCAGGTGGAGCAGGCCCTGCGGGTGATCCGGGAGAACAGCGTGCAGGGACTGGCCGAGATGCGGCAGATGATCGGGCTGCTCCGCGAACCGGCAACGGACGTCGGGGCGGTCGGGACGGACGTCAGGGTGCCCGGGGCGGCCGGGACGGACGTCGGAGCGGTCGGGGAGCCCGACGGTCCGGCCGCCGGGGCGACCCGGGTACGGCTGGCCGAGGTGGACCGGCTGGTCGACCGGATGCGCGCCACCGGCTTGGCGGTACGGGTACGGGCCCGCGGGGCGGCCGGGCCGTTGCCGGTCAACGTGGACCTCGCCGCGTACCGGATCGTGCAGGAGTCGCTCACCAACGCGCTCAAGCACGGGTCCGGGGAGGCGGTGCTGACCGTGGAGCAGCGACCGGACCGGGTGGTGGTACTGGTGGAGAACCCGGTACCGGAGGGCGCCGCCCCGACCGGTGCGGACCCGGCCGGTGGCAGGGCCGGGCTGACCGGCCCGGGCGCCGGGTTGATCGGGATGCGGGAACGGGCGGTGCTGCTCGGTGGCCGGTTCGAGGCCGGCCGGGCCGGCGACCGGTGGCGGGTACGGGCCGACCTGCCGACCGGGGCGACCGGGCCGGGCGGTGGGTCGTGACCGGGCCGGTCCGGGTGCTGGTGGCGGACGACCAGGAGGCGGTCCGCGCCGGCCTGGTGCTGATCCTGGGCGCGGCGCCGGGCGTGGCGGTGGTGGCCGAGGCCGGTGACGGCGAGGAGGCGGTCCGGCTCTGCCGGGAACTACGTCCCGACGTGGCCCTGCTCGACGTACGGATGCCCCGGATGGACGGGATCACCGCGACCCGGAAGATCGTCGCCGACGCCTCGGCCGACGTGCTCGTGCTGACCACCTTCGACCTCGACGAGTACGTCTTCGGCGCGCTCCGGGCCGGGGCCGCCGGTTTCCTGCTCAAGGACACCGACGCGGCGGGGCTGGTGTCGGCGGTCCGGACGGTGGCCCGGGGCGAGGGGATCATCGCACCGGCGGTGACCCGGCGACTGATCACCGCGTTCGCCGGTACGGCACCGGCGCCGCCGGCGACGGTCCGGGCGGCGGTCGGGGAGCTGACCCCCCGGGAACGGGACGTGCTGGCCTGCCTCGGTCTGGGATTGTCCAACCAGCAGATCGCCGACCGGCTGACGATGGCGGAGAGCACCACCAAGACGCACGTCAGTCGGATCCTGGGCAAACTGGGCCTACGCAGCCGGGTGCAGGCGGCGATCCTGGCCCGGGAGCTACGACTCTCCCCCACCGATGCCGATCCCGGCCCCGGCTCCGGCTCCGGCTCCGGCCGCCTGCGTTGATCATGAAGTTGTTGCCCGTCAAGCGAGCGAAAACGCCGACAACTTCATGATCAACGTGACGGGGTGGGGG
>NZ_WVUH01000364.1 GCF_017614955.1 Micromonospora echinofusca
GGGCCAGCACCCCGAGCAGCAGGCCGATCCAGGCCACGCCGACGATCTCCCGGGGCAGCGTGAGCAGGGTCTGCGCGTCGGCCGGGGGGATCCAGGCGACCTGGCTCTTCTGCTGGTTGCCCAGGCGCAGCAGGGGAAGGGCGGGCAGGGCGCCGACGGTGGCGGCGAGGAGCCAGCCGACGGCGCGGTCGCGGTGCTGGGCGAGGACCACCCAGCCGTGCGCGGCCAGCAGCAGCAGGGCGATCGGGTGCAGCACGCCGAGCGCCGCGACGGCGAGCAGGTAGGCCGGCCAGCGCCAGGGACGGGGCCGGGTGACCGCCTGGACCAGCAGGTACGTGGCGAGGACCGCGCAGAACACGACGAACGCGTACACCCGGGCCTCCTGCGCGAACCGGGACGCGGCCGGCAGGAGGGCGAAGAGCAGCCCGGCGGTCAGGCCGGTCCGGGGGCCGGCCAGTTGTGCCCCGAGGGCGCCGACGAGGGCGGCTGCGCCGGTCATGGCGAGTACCGAGGGCAGTCGCAGGGCGGTGTCCGAGGTGCCGGCGAGTTCGGCCCAGCCACGGATCAGGGTGTAGTAGGGGCCGATGATCGCGTCGACCCAGCGCAGCAGGGCGAACATCTCCGACCAGGACGACCGGGCCACGCCCCAGGTGGCCAGTTCGTCGGTCCACAGTGCCGGACGGCCGATCCCGGTCAGACCGAGGGCGGCCATCAGCAGACCGGGTACCAGCCAGGGGGTGACCCGGGTCCGTGGTGCGTCGGTCGGTGCGTCCAGCGGTGGGTGGCTCTCGTCCTCGCCCCACGGGTCACGGCGGGCCAGCTGCATGTTCCGCAGCCGGGGGATGACCGCGGTCAGGTCACGTTCGTTCGTGCGACTGTCCATCGCTGCCGGACTCCCCCCGTGCGGTGCCGCGAACCCCGCGGAAGCCTAGCGGTCGGGTCGCCGGTGGGGGCATCCCGACCTTTCCGCTCCGCTGCGTACCGGTGTGCCCACTGTCCGCTATGACGCGGTAGGATATCGACCGCCGTACGTGGCGGCCGGTGGCTGTTCCGGTAACCGCTCGACCAGCGGAGGTACGTCGACACCACGGGGGAACGTCGTGACGGTAACCAAGTCCGGTCCGTTCGGAGACGTGGGCGCCCTGCCGGAGGTCACCGGCGGATCGATCCCGGCGCACATTCACGAACTGCTGGAGGAGGCCATCATCACCGGTGTGCTCGCACCGGGTACCCGGATGCGCGCCGACCTGCTGGCCGCCGAGTACGGGGTGAGCCGTATCCCGGTCCGCGAGGCGCTGCGTTCGTTGCACGAGGCGGGCTGGGTGGACATCCGCCCCCGCTACGGCGTGTACGTGCGGGACCGGTCCGTTCAGGAGCTACGGGAACTGGTGGCGACCCGGGCGGTCATCGAGGCGTCGATCGCCGGCTGGACCGCGCAGCGCCGGTCCACCGAGGACCTGAACCGGCTCCGGGAGCTGACCCACTCGGGGCAGCGGGCCGACGGGTGCACGGACCCCCGACGGTTGTCCCGGCTCGTCTCGGCGTACTGGGCGGTGCTGCGGGAGGCCGCCGGCAACCAGGTGATGGCGGCGGTCTCCGTGGACCTGGAGAAACGGACCCGGTTCTACCTGTCGGCGGTCCCCACCGGGGTCGGCGGACACTGGCCGTCCGCCCTGGACCGGCTGACCGCGTTCCTGGACCGGGGTGACGTCGACGCCGCGGCCACCGAGGCGCGCGGCTACGTCACCGAGACCGGCGCCACGGTGGGCCGGCTGCTGACCGCCCGCGACCGGTCGTAGCGGGCCGGGTCACGGCGGCCGGGGAGGGGGCTGCGCGCGACCGCCGATGATCGGCTAGAGTTCTCCTCCGTCACCGGTTCGCACCGGCGGCACGCGGACGTAGCGCAGCTGGTAGCGCATCACCTTGCCAAGGTGAGGGTCGCGGGTTCGAATCCCGTCGTCCGCTCCATCCCCTCCCGGCGCCGGTCCTGCCCCGCGCCGCTCCGCTCCGCTCCTCTCCTCTCCTCTCCCGGTCACGGTCTGTCATGCCTGCGGCACCGCGAGGTCGATGACCTCCGCCGGTGACCTGCGGGGCGTCGGCCAGCCCGGCTGACCGAAACCGATCCGCATGACCATCTGCGGTGTCCCGTACCGGCCCAGGGCCAGCCGGAGCTGTTCCCGGGCGCCGGGCACCTCGATCGGCTGGGAGAGCATCGACACGCTCAGTCCGGCGTCGGTGGCGGTCAGCAGGACCCGCTGCAACGCCTGCCCGGCGGCGATCTGGTCGGTGGTGGCGTCGCTGGGTGAACCGAGCACCGCCACCAGCGGCTCCGGCTCGAAATCCCGGCCCGGCGCCCGGTGCCGGGTGCCGAAGGCCCGCTGCGGCAGCAGGTCCTGCGGTTCGGACTTCGGCCCACCGGCCGCCGCCGGGATGCCGTCGTCGGCCGGCTCGGACCGGATCCACTCGGCCGCCTCCGCCCGGTACGCGGGGTCGCGTTCCAGCACCCGGTTGGCGCTGCGGGCGATCTCGGCCACCATGGCGACCGCACTGGTACCGATGACCAGTTCCAGCCAGGCCCCCTCGGTCTGGGCCGCCTCCCCGAGCCGCCAGCGCGCGTCGGCCGGCACCGGGTCGGGCCAGAAGGGCGCCCGGTTGCTGAACCGGTGGGCGATCGCCCCGTGCAGGCTCTGTTCGGTCGGGGTCGGCCGGCGGGGCCGGTCCGGGACCAGGCGGGCCACCACGTCCGAGTCCGCCGGGTACGGCCGCAGCCGCACCTGGGCGGGGGTACCCGCCACGGCCAGGGAGAGCCGCAGGTTGAACAGGGCCGCCCCGCAGGCCAGCCGGGCGCCCCAGCCGCTCGGGTCGGTCGCCGGCAGGCGACGGGCCGGGTCGACCGAGACCTCGATGCCGCCGTCGCGCAGCCGGAACCGCCACGGTTGGCTGTTGTGCAGCGACGGGGCCCGCACGGCGTCGGCCACGGCCGCCCGCAACTGCTCGATGGTGTACGCGGTCTGCATCGTCGTCACACCCCTTCCTCGTGCCCGGTGCCCGCCGCCCCGCCGGCCGGCCGGTCCTGGTCGGTCCCGTCCACCACGTCCGTCACGTGCGTGATCACCTCGACCGGGTCGCGGCGCGGTGCCGGCGGCAGCTCGTCGGTCCCGGCGGCGTACCCGATCCGCAGGGCGAGATACGGTTCGCCCTGCCCGGCCAGCAGGTCCCGCAGCAGGCGGCGCGGCCAGGCCACCTCGATCGCGTCGCTCAGCGGCGCGGTGGACAGCCCGTACGCCACGGCGGTCAGCAGCACCGCGGAGAGCGCCTCCCCGCCGCGCAGCCAGCCGGCCGGGTCGTCGTCGGTGCCGTGCAGGACGGCGAAAGCGGCCCCCGAGTCCCGTCCGACGCCGACGTCCAGTCCGGGTGTACCGCCCAGGGTGTGGTCGCGGACCGGTACCCGGCGGGGCCCCTGCCGGACGGCGGTGGTGGCCGGTACCCCGTCGCCGCTCCACGGCGGCCGGTGGGTCCACCGGGTCACCTCGGCGCGGTACGCCGGGTCGGCCAACTCGGCGGCGGCGGCCTGCGCGGTGACCACCGCCAGCATCGGCATCTGGTCGACCCGGACCACGTGCAGCCCGGCGTCCTCGGTGGCGGCGGCGTCGCGCAGCCGGTCCAGCAGGATCGGGTCCACCGGGGTGTCACCGAAGGCCCGCCGGTCGGTGCGCCGCCGGGGGATCGCGGCCAGCAGGGCGTGCTCGGCCACCTGCGGGGTACGCCGACCGGTCACCCGGATCCGGGCCAGCAGGCGCGGCCGGGTGGGCTCCGGGAACCGGTCGACGGTGACCTGGTGGCCGGCGGCGGCCAACGCCACCCGGGCGTGGTGCAGCGCGGCCCCGCAGCTCAGGGTGAGCAGCCGCCCCGCCGGGTCGGCGACGGTCAACTGCCGGTCCGGGTCGGCGTGCAGCTCCAGGGTCCGGTCGGTGATCACCCAGCGCCACGGCTGGGTGTTCAGCACCGACGGCGCGTGCAGGGCGGTCCGGGCCGCGTCGGCCAGGACGGCCGGCACGTCGGTGGTCGGGTGTGTGGTCGGTGTGGCCATCCTCGCCTCCTCGGTTCGTCACCTCCACGGTGCGGCACCGGCGGGGCGACGGTCAGGGCCGGACGTCCCGAAGCGGAGGGGACCAGCTACCCGGGACCGGTCCCGGTACGGGACCTTCGGCCCGTGTGTCGGGCCGGCCGGATCGGGTAGAAACGACGGATGATCCGGGTGTTCCTGCTCGACGACCACGAGGTCGTCCGTCGTGGTCTGGCCGACCTGCTGTCCAGTGGTGGCGACATCGAGATCGTCGGTGAGTCCGGTTCGGCCCAGGAGGCCGCCCGCCGGATCCCGGCGCTCCGCCCCGACGTGGCGATCCTCGACGCCCGGCTACCCGACGGCAACGGCATCGACGTGTGCCGGGACGTGCGGGCCGTCGACTCCTCGATCAAGGGGCTGATCCTCACCTCGTACGAGGACGACGAGGCGCTCTTCGCGGCGATCATGGCCGGCGCGGCCGGGTACGTGCTCAAGCAGATCCGGGGTACCGACCTGATCGACGCGGTGCACCGGGTCGCGGCCGGGCAGTCGCTGCTCGACCCGGCGGTCACCCAGCGGGTGCTGGAACGCATCCGCAGCGGCGTCGAGCAGCCCCGGGAGCTGAAGGCCCTCACCGAGCAGGAACGCCGCATCCTGGAGTACGTCGCCGAGGGGCTGACCAACCGGGAGATCGCCAGCCGGATGTTCCTGGCCGAGAAGACCGTGAAGAACTACGTCTCCAGCGTGCTGGCCAAGCTCGGCCTGGAGCGGCGTACCCAGGCCGCCGTGCTGGCCACCCGGCTGCTCGGCCAGCGCCCCTGACCGGTTCCGCAGCCGGTGGACCCGCCGGTCGTCGGTGCCGCTGCGCGCTCAGTCGCGCAGCGGCACGCTCCACCGCAGCACCGTGCCGTGCGGCGTCGCCGGGATGATCTCGAACTCGCCGCCGTGCCCCTCGGCCCGTTCCCGCAGGTTGACCAGGCCGCTGCGGGCCGCCGCCGGGTCGCAGCCCACCCCGTTGTCGGCCACCGTGACGGTCAACCGGCTGCCGTCGACGTGCACGGCCACCCGGACCTGACTGGCCCGGGCGTGCCGGACCGCGTTGGACAGCGCCTCCCGCAGGGTGGCCAGCAGATCCGGCCGTACCCCCTCGGGCACCGCACTGTCCACCGGCCCGGTCAGCTCCAGCGTCGGCCGGAACCCCAACGACTCGGCCGCCGCGTCGACCGCGTCCCGGATGTCGGTGCGCAGCGCCGCACTCATCGGGGTACGCAGCTCGAAGATGGTCCGCCGGATGTCCCGGATGGTGGCGTCCAGGTCGTCCACCGCCGCGTTGATCCGCTTCGCGACCTCGGGTCGGGCGGTCAGCGGCACCGAACTCTGCAACTGCAGGCCGGTGGCGAAGAGCCGCTGGATCACCACGTCGTGCAGGTCCCGGGCGATCCGCTCCCGGTCCTCCAGCACCACCAGCAGCTCCCGCTCCTCCTGCCCCCGGGCCCGTTCCATGGCCAGCGCGGCCTGGTCGGCGAAGCTGCCCAGCAGCGGCACGTCGTCCTCGGTGGGGCCACCCCGGTCCGGGGCGTGCGCGACCACCAGCACACCGTGCAGGGTCTCCGCGGTGGCCAGCGGGGAGACCACCGCCGGGCCGGCGGTCACCGGCCGCGGCCAGGGGGCCGACTCGACGAGGTTCTCCACCATCTCGTGCCGCCGCTCGGTCACCGAGCCGGCGAAGGTGGTCTCGGCGGCCGGCAGGACCACCCCGACCAGGCCGTCCAGCCCGTCGTGGGCGCCGTCGACCACCTCCACGGTGAACTGGCCGGCGTCCTCGTCGTAGAGCAGCACCAGGGCCAGCTCGGCGTCGGCGACCTCCCGGGCCCGGCGGGCCACCAGCCGCAGCGCGTCGGTCCGCCGCACCTCGCCGAGCAGTACCGAGGTGATCTCGGCGGCGGCAGCCAGCCAACGTTCCCGGCGGTGCGCCAGCGCGTAGAGCCGGGCGTTCTCCACCGCGACACCGGCCGCGGCGGCCAGCGCCACCACGATCTCCTCGTCGTCCTCGGTGAACTCCGCCGCGCCCTGCTTCTCGGCCAGGTACAGGTTGCCGAAGACCTGGTCCCGGATACGGACCGGGACGCCGAGGAAACTGTGCATCGGCGGGTGGTTCGGCGGGAAGCCGTACGACTGGGGATGCTGGGTGATGTCCGGCATCCGCACCGGCCGGGGGTCGGCGATCAGCAGACCCAGCACGCCCCGGCCGTGCGGCAGGTCCCCGATCTTCGCGTGCAGCTCGGCGTCGATGCCGTGGGTGATGAACTCGGTCAGCAGCATGTCCGGCCCGATCACCCCCAGCGCGCCGTACCGCGCGCCGACCAGCTCACAGGCCGCCTCGACGATCCGCCGCAGGGTGCTGCGCAGATCCAGGTCGGTGCCGATGCCGACCACCGCGTCGAGCAGGGCGCGCAGCCGTTCCCGGCTGGTCATCACCTCACCGACCCGGTCGAGCATCTCCTGGAGCAGCTCGTCGAGGCGGACCCGGGACAGCGGGGTCAGACCGAGCGAGGGTACCGGTGGATCGGCCGGAGGGTTGACCATCGGCCGATGGTATCCGGACCCGCCGGCCGCCGAGGACCGGCCGCTACCCGCCGGTCCGCCGGTGACTAGCGGACCGCGCTGGTGTCGACGATCTGGGGGGCCGCCAGCCGGGGGGTGTGCGGGGGG
>NZ_WVUH01000365.1 GCF_017614955.1 Micromonospora echinofusca
GCCGCCATCGCGAAGTCACCCACCACGGCGGTACCGGGGGGCACCATCCGGGTCCGGCTGATCTGCACCGCGTTGCGGGTCAGGTCGGTCAGCAGCGAACCCCTGCCGAGCAGGTGGGCGTAGTAGTCCCGGGGATTGACGATCATCGCGTGCGGGGTGGCCCCGGTCTGCTCGATCTCGTCGCAGGCGTCCAGCAGACCGGTCACGTAGCTGTCGGTGTACGGCAGCTTCGCGATCTCCGGGTGCCGCAGCAGCCCACCCTCGCCGATGGTCAGCGCCTGGTTCTCGGCGGTCGCCAGCCGGACCAGCAGCCGGTAGTCGATGAAGACGGCCAGCGCCTCCGGGTCGTCGGCCAACTCCTCGGGCAGTTGCACCCAGGCCCGGATCGGGTGCACCTGGGCGGCGGCCATGCCGAACCGGAAGGCCGCCTCCCGGCGCAGGTCCGACTCGTGTACCGCCTTCGCCTCCTCGGCGTCCGGGCGGGCCTCGCACCAGAACCGGACCGGCTCCAGACCGACCGGACGCTTCCGGAACAGGTTACGCACCGTCACCCGGGGACGTTCCTTGGTGGGTTGGAACGCGTCGGTGACGGTGTAGTCGAAGCGGACCTCGGCGGCGGCCGGGTCGGCGGCGTACGCGCGGGCGAAGAGCTGCCCCGGCGACAGGGTCTCGCTGGCCGTGAAGGTCTCGACGGTGGCGGTGCTCACTGGTCCTCCCCGATGGAGATGGCGTGCTGGATGAGACGCTCGTAGAAGGGTCGGTGGTACTCGTAGTAGGACCGCAGGACCGGGTCGGTGTCCACGGTGGCCTCGAAGGACTTGGTCACCGGCTGGAAACCGGAGCTGTCCCCCACGTCCAGGTGCCACTTGCGGGTGCGCTGCCACTCCGGACGGTCCTCCGGCGTCCAGTGCAGCGCCTCCGGCCGGTACGGCAGGCCGACCGCCGCGCACCAGGCGGACACCACCGGCCCGGGGGCCCGCAGCAGCGCCTCGGCGGAGATCACCACCGGCGGCCGGTCGGCGGTCCGGCGGACCAGCTCGAACAGGTCCCACTGGTGTTCGAAGCCGATCTCCGGGCAGCTCACGGTGGGTTTGATCGCGTGGTGCGAACTGATCGTGCGGGCCGGTTCCCGGACGATGAAGGTGTGCACCATGTCGGCGACCCGCTCCGGGTGGTCGAACAGGTGCTGGTACCGGTACTCCAGGGTGTCCTTGACGAAGACCGGCCGGTGCCGGCCCAGCTCCCGCAGGTGCGCGTGCACCTCGTCCGGGGTGGTGACGGTGACCGTGCCGCCGTCCGGCGCGGGCAGCGTGACGCCGCCGGTGTCGAAGAGGGTCACCAGCGGCTCGTGCACCACCGTCACGTCGCCCCGGGCGATCATCATGCGGAGGAAGGCGGTGGAGACCGCCCGGGGGTGGGCCCACATCGCGACGACGGTCACGGCCGCACCGCCGCAGGTCCGGGCCGGCGGGCCGGTGGACCGCCGGTCGACCGGACAACCGGACAACCCGGCCGGCGGGCGGCCGGTGCCCGGCCGCCCGGTCGACCGACGCTCACTGCGACCACGCGGTCGGGGTACGGTCCCACCGGTGCGCCCGCAGCCGGTCCCGCAGGGCCGGGTCGAGACGTACGCCGTCGCTGACCCCGAGGTTGGCCCGGACGTGCTCCAGCCGACGCATCCCCGGGATGACCGTGCTCACCGCCGGGTGGGCCAGGATGAACCGCAACGCCAGCTCCGGCATGGTCATCCCGTCCGGGACCTCCGGGGCCAGCCGCTGCGCCCGCTCCACACTGGGCAGCAGGTTCTCCGGCCCGAAGTAGGTGTTGCGCCAGTCCCCCTCCGGCCAGGTGGTGTCGGCGGTCAACGTGCCGGTGAGGGTACCCTCGTCGAACGGTACCCGGGCGATGATGCCGACGTCGTCGGCCTGCGCCCGGACGAACAACTCGTCCTCCGGGGCCTGGTCGAAGATGTTGTAGATGACCTGGACGACGTCGATCAGCCCGGTGTCGAGCGCCGCGAGACAGTTGGCCGGTTCCCACCGGTTGACGCTGATCCCGACCCCGTCGACCTTGCCCTGCCGCTTGAGATCGGTGATCACGTCCTGCCAACGCTGGTCGCCGGCCCACCGGTCCTCCCAGACGTGGAACTGGAGCAGGTCGATCCGGTCGACGCCCAGGTTCTCCAGGCTCTTCTCGGTGTACTCCCGGATGTGCTCGGCGGGGAACACGTCGTCGAGGGTGTCGGCGGGGCCGGGCGGCCACTCCCGGTTCTTCGGGGGGATCTTCGTGGCCACGTAGAGCCGCCGGTCCGGGTGGCGCCGGAGCAGCCCGCCGAGCAGCTGCTCACTGATCCCCCGGCCGTACACCCAGGCGGTGTCGAAGAAGTTGCAGCCCTGTTCGACCGCCTCGTCCAGACACTTCGGCGCGGTGTCGTAGTCCCATCCGGTGAAGCCACCCGGGCCTCCCCCGATGCCCCACATGCCGTACCCGACCTCGCTGACCTCCCAGCCGAGCCGGCCGATCCTGCGATACCGCATTCCGCTCCCCATCTCTGTGCTGTTCTGTTCACCTGGTCTGCGGCCCGGAGGGCACCAGCAGCCCGCTGTCCGGATCCGGGTCGCCCGCCTGCCGGGCCCGCCAGTTCCGGTACGCCTCCATCGAGGGGGCCAACGGGTGCCCGTCGGCCAGTCCCCAGCGCTGCTCCCACCGCGCGCAGCGGTCCCGCCGGAACAGTCGCGGATTGTCGACGAGCAGGGCGGCGAACCCGCGACGCAACTGCTCCTCGTCCCCGCTCGACGGGGCCGGCAGCAGCGACAGCAGGGTATGCAGCCCGGCGTCTCCGGTCTCCGTGGCCGCCGCCCGGGCCACAGCGAGGAACTCCGCGCAACTGACCCGGTCCGGGCCGGTACCCGCCGGCTCCGGCAGGTCGGCGAAGTCGACGCTCTGCGGGTGGAACAGGTGCACCGGCTCGCCCCACACGCCGGGGTCGAGCACCGCGGCGACCACCCGCCGGGACACGTAGTCCACCGGGGTGTGGTCGGACCGGATCGACACGGCCGGGCGGACACCCAACCGGTCGAAGGCGGCCAGCAGCAGATGCGTCAGCGCCGACCGGTTCGGCTGTCCGCTGTCCGCGTCGGGCATCACCTCGCCCAGCCGCAGCACGGTGACCGTCGCGCCCCGGCGCCGCGCCGCGCCGAGATACCGTTCGGCGACCCACTTCGACCGGCTGTACCCGCTGACCGGCGGCACCGCGTGGGCCGGGTCGTGGTCCTCCGGTACCGGCTCGTCCCACCGCACGGCCTCGGTGTCGAGCACCCCGAGGGTGGAGACGTAGTGCAGCGGTACGGGCCGGTGGTGCATGGCCAGGCGGAGCAGTTCCGCCGTGCCGTGCACGTTCGCCGGCCGGTGCGCGCGGTAGTCGAAGAGGAAGTTGACCAGCGCGCCGTTGTGCAGGACGAGGTCGACGGTACGCCCCAGGTGGTCCCAGAGCCGGGGGCTCAGGCCCAGGTCGGGCCGGCCCAGGTCGGCCGCGTACCCGGTCAGCCGGTCACCGAAGCCGGGCCGCCACAGGCCGCGCCCGGCCAACGCCCGGACCACCCGGTCGGTGGCGGCGGCGTCGTCGGCGGCCCGGGTCAGGCAGGACACCCGGACGTCGGTGTCGGCGAGCAGGTCGTGCACGAGACGGCTGCCGACGAAACCGGTCCCGCCGGTGAGCAGCACGGTCCGGGGTGGACGGGGCCGGGTCACCCCGGCCACCACCAGTCCGACCGGCAGTTCGGCGTCCCGCTCGACGAGCGTGGCCTCCGGTTCGGTCCGGTCGTCACCGGCGGCCCGCAGCGCGACCAGGGCGGCGAGCCCGGCCGGCGTCGGCTGCGCGAACAGGTCCGCCACCCCGATCTCCACCCCGGTCTCCCCGGTCAGCGCCACCGCCAGGGACACCGCCTGGATGGAGTCGCCGCCCGCCGCCCGGAAGTCGACGTCGGCGGTCAACCCGGGGTTGCCCAGCACCCGCCGGAAGACCGCCAGTACCCGGTCCGTCCGGGTGGCGGGGGCATCCCCGGCGGCCACCTGTGCGGCGTCCTCGACCAGCCGGCGTTCCACCAGCCGGCGCAACTGCTCCCGGTCGACCTTCCCGTTGGCGGTCAGCGGCAGGGCCGGTAGGACGAAGATGTGCCGGGGCAGGTTGATCCGGGGCAGCACCCGACGTAGGTGCGCGGCGACGGCAGCCTCGGTCACCGGTGCCGCGCCGCCCGGCCCGGCGACCGCCGGTTCGCTGGTTGCCGGCCCGGTGGCTGCGGCTTCGCCGCTCTCGGCGAAGAGGGCCAGCAGGGTGTGCCCGTCCCGCCGGACCGCGAGCGCCTTCGCCTGCCGCACCCCGGGGCAGCCCGCCGCCGCCGTCTCGATCTCACCGAGTTCGAGCCGTACCCCGTTGACCTTGACCTGGAAGTCCCGCCGGCCGGCAAAGTAGAGCCGCCCGTCCGGGGCGAAGTGCCCCAGGTCGCCGGTGCGGTAGAGCCGCGAGCCGGGGATCTCGGGCAGCGGGTTGGGCACGAACACCTCGGCGGTACGCCCCGGCGCGGCGAAGTAGCCGGTGCCCAGACACACCCCGCCGACCAGGATCTCCCCGGTTGCACCGGGAGGCAGGGGACGCAGGTCGGCGTCGGCCACCACCGCGTAGCAGTTGTCGATCGGCCGGCCGATCGGGATGACGTCACCGTCCGCAGCGGACACCGGATGGAAGACCATGCCGATGGAGGTCTCCGTCGGCCCGTACCCGTTGGTGATCCTGATCTGCGGACGGAGCTCCCGTAACCGGCGCACCATCGAGGGGTTGATCTCCTCCCCACCGACGATCAGGTGACGCAGCGAGGCCAGCCGGGCGAGTGCCGCCGGATCGCGGTCGACCATGGACACGAGCACATTGAAGATACTCGGTACGAAGTCGGTGATGGTGATCCGCTCGGCCGCGATCGTGTCGATCACGTGTTCCAGGTTCAGGAACTCCCCCTGCGCCGGCACGACCACCCGCCCCCCGGTGGTCAACGGCCAGAACAGCTGCCACACCGACGAGTCGAAGGTGTGCCGGCTGTTCTGCAGCACCACCTCCCCGCCGTTCGCCGCGAAGTACCGGGTCATGAACCGGAACCGGTTGGCCAGACCGTCGTGCCGGTTCATCGCGCACTTGGGCACGCCGGTGGTACCGGAGGTGAAGATGCCGTAGATCAGGTCGTCCGGCCCGATCGACCGCCCCGGCCGCTCCGGGTGGGGCGCGATGTCCTCGATGGCCACCGGCACCACACGCGGCGACGGGTCACCGGGCAGCGGCCGGTTGTCGGCGGCCAGCACCACCCGGGGGGCCAGCACCCGCAGCGCGGCCCGCAGCCGGTCGTCCGGCCAGGCGGGATCGAAGGGTACGAACGCCGCCCCGAGCTTCATCAGGGCCAGGTACGCCACCGGAAGCTCCAGCCCGTCGGCGAGCAGGACCGGCACCACGTCCCCGGCCCGGACCCCCGCGTCGGTCAACCGCAGCGCCAGCCCGTTGGCCACCAGGTCCAGCCGACGGTAGGTCAACCGGCGCCCCTGGAAGGAGACCGCCGGCCGGTGCGGGGTCCGGTCCACCTGTTCCTCGATCAGGGTGGGGATGGCCCGGAACGGACCGTCGGCGACCGCGTGGCCCGCGTACGCCCCGAGCGCCGTGGCCCGGGACGCGGCACCGATCCCCTCGGCCGCCGCCGGTGCCAGGCTCCGGTCGGCGAGCAGGGCACCCGCCACCTCGGCGAAGATCTCGGCCACCGCCGGCAGGCCGGGTAGCCAGGGATCGCCCGGCCCACCCCGGGCGGTCACCGTGATCCCCTCGGCGTCGACCTGGCAGATCAGCAGGACGGCGGGGTTGCCGGACGGCGGCTCGACGGACGCACCAGAGTCGAGCAGGACCACCAGGTGGCCGTCGGCCGGGTCACCCGGAGTGGCGGGAGGGCCACCGGCGGCCGGCGTGGCGGGAGACTCACCGGCGGCCGGCGTGGCGAACATCTCGCGTACCGTCGCCCTCGCCGACGCTCCGTCGAGCCGGCGCAGCCGCTCCGGCCAGCCCGGCAGGTGCACGGTCAGGTCACCGGCGACCACCCGTACGGGCAGTTCCCGGGCGAGCCGGACCGCTGTCTCCATGGCCGCCAGCGCCAGGTCCGGCACGAGGTCCCCGACGGGTGGCGGGGTGGCGCCGGGCTGGCGGGTCGGGACGGTCGTACCCGACCGGACGGACACCTGCGCACCGGCCACCGGCTGGCGGAACACGTGACGGTACGTCGGCGTGTCCGAGCGGAGGAACGGTGCGGCGGAACCGGTGTCGACCGAGCTCATCAGCGCCCCCAGCGGTTGCCCTTCGGCCTCTCCGGCGGGTTCGGACAAAGACGCCGGTCATTTGGCCGCTGATCAAGGACCATAGGACACCGATAGACTGTAGGGAATATGTAACTTTACGTTACCGACTCCCGGTCGGCATTTGCCGACGAATTGTCCACGACCACCGGCCCGTCTGCCCGGAACCCGACAGAATGCCGCCCGCCAACCGGAGGGCACCGCCCGTCCCGTCCCAGCATCCGGACGAGCCGGGACGGAAGCCGGCCGGAAGACCCGCAGAAAAACCCACTACAGCAAGGTTTTCCGGACATCCGGCAGGTACCCGACGACGCGCGGGCGATCCAACTGCCGCCCCGGCCACCAGCAC
>NZ_WVUH01000366.1 GCF_017614955.1 Micromonospora echinofusca
GGCCGGGACAGCCGGTCCCGCCCGCCGACCTGCCGGCGGCGGTACCGGCTGTCCCGGCCCCGGCCCCGGCAGCGGCAGCGGCCGACCCGGCCCCGGCGGTGGGGCTGGTCATCTCACCGATCGTGCGCCGGCTCGCCCGCGACCACAACGTCGACCTGACCGCGCTGCGCGGCACCGGGCCGGGCGGGGTGATCCGCCGGGCGGACGTCGAGGCGGCGCTCGCCGCGACCCCCGCCGAGGTGCCCCCGACGACCGACCGGCCCGCCGGGCCGGCGCCGGTCGCCGCAGCGGGGGAGGACCTGGTCATCCCGCTGACCGGGATCCGTCGGGCGATCGCCGACAAGCTGTCCCGCAGCCGGCGGGAGATCCCCGAGGTGACCGTCTGGGTCGACGTGGACGCCACCGCGCTGCTGGCCACCCGGGCCGAGATCAACGCCGCCCGGCCCGACCAGCCGGTCAGCATCCTCGCCCTGCTGGCCCGGATCTGCCTGTCCGCGTTGCGCCGCTACCCGCAGCTCAACGCCCGGGTCGACACCGAAAACCAGCGGATCGTCCAGTCCGCCGGGGTGCACCTGGGCATCGCCGCGCAGACCGACCGGGGCCTGCTCGTCCCGGTCATCCGGGACGCGCAGCGGCTCACCGCCACCGAACTCGCCGCCGAGCTGGCCACCACCACGGCGGCGGCCCGGGCCGGTACGCTCCCGCCGTCCGGACTGACCGGCGGCACGTTCACCCTCAACAACTACGGCGTCTTCGGGGTGGACGGCTCCACCCCGATCATCAACCACCCGGAGGCGGCGCTGCTCGGGATGGGCCGGATCGTGGACAAGCCGTGGGTGGTCGACGGGCAGCTCGCGGTCCGCAAGGTGACGCAGCTCAGCCTCACCTTCGACCACCGGGTCTGCGACGGTGGGGTGGCCGGCGGCTTCCTGCGGTACGTCGCCGACTGCGTCGAACGACCCGCCCTGCTGGTCGCGAACCTCTGACCGGGGCCCTGCCGACCGCGAACCGCTGAGCGCGATCGGCACCGGGGCGGTGTCGTGGCCCGGACCCGTCGCGGGTCCGGGCCACGGTGTACCCGTGCCTCCCCGCCCGACACGGACCGTTTCCCGCTGCGGTCGGCGGGAAACCGGGTGCGTCGGGTGGCCGTCGTGGGAGGAGGTGCCGGGTGCTGCCGTACGAGGTCCGCCACGGCCCGCTGTCCGGGCTGGCGCACGCCCTCCGGCTCCCGCCCGACGAACTGGTCCGCGACGCCCGCCGGTACGGGTTGCGCGGCGACGGGGTCACCAACGACCAGCCGGCGCTGGCGGCACTCGTCAGCGAACTGGGCGACGCGTACGCCGCGGACGGGCAGCCGAGAATGATCTGGTGCCCACCCGGGGTGTACGCGATCCAGGACGCCGGCACGGCGTGGCGCAGCGGGGTCTCACTGGTCGGCGCCGGTCCGGGGATCACCCGGTTCGTGCTGGGCAACCCAGGCAACCGGGCCGAACCGGTCCCGCTGGCGCACTTCACCTCCGAACAGCACGGTGCCGGCCGGGACAACCACCTCGCCGACTGTGTCTTCGCGGGGTTCGAGATCGACGGGTCCGGGGTCGCACTGACCCGGTACGACCACCGGGCCAAGGGACTGGGCCTACAGTACGTGCTGAGGGGCCGGTTCCAGGACCTCTACATCCACGACACCGCCGCCACCGGCCTGGGCTGCGACTTCCTCCAGGACACGGTCATCTCCGGGGTGGTCGCCAACGGCTGTGGACGGTTGGACAACGGCAGCGACCTGGGCGGTGCGGGCATCGGTGTCGGCATCGGCGGCTGGGGGACCAGCGAGCGGCTCTGCATCACCGCGTGCACCACGGTCGGCAACGGCACCAACGGCATCTTCGTCGAGTTGCAGAAGGACTGGTGGCCCCGACCCCGGGGGATCCGGATCGTCGGCTGCCATGCCGAGGGCAACCGGTTCGGCATCTCCGACTGGGGTGCCGACGGCCTGGTCGTCTCCGCCTGCACCATGCTCGGCAACCTGGAGGCCGGGTTCGACGTGTCGGCGCTGAGCCGGGCCGGGGTGGCCGGCCGGGGCGGCATCGTCGCCGACTGCGTGATCGACGGCAACGTCCGGGACGGGATCAGCGTGGGCAACACCCCCGGTCCGTACGCCATCCGGGGCAACCGGATCAGCGGCAATGGCGGGTACGGCTACCGGGAACACAACCTCGGCCGGGGGTACCAGGAACCGGCGCTGGACATCGTCCTCGACGGCAACGAGATCTGGGGCAACAGCCTGGACGGGGTACGCGTGGACCGGGCCCTGACCGACGCGGCGCTGGTCGGCAACCGGATCCGGAACAACGGGCGGCGGATGGAACCGGCCGCCTCCGGCGCCGGGCCGAGCGTCGCCTACACCGCGACCACGCTGGTGGACACCACGGCGGACTGGGCGCCGGACGGACACCGGGGCAAGCTGCTGCGGGTCGGGGAGCGGACCGCGGTGGTGACCGCGAACACCGCCACCGTGCTCACCCTCGCCCCGGTACGCCCCGGGGCGCCCACGGCGTGGAGCGGGCCGGTGCCCGCGCCGGGGACCGGCTACCGGCTGCCGGCCGCGCCCGAGGTACGGGCCGGTATCGCCATCGCGGCCCCGGTGGACTCGGCGACCATCCGGGCCAACCGGATCTGGGACAACCAGCACGAGAAGACCCAGGACCACGGGATCTGGATCAACGACCGGGGTAGGTGCGTCGGCTGCCGGGTGGTGGACAACGAGCTGGCCGGCAACGCGGGGTCCGCGCTGCGCCTGGACACCGCGCCGGTCGGCGGCCGGTGGGCCGGTAACGGGGACGAACCGGACCGGGTCTGATCGGACGCCGGGGCGGTTGCCGCCCGACCGGGACGTCACCTCCGCAATTCCGCGTTCCGGCATCTTCGCCGCGAGCAAACGACATCCACCACTGGTGGTGAACTGTTGTTCCCCGATTCCCGAACCGGCCGGTCCCGGCCGATACAGAATGTGCCGCAGGGGATAGTGAATGGGGGGCACATGGATAAGAGGCGCCGAATCGCATTGCTGGTGACGACTCTGGCGCTGACGCCGGTCGCCTTCGGTGGCTGCACCGAACGGGGTTCCCGGCCGGCCGGACAGGCGGCCGCCCGCTCCGCGCCACCGACCCTGGCGCTCACTCCGGCGGCCGGCACCCGGGACGTGCCGATCAGCGCCGAGATCGGCACGGAGGTCAAGAACGGCAGGGTCGCCGAGGTCAAGGTCCGCGACGACAAGGGCCGGGCGGTGGACGGCACGATGCGCGAGGACGGTACCGCCTGGGTGCCGGCGAAACCCCTGGAGAACAAGCGGTCGTACCGGGCGGACGTGACGGTGAAAAACGATTCCGGACAGACGGCGACACAGAACACGACGTTCACCACGATGGCGAAGTCCGACCGGCAGACGATAACCAGTACGCTCTACTTCGCCGGTAACCGGACGTACGGAACCGCCATGCCCGTCACCGTCGCATTCGATCCCGGAATTCCCAAGGAGGCCCGGGCCGACGTACAGCGACGATTGTTCGTGAAAACCGAGCCGAAACAACCCGGCACCTGGAGTTGGCTCGACGACGGCACCCAGGCGTACTACCGGGCGCCGGACTTCTGGAGACCGGGCAGCACGATCAGCGTCCGGGCGGCCCTGGAGGGGCTGCCGATCGGCAAGGACCGGCTGGGCGACGCGGACCGCACCGCCAGCTCCCGGATCGGCAACCAGGTGTCCCTGGACATCGACAACGCGACCAAGCAGATGTCGGTGTTCCGCGACGGGCGGCTGGTCCGCCGGATCCCGGTCAGCCTCGGCAAGCCGAGCACGCCCAGCTCCAGCGGCAAAATGGTGATCATGGAGAAGCACGAGTTCACCACCTTCGACACCCGGGGCGAACCGGACGGCGGATACGTGGTGGACGTCGAGGACGCCCAGCGCCTCACCTGGGGCGGCGAGTTCATCCACGCCGCACCCTGGTCGGAGGGGGACCAGGGCAACACCAACGTCTCGCACGGCTGCGCCAACGTCTCCAGCGTCAATGCGGACTGGCTGATGGGGGTCACCCAGGTCGGTGACCTGGTCACCGTCCGGGGCACCGAGGTGCCGCTGACCCCCGGCAACGGCTGGACCGCCTGGAACGTCAGCTGGGAGGAGTTCGCCCGGGGTAGCGCCCCGCCGGTACCGGCGAACCTGAAACCGGCGCCCACCCCGAGCGCCGCGCCGTCGGCCCCGGCCGCGGTCGCGCCACCCACCGGCCGTACCCCGGCACCGGCCTCATCCGGCAGCGGCGGCTGACCACGCGTGCCGGGTGCCCCGGCACCGGTCTGGGGTACCCGGGTCGGTCCGGCAGCGGCGGCTGACCACGCGTGCCGGGTGCCCCGGCACCGGTCCGGGGTACCCGGGTCGGTCCGGCGGCGGCTGGCTACGCGCCGGGTGCCCCGGCACCGGTCCGGGGTACCCGGCTCAGCCCGGTGGCGGTGAGACTGCCCAGCCAGAGGTGCCCGCCGTGCTGGCGTACCCCGGTGACCATCGGGTACCGGCCGCTCGGGCCGTGCAGGGTCCGCAGCACCCGGCCGTCGCCGTCGACCAGCGCGACCAGGCCGTACCGGCGCGGCTGCGGGCGCAGGGCGTCCGGCAGCAGCGCGGCGACCTGTCGCAACCGGGGGTACGGCAGCAGCCGCTCCGCGATCGGCAGCCGGGGACTGGGCAGCGCCACCCAGTACGTCCCGTCGCCGACGGCGGAGAGGTTGTCCGGGTACGCGGGCAGGTCGGTCAGCACCTCGACCCGGCCGTCCGGCAGGCCGATCCGCAGCAGCCGGTGGGTGGTGGTCTCGGCCACCAGCAGCGCCGACTCGTCGGGGGTCAGGCCGACGCCGTTGGGGAAGTAGAGCCCGCCCGCGACCTCGGTGATCCGGCCACTGTCCGGCTGGTACGCCAGCAGCCGCCCGTTGGGCCGGTGCTCCAGCATGTCCCGCTTCCACTGCGACAGCGGGAACCGGTCGGAACTGTCGGAGAAAAAGACCGTGCCGTCCCGGGCGACGGCCGCGTTGTTGGCCAGCCGGACCGGGCTGCCGGCACCCGCACCGGTCAGCTCGCGGACCCGCCCGTCGTCGGTCACCCGGAGCAGGCCCCGCTCGGAGTCGCAGACCAGCAGACTGCCGTCGGTCGGGTCGAGTTCGATGCCGAGCGGCCGGCCCCCGGTGTCGGCCAGCACGGACGGCACCGTACCGGGTGCCGGGTCGGCGGGCCAGCGCCACAGCCGCCCGTCCTCGGTGCCGGTGACGACCCGTCCCGCCGGGTCGATCAGCACGTCCTCCGGGCCCCGGTGCCCGGCCGGGAGGGGGAAGTGGTCCGCCCGGTCGAGCCGCTGGTCGTCCGGGGCCCAGGCGCCGCTCAGCGGCGGGGGCACGGTGGCCGGTTCCCGGACGGGACGGATCAGGCGGGGTGCGGGACGGCTGCCGATCGACATGGGTTCATTCTGATGGACCGGAGCGGCTGTGCCGATGAGGTCCGGCCAGGTCCGCAACCGGGAAGATGTCCTCACGTCCGGTTGTCCGTCGTGGACCCCGCGCGGTGCCGGCCGGTCCGATCCGACCGGCACCGCAAGGCCCGGCGCAACGGCTCGGCGCACGCCGAGCAGCTCCGGCCGGCTCAGCGCACGCCGAGCAGGTCCACCACGAAGACCAGGGTCTCACCCGGCTTGATGACCCCACCGGCGCCCCGGCTGCCGTAGCCCAGGTGCGGCGGGATGGTCAGCTTGCGACGCCCACCGACCCGCATGCCGACCACGCCCTGGTCCCAGCCCTGGATGACCTGGCCGCCGCCGAGGGAGAACTCGAACGCCTGGCCCCGGTTCCAGGAGGCGTCGAACTCGCGGCCGGTGGAGTGCGCGACCCCGACGTAGTGCACGCTGGCCAGCTGTCCCGGCTGGGCCTCGGGGCCCTCGCCGACGGTGATGTCCTCGATGACGAGATCGGCGGGCGGGGCGCCCTCGATCGGGCCAACCTCGGGCTTCTGCATGTCGGTGCCCTCCTGTCGCGGCGGAACGGTACGGATCACCGTTGATCCTGCCGCATCGTGGTACGCCGATGCCCGGCGCCCGTGGGGACGCCGGGCCGGGGGACCCGCAACGGGGTCCGGGGGCACCACCGGATGGTGGTGCCCCCGGATCGGGGAGGGCTACCGGAGCCAGGGGAGCCGCTGGACGATGGGGACCTTCGCCCAGACCCGGCCGAGGCCGAGGGTGTCACCGGCGCCGATCAGGGCCAGTCCGGCCAGCAGGGCGGCGTTGATCAGGTGCTCGTCCATGAAGAGGTTGTTCTCCGGAGGGAGGACGGCCGTCCACATGAGCACGTAGAGCAGGCCACCGGTCACCGCCGCGATCCGCATCCCGATTCCGAGGAGCAGGGCGACCGCGATGCCGGCCAGACCGGTCATGAAGAGCCAGTCCGCCCAGGCCGCGCCGGCGATTCCGTTGTAGAGGTCCTTGAACGGGCCGGCCGTGCCGAAGGTGAGGAAGCCCTTGGTGGGGCTGCCACCGTTGATCCAGGCGTTCTTCGCCTCGGTGGCGTGGCCGAGGCCGAAGGCCTTGTCCAGGAAGGCCCAGAGGAACGTCCAACCCAGCGCGAGCCGGATCGCGGCGAAGACGTACCGGGTGGCACGCGCCCGGGTGGTCTC
>NZ_WVUH01000367.1 GCF_017614955.1 Micromonospora echinofusca
CCTTCTGGCGCTGACCCGGCCCGGGGCCGGGTCAGCGCCAGAAGGTGAGGCGGCGCAACAGCCGGCGCAGCACCCCGGGGGTCGGTGTCGACGTACCGGCCGCCGGGGTGGACTGTGCGGTGATCAGGTCACGGGCGGTGGCGGCCACGCCCGGGTCGAGCCCGGGAGCCGTCAGGACGAGCCGGGCCAGCGAATCCGCGATCGACACCGGTCGCCGCCGGGCCACCGTGATCACGTCGGCGAGTCGTTCCGCCGCGACCCGGGCCACGTCCGGGCGTACCGACGGGTCCACCCAGGCCGCGGTGACCAGGGCGAACAGTGCCGCCTCGGTGATCCAGTCCTCGACGCCCCAGACCAGGTCGAGCAGGACCGCCCGGCGGGCCGAGTCCGGCCACGGCTCGTCGGTGCGGTGGTGCAGCAGCCCCAGGCACGCCCACACCTGGACGCACCGTACCCAGAGCGTCGGGTCGTGCTCGGTGAGCGCCCGGCCGAGCGGGGTGTCCGGTGGCTCCGGCGGGTGCACCAGCAGTGCGAGCAGGTCGTCCACGGTCAGCGTGGCCAGCCGTACCGCCGCGTCGTACGCGGCCGGCGGGTGCGGCCAGGCCGGATGGGCGAGTTGCCGGATCTGCCGGACCGCCTCGTCCGACGGGGACGCCGGGACCGGCTCCGGCGTGGTGTCCACCCAGCGCCACAGGTCCCGCACCCCGGGCCGCCGGGGCCGGCGCAGATCGGGTTCGGCGATCGCGGCCACCACCAGGGTGAGGCCGGGCAGCGTGGCGGCCACCGTACGCAGCGCACTCGGCGCCTCCAGGCCGCTCAGCCGGAGTTCGCCGACCACGTCGGCCCGGTCGCCGGTGCCACCGGCGGCGAGTACCCGCCGGAGCGCGTCCACCACCGCCTCGCCGGCCGTCGGGAGCTGCCCCAGCCAGGGTTGTCCCTGGCAGCACTCGGCGAGGTCGCTGTGCTCGTGCGAGTCGTCCGGATGTTCCCGCTGGAAGTCGGCCAGCCCGACCAGGTGGTGCAGTTCCCCGTCCCGCCGGTAGCGCAGCCGGTGCGCGGTGTGCACCGCGCAGTCGAACGTCGGGTCGCGCTCCAGCGCCCGGTCGGTCCAGGTCAGCGCCGCGTCCAACCGGCCGTGGTCGGCGAGGGTGCCCGCGATGTCGGCGTACACCGACAGGTCGTCCGGGTCGTGCTCGACGGCGCGTTCCAGGGCGGCGAGCGCCTCCTCCAACTGGTCGGCGCTGCGGTAGGCGTACCCGAGCCAGACCTCGCCCAGCTTCGACGGCGCCGCCTCCACCCCCCGCTGGGCCCAGTCGAGCGCCAGGTCCACCTCGCCGAGCCGCCGGGCCAGCGCGGAGGCCGCGCCGAGCAGCAGGCCGTGCATGGGGTGTGCGGTGACGGCGTGCCGGGCCAGGGCGAGGTACGGCGTCAGCGGTGGGCGGTTCGCGGCGGGTACCGGGTCGGGCAGCGCGGCGCAGAGTCCCATCAGCACCCGCGCGGCGACGTCCGGGGTGATCCGCAGCCCGAGGTCGGGTGCGACCACCCAGGGCACGCCGGCCCAGTCCGCCTCGGGTGCGTGCGCGGTCGCGGCGGCCAGCAGTTCCAGTCCCTCGGCGGGGCGGCCGGCGGCGGCGAGCAGGTGCGCCCGGGCCACCACCGCCCCGATGAAGGCGTGCCGGTCCAGCGGGAACAGGTCTATCCCGCCCTGGTCGCGGACGGCGATCTGGGCCAGTACCTCATGCACCTCGGGCATGGTGGGGGCATGGGTCAGGGCGACGGCGAGGTGACCGGCGGCATGGGACAGGTCACCCTCGGCCAGTGCCAACCGGGCCAGCGCCAGTTCGCCCTCGGCGCTCAGGCGCGGATCGTCCATTCCTTCGGACACGTCGGCCTCTCGCTCACGGTTCGGTCCCGTCAGGTTGCGCAGCGCAGCCTAGGCCATGATCGCCGCCATTGGTGATCAACTGCTCATTGATGCTCGATGGATTGCTCGATCAGTCTGAACCGTGCAAGACTGAGCATGAAACGCGCGGGGAGCGCGCAATCGTTGACGTGAGGTGAGGTACGGGTGACACATCCAGGAGCCGGAATGGCCGCCGACATCGCGGAGCAGCCGGCCGGGTACGCGCGGTTGCTGGAGACCGGCCCGGTCGCCGCGATCGCCGAGGTGGCCGCCGCCATCGCCGCCCGCCGCCCCCGGCACGTGGTGTTCACCGCCCGGGGCACCTCCGACCACGCCGCCCTCTACGCCGCGTACCTCACCGAGATCCGGCTCGGCCTGCCGGCCGGGCTCGCCTCGCCCAGCGCCATCACCCTCTTCGGGGCCCGACCCGACCTCTCCGACGCGCTGGTCGTCGGGGTCAGCCAGAGCGGCGGCTCGGCCGACCTGGCCGAGGTGCTCCGGGTGGCCCGGGCCGCCGGGGCGCTCACCGTCGCGGTGACCAACGCCCCCTCGTCGCCGCTCGCCGGCATCGCCGAACTCTCCGTCGACGTCAGCGCCGGGCACGAACGCGCGGTCGCCGCCACCAAGACGTACACCGCCGAACTGCTCGCCCTGCTGATGCTCGTCGAGGGGGTACGGGCCGGCGACGGGGTACTGCCCGCCGCCGAGCGGGCCGCCCTCGACGCGCTCCCCGGACTCGCCGAGCGCACCCTCGCCGACCGGACCCCGGCCCAGCTCGCCCACCGGTACCGGTTCGCCGCCCGGCTGGTCACCACCGGCCGTGGGTACGCCTACCCGACGGCCCGGGAGGCGGCACTGAAGCTGATGGAGACCTCCTACCTGCCCGCGCTCGCCTTCTCCGGGGCGGACCTGCTGCACGGCCCGCTGGCGATGACCGACCCGGACGTACCGGTGCTGGCCGTGGTCGGCTCCGGCCCCGGCGGCGACTCGATGCGGGAGGTGCTGCCCCGCCTCGGCGAGCGCGGCGCGGACGTGGTCACCGTCGGCTCCGCCGACATCGCCGGGGCGACCGCCCGGCTGGACGTGCCCGAGGTCGACGAGCGCTACGCCCCGCTGCTCGACATCCTGCCGCTGCAACAGCTCGCCCTGGCCCTGGCGCTGGCCCGGGGCGAGGATCCGGACGCGCCGCGCGGGCTGAAGAAGGTCACCACCACGCTGTGAACCGCCCGTGGCGTGGCAGGCTTGCCCCGTGTCCACGCTGCGCGACCTCGCTGAGGAGCACACCAACCTCCGGCCCGCCGACATCGACCACCTGCACCGGGTGGCCGGGGACTGGCAGCTCCTGTCCGACCTGTCCTTCGCCGACCTGCTGCTCTGGGTACCCGTCGACAACGACGAGACGTTCCTCTGCGTCGCCCAGGTCCGGCCGACCACCGCGCCGACCGCGTACCAGGACGACCAGGTGGGACGGATCGTCGGCGGGCCGGAGATCGCCCACCTGACCATCGCCTACAGCCAGGGCCGGATCTGGCGGGAGGGCGATCCGGTCTGGTACGGCGACGTGCCGGCCCGGCACGAGGCGATCCCGGTACGGCTGCGGCGCGGCGAGGGGGAGTCCGAGGTGATCGCGGTGGTCGGCCGGGACACCAACCTCTCCACCGCCCGGACCCCGAGCCAGCTCGAACTGAACTACCTCACCACCGCCGACGACCTGGCCCAGATGGTCGCCGACGGGACGTTCCCGCCACCCCGGCACCCCGGGGAGACGACCTCGGCGCCCCGGGTCGGGGACGGGCTGATCCGGTTGGACGCCAGCGGCAAGGTCACCTACGCCAGCCCGAACGCGCAGTCGGCGTACCGGCGGCTGGGTTTCTCCGCCCACCTGGTCGGCGAGGACCTCGCGGCGCTGAACCGGCGGCTGGCCACCGACCCGCTGGAGGGTACCGACGTGGCCAACGGGATGCTCGCCGCGCTGCGCGGCGAGGCCCCGCCCCGCCGGGAGCTGGACGCCCGGGGCGCCACCATGCTCACCCGGGCCCTGCCGCTGATGCCCGCCGGAGTGCCGATCGGCGCCCTGGTGCTGGTCCGCGACATCACCGAGGTACGCCGCCGGGACCGGGCGCTGATCACCAAGGACGCCACCATCCGGGAGATCCACCACCGGGTGAAGAACAACCTCCAGACCGTGGCGGCGCTGCTGCGGCTCCAGGCCCGCCGGGTCGGCATCCCGGCCGCCAAGGTCGCGCTGGAGGAGTCGGTACGCCGGGTCGCCTCGATCGCCCTGGTCCACGAGACCCTCTCCATGTCCAGCGACGAGGCGGTCGAGTTCGACGGGATCGTCGACCGGGTGGCGAGCGCGGCGACCGAGGTGGCCGCGACCGAGGTGGCGGTGCGGATGCGCCGGGAGGGCACCTTCGGGGTCCTGCCCGCCGAGATCGCCACCTCCCTGGTGATGGTCCTCAACGAGTTGCTGCTCAACGCGGTCGAGCACGGCTTCCCGCCGCCCGCCGAGGGGGAGCCGGCGACGGGTGGGGCCGAGGTGGTGCTCTCCGCCCACCGGTTCCGCAAGCAGTTGCACGTCACCGTCGCGGACAACGGGCGAGGGCTACCCGAGCAGTTCGACGCGGACTCCTCCGGGCGGCTCGGCCTCCAGATCGTCCGGGCACTGGCCACCGGGGAGCTGCGCGGCACCATCGAGCTGCGGAACCGGGCCGGCGGTGGGACCGAGGCGGTGCTCATCGTCCCGCTGGCGGCGCGGGCCCGTTGAGCCGCCCGGGCCCGTTGAGCCGCCCAACGGAGCCGCCGTCCCGCCGTCCCGCCGTCCCGCCGGCCCGCCGGTCCGCCGGGGCGCCGGGTTCCCCGCCGGGGGTTCACCGGCGGGTCAGCAGCGCCACGGTGAGCCCGGAAACCCGCCAGCTCCGGTCGGTGCGGTAACCGGCCCGCAGGGCCGCGCCCCGGGCGCCGGTGACCGCGCCGGCCGGATCCGCCGGGGCGCCGGCGACCAGCAGCCACACCCGGTCGTGCCCGGCCAGGCACGGTGCCGGGTCGGGACACTCGTCGACCCACAGGTCACCCCGGGCGGCCTGGTCCCGCACCAGCAGCGCGTCCCGGGGCCGGGGCCGACCGCGCAGGTGGTACGCCACCGCCAGGTCCAGGAACCGCCAGCCGTCCCGGGGCGAGTAGACGATCGCGTCCCCGGGGCGCTGCCCGTCCGCGACGATCCGGGCGGCCCCGGCGTAGTCGACCGGCGCGCTCCGGGGCCACTCGTGGGTACGCCGCAGGGCGGCCTGCTCGGGGACGCCCAGCAGGGCGGTGACGGCGACCACCACCAGCGCGGCGGGCAGCCGCAACATGCCGGGTACCACGGCGGCGAGCAGGCAACCGAAGGGCACCGTGAAGGTCAGGTAGCGCGGTACCCACAGCGGGGTGACCAGCCCGACGACGAGGAGCAGCGCGACGGGCAGCAGCACGCAGCCGGCGACGGCCAGCCCCCGCCGACCCCGGCTGACCGCCCCGACCGTGGCCAGCCCGAGCAGCAGCCCGCCGACCTGGCCGCTCTGCACCAGCACACTGGGGAGGACGGCCAGGTCGCCGAGGGTCGGCGGATCCACCCAGTCGAGCTGCCGGCCCTGCTGACCCCGGCCGAGTACCACCAGCGGGGTGAGCACGAGCACCGCCGGCAGCACGGCGAGCAGCCAGCCCCACCACCGGTCCCGGTGTCGCCGGCCGGCCGTCAGCACCGCCACCGCGTGCCCGGCGAGCAGGGTCGCCGCCACCAGGTGGGTCAGGCCGAGCGCGGTCACCGCGAGCGCGTACCCGGCCCAGCGGGCGACCGTCGGCCGGCGCAGTGCGCGGACCAGCAGGACCGACGCGAGCAGCGCGAACGCGGTGGCCAGGGCGTAGGAGCGCGCCTCCTGGGCGTACCGGGAGGTGCTCGGGAGCACCGCGTAGAGCAGCCCGGCGACCAGTCCGGTCCGGGCCGGGAAGAGCTGCCGGCCGAGTACCGCCAGCAGCCCGGCTGCGGCGGCGGTGGCGAGCGCGGCGGGGGCCCGCAGGGCGGCGACCGAGTCACCGAAGACCGCTGTCCAGCCGTGCATGAACAGGTAGTACGGCGCGTTGACCGCGTCGATGGTGCCGGCCATCCGGAACAGGTCGTCGACGTCCCGGTCGGCGGCGCTCCAGGTGGCCAGCTCGTCCCGCCACGGCTGGGCGCCGGTCAGCCGGTACCCGGTCACGGCGAGTACGGCCAGCACCGGCCAGATCCAGCCGTACCGGTTCAGAGCGCCGGGCCTGTCGCCGGTCGCTCTCAGCCGCATGGACCGAGCGTGTCACCCCGGCCGGCCCTCTCGGCGGCGGATCGCCGCAATTGCCGCCCCGGGGGACACCCCTAGCCGGACCCCGCAAAGCTGATCCGTGATGTGGGATGGACCATGCATTCATTGGCCGTGACCACGGTGGTGTGGCAGCATGACGGCATGACCGCCGCTGTGGAACGCCGCCTCGTGGCCCGCCGCCACGTTGATTACGGCCGCGTCCGCAGCGCGATCTGTCCGGCCCACTGACGACGCCCGACCCCTGTGTCTCGGGCGCGCACCGCGCCGGCTCTCCCGACATCGTTGTCCACAGCCCTCCATTCCGGGCTGGCCGTCGCGTCCGCGCTCCACGAGCCATTCGCCACAGCAGACAACGGAGGACGCCGCGATGGCGGTCAGCAGCATCCCGGCCCGTAGCCGGTACTCACCACCGAGGTACCCCGCAGGTTGTCGATCTCGTCCTCGTCGCCGATGCGGGC
>NZ_WVUH01000368.1 GCF_017614955.1 Micromonospora echinofusca
GCAGGGGGCTGATGCTGGCGGTGGAGTTCGTCCGTCCCGGCACCACGGAACCGGACCCGCAGGCCACCGCCGAGGTCTTCGAGGCGTGCCGGGCCGGCGGGCTGCTGGTCGGCAAGGGCGGTCTGCACGGCAACGTGATCCGGATGGGGCCGCCGTTGACCCTGACCGAGGAGGAGGCCCGGGAGGGGCTGGCCATCCTGGTCGACGCGATCCGCCAGGTGCTGGCCGGGGAAGGCGGAGCGGCGTGAGCATCGGACACTTCGTCGACGGCAAGCCGTTCAGCGGCACGTCGCAGCGGTACGGTGACGTCCACGACCCGGCCACCGGGGTGGTGGCCGACCGGGTCGAGCTGGCCTCGGCGGCGGACGTGGACCTGGTGGTCGCCTCGGCCAACCGGGCCGCCCGGCGTTGGCGGGACGCCTCGCTGGCGAAGCGGACGGCGGTGCTGTTCGCCTTCCGGGAGCTGGTGCACGCGCGCCGGGGCCGGCTCGCCGAGGTGATCACCGCCGAGCACGGCAAGGTCCTCGCCGACGCCGCCGGGGAGGTGCAACGCGGCCTGGAGGTCATCGAGTACGCCTGCGGCATCCCGTCCGCGCTGCGCGGCGGGTTCAGCGAGAACGTCTCCACCGAGGTCGACTCGTACAGCCTGCGGCAGCCGCTGGGCGTGGTGGCGGTGATCTCGCCGTTCAACTTCCCGGCGATGGTGCCGCTCTGGTTCATCCCGGTCGCGGTGGCCTGCGGCAACGCCGTGGTGCTCAAGCCGTCGGAGAAGGACCCCAGCGCGGCGCTGCTGCTCGCCGAGTGGTTCGCCGAGGCGGGCCTGCCGGAGGGCGTGTTCAACGTGGTGCAGGGGGACAAGGAGGCGGTCGACGCGCTGCTGGACCACCCGACGGTCCGGGCGGTCTCGTTCGTCGGCTCCACCCCGGTCGCCCGGTACGTCCACCAGCGGGCCACCGCCGCCGGCAAGCGGGTACAGGCCCTCGGCGGGGCGAAGAACCACATGGTGGTGCTGCCGGACGCCGACCTGGACCTGGCCGCCGACGCGGCGGTGAACGCCGGGTTCGGTTCGGCGGGGGAGCGGTGCATGGCGATCTCCGTGCTGGTCGCGGTGGAACCGGTGGCCGATGCGCTGGTGACCCGGATCGCGGACCGGATCGCCGGGCTGCGCACCGGGGACGGCCGGCGGGGCTGTGACATGGGACCGCTGGTCACCGGCGCGCACCGGGACCGGGTGGCCGGGTACGTCGAGGCGGGCGAGCGGGCCGGGGCGACGCTGGTGGTGGACGGCCGGCAGGTCGTCCCGGACGGCGCGGCGGACGGTTTCTGGCTCGGTCCGACGCTCTTCGACCGGGTCACCCCGGACATGTCGGTCTACACCGACGAGATCTTCGGTCCGGTGCTGTCGGTGGTCCGGGCCGCCTCCTACGACGAGGCGGTGGCGCTGGTCAACGCCAACCCGTACGGCAACGGGACGGCGATCTTCACCAACGACGGGGGTGCGGCCCGCCGATTCCAGCACGAGGTGGAGGTCGGCATGATCGGGATCAACGTGCCGATCCCGGTGCCGATGGCGTACTACTCCTTCGGTGGTTGGAAGGCGTCGCTCTTCGGTGACCTGCACGCGCACGGCGAGGACGGGGTGCGGTTCTTCACCCGGGGCAAGGTGGTGACCAGCCGTTGGCTGGACCCCCGGCACGGCGGGGTCAACCTGGGTTTCCCGACCCAGAGCTGACCGGAGGGGAGGCTGGTCGGAGCAGCCGCAGGACGGCGGCTCCGGCCAGGTAGCACGCCAGCGCGGCGACCGGGACGCCGAGTGGCTCCGGGGCGGCCTTCGGCGTCATGCTGTTGATCAGCAGGCCGGTCAGCGCCGCCGCGAACGCGACCACGGTGAGCACGTTCGACCCCGGGGTGCCGGCGCGGGGCGGTGCGCGGCGGGCGGCCCGCGCCTCCACCGGCCCGAAGACCGCGACCAGCCCGGCCAGGACCAGGCTCAGCAGCAGCAGCCACGGTAGCCGCCAGCCGAACCAGGTGGCCGTACCGACCGCCGGGGTGGGCAGCAGGTGCAGCGCGTCCAGCGCGCCGACCAGCAGCACGGCGGCGCTCAGGTGCCAGAGGAACACGGTCAGCACCACCCCGTTGAGCGCGATCACCACCAACCAGGGCCGGCGCCGGCACAGCCACCGCTGTGCCCGGTCGCGTAGCAGCAGGATCAGGCCGAGCTGCGCGGTGGCGACGGCCAGCAGCGCCAGGCTCGGCGGCGAGGCGTTGTCCAGTCGCTCGCCGGGCACCGCGAGCATGACCACCGGGTACGGGCCGACGACGGTGAGCAGCAGTAGGGCGCCGAAGCCGCCGGCCAGCAGCGGCAGACCGGTGCGGCGGCCGGGGCGCAACCGGCCGTCCTGCCAGGCGAAGCCGACCTGGTGTACGGCGAGCCAGCCGAACAGGTAGCTCCCCGTCGCCAGCCCCGCCGCCCCGGCGAACCGGGCCAGGTCACCGGCGGCCACCAGAGCCACCAGCACCAGCGGTACGGCCACTCCGAAGCGGCGGTGCAGCGGGTACGTCACCGGGGTCAGGGCCACCACCGCCAGGTAGGCGCAGAGGAACCAGAGCGGGATGGTGGCGAACCAGACCACGGTGCGTACCTCGCCGGCCCCGACGCCGCGCAGCCGGGCGACCGCTGCGGCGAGGGTGAGGACGAGCAGCAGGGCGGTGGTGGGGCGCAGCAGCCGGGCGGCGCGGTCCAGCAGCCACCCGGCCGACCCGCCGCCCCGGCGACGGTGGGCGGTGAACGAGGCCGCGTTGGCGAATCCCCCCACCAGGAAGAAGACCGGCATGACCTGGGCCAGCCAGGTCAACGGGTACGCCCAGGACAGATCGGGCAGCGTGGACCGGCCGGTGGGGCGGCCGTTGGCGTCGTACCCGATCACGGTTACCGTCCAGTGACCGAGTACCACCATGACGATGGCCACCACGCGCAGCAGGTCGACGTACCGTTCCCGGCTGGCCGGGGTACGGTCGGCGAGTTGCCGTAGTCGGCCCGCGCGGCGCATGGGCTCAGGCTACCCAGCGTGATCGCCGGTTGGCCGCTGATAACGGTTCGGGCGTCGGGTCTTGAAGTCCGCCCGTTACTGCCGTAAGAATTCTTCAGCAACATTCTTGTAATTGAAGACAAGCAACGTTACCGCCCCCGCGCCTCGAACGGCGGAGCCGTGCCCCGAACTGCGGCTACCGCCTGGACCGGATCCGAGGAGAAACCATGAACAGGCGTGACATCCTGCGTCGCAGTGCCGCTGCCGGCCTGCTGGCCACCCCCGCCGCCGCCCTGCTCACCGGCTGTGCCACCGGTGGCGACAAGGACTCCGGTGACGGTGGTGCCTACCAGGGCACCAAGAGTGAGCAGAACCCGCTCGGCGTGAAGGAGGACGCCCCGCTGGAGGTGGTCATCTTCAACGGCGGTTTCGGCGAGGAGTACGCCAAGGCGCACGAGGCGATGTACACGGAGCGGTACCCGAAGGCGCAGATCAAGCACTCGGCGACCCAGGAGATCAGCAAGACCCTCCAGCCCCGGTTCGTCGACGGTACGCCGCCGGACGTGGTCAACAACTCCGGTGCCGGCCAGATCGACTTCAACGGTCTGGTCTCCCAGAAGGCCCTGGCCGACCTCGGTGAACTGCTCGACGCCCCGAGCCTGGACATCCCGGGCAAGAAGGTGCGGGAGACCCTGCTGCCAGGTGCCGTGGAGGTCGGCTCGTACGACGGCAGGTACCTGGTGATGAACTACACCTACACGGTGTACGGCATCTGGCACTCGACCAAGCTCTTCGCCGACAAGGGCTGGGAGTACGCCAAGACCTGGGACGAGCACATCGCGCTCTGCAAGAAGATCAAGGCCGCCGGCATCGCCCCGTGGACGTACGCCGGTGCCCACCCCCGCTACATGAGCTGGCCGGTGATCTCCACGGCGATCAAGTTCGGCGGGCCGCAGGTCGCCACCGCGATCGACAACCTGGAGCCCAACGCCTGGAAGTCCGACGGGATGAAGGCCGCCGCCGACGCCTGGCACCAGATCGTCAAGGACGGCTACATCCTGTCCGGTTCGTCCGGCCTCGACCACAAGCAGTCGCAGACCGCCTGGTGCCAGGGCAAGGCGGCCTTCATCTCCTGCGGCTCGTGGCTGGAGAGCGAGCAGAAGGCGGTCACCCCGGAAGGCTTCAACATGACCGTCGCGCCGACGCCGAGCCTCGGCAGCGGCGACAAACTGCCCTTCGCGGCGATCCGGGGCACCGCCGGTGAGCCGTTCATGGTGCCGGCCAAGGCGAAGAACGTCGCCGGTGGCCTGGAGTACTTCCGGACCATGCTCTCGAAGAAGGGCGCCCAGGACTTCACCCGGAAGGTCGCCAGCCTCACCGTGGTCGCCGGGGCCACCGAGGGCGTCGAGCTGCCGTACGGGCTGAACACCGTGGTCAAGGCGCTGGAGGCGTCCGGCTCCAACGGCTTCAACTGGGTCTACAACAACTACTACCGCAAGCTGGAGCGTAACCTCGTCGACGCCGCGTGCGGCGAGTTCTTCAGCGGCCGGATCGGCCCGGCGGAGTTCCTGGACCAGTGCCAGAAGGGCGCCGACTCGATCGCCGCGGACACCTCGGTCACGAAGTACAAGCGGGCGTGACGCCCGTCGGCGGGGAGTCGGGTCGTCGCCCCGGCTCCCCGCCGTCCGCCCTGGGGGAGTAGGTCACACACCGTGAGACATGGCAAGTACCCGCTGATCATCACCTTCCTGGTGCCGCCACTGCTGCTGTACGGCGTCTTCGTCGTCTCGCCGTACCTCCAGGCGTTCCAGATCTCCACCACCGACTGGCTCGGCTACTCCGCCGACGCCAACCCCGTCGGGCTGGACAACTTCCGCACCCTGCTGCACGACGGCTACCTGTGGAACGCGTTGAAGAACAACGCGCTGCTGCTCGCCGTCGTACCGGTGGTGACGATCATCCTCGGCCTCTTCTTCGCCACCATGCTCAACATGGGCGGGCGCCGGGGTCGGGCCGGGGTCAGCGGGGTACGCGGCACGTCGGTCTACCGCACGGTCTACTTCTTCCCGCAGGTGCTCTCCGTGGTGATCATCGCGCTGCTCTGGAAGGAGGTCTACCACCCGAACAGCGGGCTGCTCAACGGCACGCTGGGCGCCCTCGGCCTGCCCACGCCGAGCTGGCTCGGTGATCCCCGGACCGCCTTCTGGTGCGTGCTGGCGGTGATGGTCTGGAGCAACGTCGGCTTCTACGTGGTGCTCTTCGGCGCCGCGATGTCCGCCATCCCGCGCGACATCTACGAGGCGGTGATGCTCGACGGCGCGTCCCGGTCGGTCACCCTGCGGAAGATCACCATCCCGCTGCTCTGGGACACCGTGCAGGTGGCCTGGATCTATCTCGCCATCGCCGCTCTCGACGCCTTCGTCCTGGTGCAGCTGATGACCAACGGTGGCCCGAACTTCTCCTCCGACGTCATCGGGCTGCGGATGTACGACACCGCGTTCGGCAGTGAGACCAAGTTCGGGTACGCCTCGGCGATCGGCGTGGTGATGTTCTTCCTGACCCTGTCCGTCGCGGTCCTGGCGCTGCGGGCGGGCCGACGTGATCGGATCGAGTACTCGTGACCATTCTCGAACCCCCGGTGGCGGCGCAGGACACCGGCGCACCGGTGGCCGCTGCGGACCGGCCGGTCCGGCGTGAACTCGGCGTCGCCAACCTCTTCTCGCACGGCTTCCTGCTGCTCTGGGGCGCGCTCACCGCGCTGCCGCTGCTCTGGATGTTCGTCACCTCGTTCAAGAGCAACGGGGAGATCCTGGCCGACCCGTGGGGGCTGCCGGCCGCACTGCGGTTCGACAACTGGGTACGGGCCTGGACCGAGGCGCAGATCGGCCGGTACTTCCTCAACAGTGCGGTCGTGGTCGCCGGCTCGGTCACCCTGACCATGCTGATGGGCGCCACCGCCGCGTACGTCTTCGCCCGCTACGAATTCCGGGGCAAGCAGGTTCTCTACTACCTGTTCGTCGGTGGACTGATGTTCCCGGTCTTCCTGGCGCTCGTTCCGTTGTTCTTCGTGGTACGTAACGCCGGGCTTTTCGGCACCTGGACGGGGCTGATCCTGGTGTACGCGGCGTACTCGCTGCCGTTCACGGTGTTCTTCCTGACCGCGTTCTTCCGTACCCTGCCCACCGCGGTCGCGGAGGCGGCCCTGGTCGACGGCTGCGGCCATTTCCGGCTCTTCTTCCAGGTGATGCTGCCGATGGCCCGACCGGGTCTGATCAGCGTCGGCATCTTCAATTTCCTCAGCCACTGGAACCAGTTCCTGCTGCCCCAGGTGCTGATGCAGGGCGACGACTCGAAATGGGTACTCGCCCAGGGGCTCGCCGCGCTTGCCGTCAGCCAGGGCTACGCCGGTGACTATTCGCAGCTGTTCGCCGGACTGACCATTGCGGTACTGCCGGTGCTGGCGGTCTATGTGATGTTCCAGCGGCAGATCCAGTCCGGCCTCACCGCCGGTCAGCTCAAGTAGTCACGGACGCCCCGCCCGGCCGGAATTCCCGCGTTGATCATGAAGTTGTTGCCACTCGGTTCGGCGTGTCGTGACAACAACTTCATGATCACCGGGGCGGGGCGGGGC
>NZ_WVUH01000369.1 GCF_017614955.1 Micromonospora echinofusca
GGACCGGCCCGGGACGGGCGCAGGGCCCCTTCCCATGGTGCCTGGGAAGGGGCCCTGCCGAACGTCGGGGTCTGCTCGGATCAGCCGGTCACGGGCGGGTCCGCCGCCGGGCACCGCGCCGCGCCCGGCGGCGACCGCCGCCGGGTTCGGTCTGGTCCTCGTCCTCGTCACCGATCGCATCCGGGTCGTCGGCGCCGGCCAGTCTGGCCGACTCGCCCCGCTGGGCGTCCGCCACCTCGGGCGCGGCCGGGGTGTCGACCTCGTAGCGGGACAGGTCGTAGCCCATGGTGTCGTCGTCCTCCGACACCTCCACCACGGTCCGCTCCGGCGCGGTCGCCGGTGCGGACCGGCGGTCCCGCCGCCGCGACGACCCGCCGGTCGGGGTCTCGACGGCCGGTGCCGGGGCGGCGGCCGGCGCGTTCGCCGAGGCCACCGCCTTGACCTTGTCGCCCGCGCCGGACCGGCCCTTCTCGGGTACCGGCTCGGTGTGGATGATCACGCCCCGGCCCTTGCAGCAGTCGCAGGTCTCGCTGAACGCCTCCAGCAGGCCGGCGCCGATCCGCTTCCGGGTCATCTGCACCAGGCCGAGCGAGGTGATCTCGGTGACCTGGTGCTTGGTCCGGTCCCGGCCCAGACACTCGGTCAGCCGGCGCAGGACCAGCTCCCGGTTGGACTCCAGCACCATGTCGATGAAGTCGATCACCACGATGCCGCCGAGGTCCCGCAGTCGCAACTGCCGGACGATCTCCTCGGCCGCCTCCAGGTTGTTGCGGGTGACCGTTTCCTCCAGGTTGCCGCCGGCACCGGTGTACTTGCCGGTGTTCACGTCGACCACGGTCATCGCCTCGGTCCGGTCGATGACCAGGTGACCGCCGGAGGGGAGGAAGACCTTCCGGTCCAGGCCCTTGAGGATCTGCTCGTCGATCCGGGACTCGGCGAAGACGTCCGCCGTACCGGTGTGCCGGCGCAACCGGGCCACCAGGTCGGGCGAGACGTGGGAAAGGTACGACTCGACCATCTCGTACGATTCCTCGCCCTGCACCACGAGTTCCCGGAAGTCCTCGTTGAACAGGTCCCGGACCACCCGGATGACCAGGTCGGGCTCCTCGTAGAGCAGCACCGGGGCGCCGCCCTCGGTCGCCTTGGCCTGGATGTCCTCCCACTGCGCCTGCAACCGCTTGACGTCGCGGGCCAGTTCGTCCTCGCTGGCCCCCTCGGCGGCGGTCCGGACGATGACGCCCGCGCCGTCCGGGACGAGCTTCTTGAGCACGTCCCGCAGCCGCTTGCGCTCGTTGTCCGGCAGCTTCCGGCTGATGCCCGAGGCGTTGCCGTGCGGTACGTACACCAGGTGCCGGCCGGAGAGCGCGATGTGGCTGGTCAACCGGGCGCCCTTGTGCCCGATCGGGTCCTTGGTCACCTGCACGAGCACCGAGTCGCCGGACTTCAGCGCCTGCTCGATCGAGCGGGCCCGCCCCTCCAGGCCGGTGGTGTCCCAGTTGACCTCACCGGCGTAGAGCACCGCGTTCCGGCCACGCCCGACGTCGACGAACGCCGCCTCCATGCTGGGCAGGACGTTCTGCACCTTGCCGAGGTAGACGTTGCCGACCATGGTGCTGGCCGAGTTACGGGTCACGTAGTGCTCGACCAGGATCCCGTCCTCCAGGACGGCGATCTGCGTCCGGTCGCCGCGCTGGCGGACCACCATCACCCGGTCGACCGCCTCCCGGCGGGCCAGGAACTCCGACTCGCTCAGGATCGGCGGCCGGGTCCGGCGCTGTTCCCGCCCGTCCCGGCGACGCTGACGCTTCGCCTCCAGCCGGGTCGAGCCGGAGACACCCTGCACCTCGTCGACGGTGCGCCGTGGTTCGCGGATCTTGACGACGGTCGGTACACCGTCGTCGGCGGTGGCCGTGTCGGCCTCGCCCGCACCACGACGGCGACGGCGACGACGCCGACGGGTCAGCCCGTCGCCGCCCTCGGTCTCGTCCTCCTCGTCGCCCTCACCCTCGGCTTCGCCCTCAGCCTCGGCCTCAGCCTCGGTTTCGACCTCGCCCTCGGCGGTCTCCTCGGTGTCGTAGTCCTCGGTCTCGTCGGCGCCGCCCTTGCCCCGGCCCCGGCCCCGGCGACCCCGGCGGCGGCGACGACGGGCCGCAGCGCTCTCGTCCTCGTCCCCGTCCTCCTCGGCCTCGGTCTCCTCGGCCTCGGCGACGGTTTCCTCCAGCGGCGCGGCCTCGACGACCTCGGCGTCGCGCCGGCCACGGCGGCGACGGCGCGGCCCCTCGGCGGGCTCGGCCGGTTCCTCGGCCCCGGTGGCCGCCTCGACGGGCTCGGCCGGGGTGGTCCGGGCCGGCAACGACTCCGGCTCGGGGGCCATGAAGAGCACCACCGGCGCGGAGAGCGCGGCCCGCCGTCGCCGGGTGGTACGCGGCTCCTCCTCGACGGCGGCCGGCTCGCCGCCGGTCGACCCGGCGGTGGGGCCGGGCACGCCGACCCCCGGCGGCACCTCCCCGGCGGTGTCGGCCGCGCCGCTGGTCGCCCCGCTCACCTGGGTACCGGGCTGCGCCGTGGAGGTCGGCGCGCCGGTGGTCACGGTGGGCTCGGCGGCGGTCGTTCCGGCCGCACCGGGCTCGGCCGCCGGAGGTACCGCCTTCTTCCGCCGGGTACGGGTCACCTTGACCGGGGGTACGACCTCGTCGGTCGCCTCCACCGCCCCGGTGGCCACCACGGGTGCCTCGGTCGACGCCGGCTCGGCGGTGGTCGCCTTCCGGCGCCGGCGGGTGGGCTTGGGTGCGGTCTCCCCCTCGCCCGCGACCGGGGTGAGCACCTCGGCCTGGAGGGCCTCGCCGCTGGCCGGGCCAACGGTGGAGGGCGCGGCGACCGGCGCCTCGCCCTGGTCGGTCAGCGGGGTGCTCCGGCGGCGCGTGGCGCGGGTACGCCGGACGGGTGCGGTCCCGGTGCTGTCGGTGGCGTCGCCGGCCGGCTGTGAACCGGTCCGTTCGCCGCCCTCGGGCTCGTTGTCGAGCATTGGACGTTCTCCAGTTCTGGCTTCCCCGGGCGCGGGTGAGCGCTGCCACGCAGGGTTGCCGCAAAGTGTTTCCGGCGGCACGCGAGGTGCGCGACCACCGAAGTCTGCCTACCTGACCACCGACCGGATTGCCGGTCAGCGTTCACCGATGCCTACCCCGTCGCGGTCCGCCTCCAACGGATCCGCGATCCCTCCTTGCGCGGTCAGCGTGCCCTGCGCCAGACGGGTCGCCCGAGGCGGCACCGGCGGCTCCAGGTCGGCCACCACGCGGAGGCCGGAAAGGACGTCATCGGGTCGTACGGACGGGGTGACCTGCCGTACGACTAGGTCGAGTATCGCACACGGGACGGCTGCGACCTCGGAAGGCGCCGGGGTGGACTCGATGACATCGATGTGATTGACGGCCCCACGTGCGTCGAAGGTCCGCCTGCCCTGTTTGGTCATCCGCTCGACGGGTACCTCCGGCGCGGCGGCGAACGCGGCGACCGCCTGCCGGAGCACAGCCGGGTCGACACCGGGCAGTTCGACCCGCCAGTGTGACGCCTCGATCCGGTCGGCCAGGCTTCCGCCGGTGGCGACGACCGCGTCCAACACGTCCAGGCCGGGGCTGAGCGCGGCGTCCAGCGCGGCGCGCAGCTCGCCCGGGTCGACCGCCTCCCGCAGACCGATCTCCAGGTACTCGGCCTCGCTGGCCACTCCGGTGGGTGCCGCGCTGGCGTAGGAGATCTTCGGGTGCGGGGTGAAGCCCTGGGAGAAGGCGATCGGTACGCCGGCCCGGCGCAGGGCCCGCTCGAAGGCTCGGGCGAAGTCGCGGTGCGAGGTGAACCGGAGCGGGCCCCGCTTCGCGTACCGGATCCGGATGCGCTGGACGACCGGGGCCTGGCCGCCCTCGGGCTGTGGTTTTCTGCTGATCGTCGTGCTCCTCGGAAGTCAGAACCGGTTGATCATGAAGAGGTGACCGGCGTCACGTGGTGCCGCCTGACCATAACGTCATGATCGACCCGGGAGGCGGTGGGCGCCACGGTCGGTGTCCACGGTGTGGACGCGGTTCTCCGGCCACACCTGCGGACGGCTCCCCGGCGCCCCCGCGGCGTCACTACTGCGGGGCGCCGGTCGGAACCTTCAGCCCACTGCCGCCGATCGGGGTCAACGGCAACAGCTTCCGACCGGTCGGCCCGATCTGGATCTCGGTGTCCATGGACGGGCAGACCCCGCAGTCGAAACAGGGCGTCCACCGGCAGTCGTCCTGCTCGTACTCCGAGAGCGCGTCCTGCCAGTCCTGCCAGAGCCAGTCCTTGTCTAGGCCCGAGTCGAGGTGGTCCCAGGGCAGGACCTCCAGCTCGTCCCGCTGCCGGGTGGTGTACCAGTCGAGGTCGACCCCGAACCCGGGCAGCACCTCGGTGGCGGCGTCCACCCAGCGCTGGTACGAGAAGTGCTCGCTCCAGCCGTCGAACCGGCCGCCGTTCTCCCACACCCGGCGGATCACCGCACCGACCCGGCGGTCACCCCGGGAGAGCAGCCCCTCGATCAGCGACGGCTCGCCGTCGTGGTACCGGAAACCGATCGCCCGACCCAGCGACCGGTCACTGTTGATCGCCTGCTTGAGCAGCTTGAGCCGGCCGTCGATCACCTCGGGCCGTTCCATCGGGGCCCACTGGAACGGGGTGTGCGGCTTGGGTACGAACCCGCCGATCGAGACCGTGCAGCGGATGTCCTTCGAGCCGGTCGCGGCCCGCCCCGCCTTGATCACCTCGTGCGCCATCCGGGCGATCTGGAGCACGTCCTCGTCGGTCTCGGTGGGCAGCCCGCACATGAAGTACAGCTTCACCTGCCGCCACCCGTTGGTGTAGGCGGTGACCACGGTGCGGATGAGGTCCTCCTCCGACACCATCTTGTTGATCACCTTGCGGATCCGCTCGGAGCCGCCCTCCGGGGCGAAGGTGAGACCGGTCCGCCGCCCGTTACGGGACAACTCCTGCGCGAGGTCGATGTTGAACGCGTCCACCCGGGTCGACGGCAGCGACAGCGACACGTTCGTGCCCTCGTACTGCTGGGCCAGGCCGGAGCACATGTCGCCGATCTCGGAGTGGTCGGCCGACGACAGCGACAACAGGCCCACCTCGTGGAACCCGGAGAACTCCAGCCCGTCGCGGACCATCTGCCCGACCGTGGTGATCGACCGTTCCCGGACCGGACGGGTGATCATGCCGGCCTGGCAGAACCGGCACCCCCGGGTACAGCCCCGGAAGATCTCCACCGCGTACCGCTCGTGCACCGTCTCGGCGAGTGGGACCAGCGGCTTCTTCGGGTACGGCCAGGCGTCCAGGTCCATCGTCGTGCGCTTGTGCACCCGGAACGGCACGTCGGGGCGGTTCGGCACGACCCGCTGGATCCGGCCGTCCGGCAGGTAGTCCACGTCGTAGAAACGCGGCACGTAGACGCTCTCCGTGCGGGCCAGCCGCAGCAGCAGCTCGTCCCGGCCGCCGGGGGAACCCTCGGACTTCCACTGCCGGACGATGTCGGTGATCTCCAGGACCGCCTCCTCGCCGTCGCCGAGCACGGCGGCGTCGACGAAGTCGGCGATCGGCTCCGGGTTGAACGCGGCGTGCCCGCCGGCCACGATCACCGGGTCGGCGTCGGTCCGGTCCGCCGCGAGCAGCGGGATCCCGGCCAGGTCGATCGCGGTGAGCAGGTTGGTGTAGCCCAGCTCGGTGGAGAACGAGACCCCGAAGACGTCGAAGTCACCGACCGGCCGGTGCGCATCCACGGTGAACTGCGGGACCCCGTGCGCCCGCATCAGCTTCTCCAGGTCCGGCCAGACCGCGTAGGTCCGCTCGGCCAGCACGTCCGGCAGCTCGTTGAGCACCTCGTAGAGGATCTGCACGCCCTGGTTGGGCAGCCCGACCTCGTACGCGTCGGGGTACATCAGCGCCCAGCGGACCGTGGCGGCATCCCAGTCCTTGACCACGGCACCCAACTCGCCACCGACGTACTGGATGGGCTTGGTCACCTGGGGCAGCAGCGGCTCCAGCCGCGGCCAGACGGAATTCGCCACAGCGGGGCGCGATGCGGTCGACGGGACGCTCATGATGTCCAAGGGTACGCGGCTCTCCGGAGCCGCCCCGACGGTGGCGGCCGGTCGGCCACGGACGGGTCGGGCGCCGTCCGTGGGCGCCGCCCTCGATCCACCACAACTGGCACAGCGGTACTAACCTCGGTGCGGCCCGAGAGGAGATTGCCGCGATGCTCCAGCCGCAGCCGGAGGCGGAACCACCGGCCGCCGAGCCGCCCCGGGGCGTGCCCGCGCCCCGCGCCGGCGACCCGGCAGTCCCCGCTGACCAGCCCGAACCGACCCGACCGGAGATCACCGAACCGGAGGTCACCCGGCCGGAGGTCACCCCGGTACCGGCGGAGACCACCGAATCGGCGACCACCGGCCCGGAGACCACCCCGGTGCCGGCGGAGACCACCCGGGCGGAGAACGCCGGGGCCGAGGCCCGGACGGAGAACGCCGGGACGGAGCACACCGACCCGGTGGGCGGCCCGGCGGAACCGCCCGGTCCGGCCCCCACCCGGCTGGAGGCGCCGCGCTGGACGGGATCCGCGCCGGTGCCCCCCGC
>NZ_WVUH01000036.1 GCF_017614955.1 Micromonospora echinofusca
GACCGGGAAGACCTGCACGGCGACGTACACGATCGTCAACAGCTGGCAGGGCGGCTTCCAGGGTGAGGTCAAGGTGACCGCCGGGGCGCAGGCCCTCAACGGCTGGACGGTGACCTGGACGTACGCCAACGGCCAGACCGTGAGCCAGTCCTGGAGCGCCAACCTGACCAGCAGCGGGGCCAACGTGACCGCGCGCAACGTGGACTACAACGCCGTCGTGGGCGCCGGCGCGAGCACCAGCTTCGGGTTCATCGCGAGCTGGAACGGCACCAACGCGGTCCCGGCGGCGACCTGCACCGCGAGCTGACCGTCCGCACCACCACGTCATGGCCGGGCCCGTCTCCGGACGGGCCCGGCCCCTGCGGACTGAAAGATCTATTGCGGACCGACGGCACCCGTCAGACCGCCCTGAGCTGCGCTTTCGTGCGACCCGGTCGGTGTCGGTCCGGTCCGGGGTGGCCCCCGGGTGGGTACCTCGGACAGAATCGATCCGCCTGATGCCGCCCGCCCGGGGACAGCGCACCGGACACCGGACCGTCGACCCGGGCGATGACGACCTGACCGGAGGACACCATGAAGGTGTGGCGTTGCGAGCAGTGCGGCTTCGAGTACGACGAGGCCAAGGGCTGGCCGGAGGAGGACATCGCCCCCGGCACCCGCTGGGAGGACATCCCCGACGACTGGTACTGCCCGGACTGCGGGGCGGCCAAGGCCGACTTCAGCATGGTCGAAGTGACCCCGGCCTGAGCCGTGACCGCACCGGAGCGGGTCGTGGTGGTCGGCGCCGGCATCGCCGGGGTCAGCGCCGTGACCGGGATGCGGGCCGCCGGGTTCGCCGGTGAGATCGTCCTGGTCGGGGCCGAGGAGGGGCTGCCCTACCGCCGGCCACCACTGAGCAAGGAACTGCTCCGTGGCGAGAAGACCCTCGACCAGCTCGCCATCAGACCCGCCGGCTGGTACGCCGACCAGCAGGTCGAGCTGCTCCCCGGCACTCCGGCCGCCGCCGTCGACCCGGCCGCCCGGCAGGTCACCCTCGCCGACGGCCGGACCCTGGCGTACGACCGGCTGGTGCTGGCCACCGGCGGACGGGCCCGGCGGATCGGCCCGGACTCCCCGCGCATCCACACCCTGCGCGCCGCCACCGACGTACCCGACCTGCACGCGGCGCTGGCCCGCGCGGACCGGCTGGTCGTCGTCGGCGCCGGCCTGGTCGGCTCGGAGATCGCCGCGAGCGCCCGGTCGATGGGCTGCGAGGTGACCCTGCTGGAGACCGCCGCCCGGCCGCTGCCCAGGCTGCTCCCACCCGACCTCGGCCGGATGTACGCCGACCTGCACGCCGCCCACGGCACCGAACTCTGCACCGGGGTCCGCATCGTCGACCTCGTCGACAAGGGGGACCGGGTCGTGGTCACCGCCGCCGACGGGCGCTCCTGGTCCGCGCCGGTGGTGGTGGTCGCCGTCGGCATGCAGCCCAACGCCGAGCTGGCCTTCGCCGCCGGGCTGCTGGTCGACGACGGCATCTGCGTCGACGGGGCGGGCCGCACCGCCGACCCGGCGATCTACGCCGCCGGTGACGTGGCGAACCGCCCCGAGCCGGTGCTCGGCGGGCGCTGCCGGATCGAACACTGGCAGGGCGCGCAGAACCACGGCACCACGGTGGGGCGGGCGGTCGCCGGGGAGGCGGTCGACTTCGCCGAGGTGCCCTGGTGCTGGTCCGACCAGTACGGCCACAACCTCCAGGTCACCGGCTGGCCCGAGGCCGCCGACCGGTGTGTGCTGCGGGGTGACCCCGCCGACCGGCGGTTCACCGCGTTCCTCACCCGCGCCGACCAACTCGTCGGCGCGGTGACCATGGGCCGCCCGGCCGACATCCGGGCCGCCCGTACCCTGATCGGCGACCGGGCCCGGGTACGCGCCGACGCGCTCGCCGACGACGCGGTCGCGGTGGCCGACTGCCGGATCGGGTGATCAGCCTGACGTCGACGTCAGCGTGCTCCCAGGCACTTCCCAGCCACAACGGTTAGGGTGCGCAGAGTAGCGTCCGGCTCCGCCCCGGAGAGCCGGTGCGATTCCCCCGGGGGTACCACGGCATGGTCTTCAAGAAGATGTTGAGCGCGTTCGGAGTCGGCGGACCCAGTGTGGACACCGTCCTGACCAACCCCGACACCCGGCCGGGTCTGAGCCTGGACGGCCAGGTCAACCTGCGCGGTGGCGATGCTGCGGCGAACATCGAGCAGATCAGCGTCAGCCTGGTCACCCGGGTCGAGATCGAGGGCGGGGACACCGAGTACGCCGGCATCATGGAGTTCCACCGGATGCCGGTCAGCGGCCCGTTCCCGCTCGCCCCCGGCCAGGAACTGGCCATCCCGTTCCAGCTCCCGGTGCCCTGGGAGACCCCGATCACCGACGTGTACGGCCAGCGCCTGCACGGCATGACGATGGGGCTGCGGACCGAGGTGGCGGTGGCGCGGGCGGTCGACAAGAGCGACCTGGACCAGGTGTCCGTGCACCCGCTGCCGGTACACGAGCGCATCCTGGCGGCGTTCTCGCAGCTCGGCTTCCGGTTCCACAGTGCCGACCTGGAACGCGGGCACATCTACGGGGTGCAGCAGACCCTGCCGTTCTACCAGGAGATCGAGTACTACGCCGCGCCGCAGTACGCGCAGACCATCAACCAGGTGGAGCTGACCTTCGTCACCAACCAGCGTGGCGTCGACGTCATCCTGGAGTGCGACAAGCGCGGCGGGCTGTTCACCCCGGGGCAGGACACCTTCGGCCGGTACACCGTGGCGCACACCGACGCGGACCGACTGGACTGGACCCAGGTGGTCGACGGCTGGCTGCGGGAGACAACCTCCCGGTACGGCAGTCACGGCGGCCACGGCTTCGCCGGTCACCACGGCGGCCACGGTCGGGGGCACGGCATGGGCGGGATGGCCGCCGGCGCGGCGCTCGGGGTGGCCGGTGGGCTCGTTGCCGGGGAGCTGATCGAGGATGCGTTCGAGGGTGACTTCGGCGACGACTTCGAGGAGTAGTCGACCTGGCAGCACGGCACGGTGGCCTGCGGGGATCGATCCCCACAGGCCACCGGACGTCGCTACGTCCTGACGCCGTTCCCGGTGGTCAGCGACGGGTGGCCCGCTCCTCACCACTACGGAAGGCGCTACCGGCCTTGGCCAGTCCCCGGCTGCCCAGGTAACCGATGGTCAGCAGGGTGATGAAGAACCACGCCTGCGGGGCACGGAAGATGTCCACCCCGACCGAGTTCTGCCCGACGAGCTGCGATGCCGCCAGAACACCGACCACCGCGGCGATGTAGATCCAGAACTCGGTGGTCCGGAGCGCGTTCTTGGTCTCGGTACCCGGGGCCCGCATCGGCGGCTCCCGGTACCCGTCGTGCTGCACCGCCGGCATCGGCCGGGTCGGCGCCTCCTGGATGGTCCGGTTCATCGGTCGTGCGGATGCGGCCTGCGTGCTCATCTGTCCTCCTTCAGGATTCGATGAGTCGTACTGCTTGGCCCTGCCCCGCTCCCGCGTTCCGGTCGCGGTGCGGCATGTGCCGGCGGGACCACGCCCTGGCTACCCGTTGCCCCGACCGGGAAACCGCCGGCGGTCGACCCGATGTCACGACTCTCCGGTGCCCGGTGCCCGGTGCCCGGTGCCCGGTGCCGTGGCTCGGGGGCGCGGGGGGCGCGGGTCCGCCCGCCTCGCCGGGGTGCGGCGTGACTGCCGGCCGGTGGCTGCCGGCGTGGCGTTTAGTCCCGGTGATCGCGGGCAGGCTCGGACGTACCGACACTTTGTGAGGTGGTGGACGTGCGCGAGGACGACGTGACCAGGGAAGCCGCGCGGCGGGCCGAGCAGCGGATCGCCGGTGGCCACTACGGCCCCGGCGCACTCGACGAGGTGACCGTGCCGCAGACCGACGAGCGGCGCGTACTCCAGGAGACCGACGTCGACGACCCGGCGGACGTGGACATCGACCCGGAGGTGCTGCGGGACGGCGGCCCGACCCGGGGCCAGGGAGCGGTCACCACCACCGGTGGTACGGCCGGTCCGGCGAGTGTCCGGCGGATCGCCCGGTCCCCGGAGAAGCACCCGGAGGTCGCGCCGACCACCACCGGGGACGCCACCACCGGTGGCATGAGCACCCCGGCCCGGGGGTCGACCAGCGACCAGTCCAGCGAGGCCAGTCAGGTCGGCAACTTCACCGACCGCTGACCGGCCCCGCCGGAGGCGACCCGGGGAAGGGGTGTTAACAAGGGGCCCTTCCTCTACCGAAAACGTTAATAGGGGGCCCTTCCTTTCATGTGGTGGGGCGGAGGATGCCGAGGCGTTGGGTGGCCCGGGTCAGCGCCACGTAGAGGTCGCTGTGCCCGCGCGGGGACTCGGCGACGATCCGGTCCGGGTCCACGACGATCACCGAGTCGAACTCCAGCCCCTTGGCCTGCGGCACGGTGAGCACCACCACCCGGCTCTCCAGTTCGGGGTGCTCACCGACCGCCGCCTCGGGCAGCTCGGCGCTGATCGCGGTACCCAGCTCGGTGACCCGCCCGGCCGGGACGATCACCCCGAGCCGACCGTCGCCCACCGTGTCCGCCTCGGCGACGGCGGCGGCGACGAGTTCCCCGGCGAGTGCCGCCGGTGCCACCCGCCGGTCCCACGGCGGCACGCCGGTCTCGCGTACCGAGCGGGGTGGGCGTAGCGCCGGGTCGATGGCGGCCAGCACCCCGGCTGCGACGGCCATGATCTCGGCCGGCGTCCGGTAGCTGACGGTCAGCTCCTCCAGCCGCCAGCGCTGCGCCACGTACGGCTCCAGCACCTCGTCCCAGGAGGCCGTACCGGACAGCGCACCGGTCTGGGCGACGTCGCCGACGATGGTCATCGACCGGCTGGGACAGCGGCGCATCAGAACCCGCCAGGCCATCGGGGAGAGTTCCTGCGCCTCGTCGACGATGATGTGGCCGAACGCCCAGTTCCGGTCGGCGGCGGCCCGCTGGGCGGTGGTGAGCCGTTCCCCGGTCTCCTGCCGCTCGCCCAGCCGGTCGGCGTCGAGCAGGTCGGTGACGCTGAGGATCTCGCCCTCCGGCTCGTCCTCCAGGTCGATCGACCGGGAGCCCTGGGCGATCTCCAGCACCCCCTCGGCGTACTCCCGCTGGGCGAGCTGCGCCCGACGGGCCCGTTCGGCGCGGGCCGCGATCTCCCGGCCGTCCTCACCGAGCTGCTCCGCCGCCTCGTCCAGCAGCGGTACGTCCGCCGGGGACCAGCCACCCGGCTGCCGGTGCAGCAGGGCCCGCTCGGCGTCGGTGAGCTGCGGGGCGGCGGTGGCGATCCGGTCCGGGTCGGCGTAGAGGTCGGCGAGCAGCTGCTGCGGGGTGAGGACCGGCCAGAGTCCGTCCAGGGTGGCCCGGACCTCCGGTTCGGCGGCCAGTTCCCGACGGATCTCGGCGAGGTCCGCCTCGTCCAGCAGGTTCTCCCCGCCGAGCGGGTCGGCGCCGATCCGCTCGGCCACCTGGGCGGTGAGGGCGTGCACGACCTCGATGTCGAAGACCGCCCGGGCCAGGTTGTGCGGTTTGCCGGTCCGGCGGGCCCGGTCCCGGGCGGCCGCCACGGTGTCCGGAGTGAGCGCGAGGACGTACTGGTCGACCTCGACGTCGAGCCCGTCGTCGGGGACCTCCTGCCGGTCGGCGATGGCGGCGGCGATCACCTCGGTCATCAGCAGCCGCCCCTTGACCGCGGCGGCCTCCGCCGGCTCGGCGGCGTCGGCGACCACGCCGGGGAAGAGCTCCCCCTGGGTACGCAGCAGCACCCCGGTCTCGGCGAGGGTGGGCAGTACCTGGGAGATGTAGCGCAGGAAGGTGGCGTTCGGCCCGACGAGCAGGACGCCCCGGGTGGAGAGTTCCCGCCGGTGGGTGTAGAGCAGGTACGCGGCCCGGTGCAGCGCGACCGCCGTCTTGCCGGTGCCCGGGCCACCCTGGACGACCAGGACGCCGCCCAGTTCGGAGCGGATCACCCGGTCCTGTTCGGCCTGGATGGTCTCCACGATGTCGCCCATCCGCCCGGTGCGGCTGGCGTTCATCGCGGCCAGCAGGGCCGCCTCGCCGGTCAGCCCCTCGTGTGCGGTGGGGGAGGCGCTCGCCAGGTCGAGGACCTCGTCGTTGAGGGCGACCACCTTCCGGTGCCGGGTCCGCAGGTGCCGTCGGCGGCGTACGCCCTGCGGGGACGCGGCGGTGGCCAGGTAGAACGGACGCGCGGCCGGGGCCCGCCAGTCCATCAGCAGCGGTTCGTGCCCGCCCGACGGCTCGAAGATGCCGATCCGGCCGATGTACTGGCGGGTTCCGTCGGTGAGGTCCAGCCGGCCGAAGCAGAGGCCGTTCTCGACGGCGGAGTACTGGTCGACCTGCTCGGCGTACATGCCGACGGCGCTGTCCCGTTGGGAGCGCGCCTGGTAGGTGCCGCCGGTCGCCCGTAACTCTGCGGCCAGCCGGGCGGCGGCCTGCTCGCGCAGGTCGTCCAGCCGGTCGTAGAGCATGGAGACGTACTCCTGCTCGGGGCCGATCTCGTCGTCGGCCGACCCGGGTCGTGGGTCAGCGGGGGCGCCGGAGTGGCTTGACAAACTATCTCCCGTAAGCTAGACTGGGCGCGCTAGCCGCATTCTCATGCGGCTATTTTTGTGCCTGAACTGTCGAAGATAGCGCCTTCCGGTCTACCGGCCAACGGCGACCCGGGACATGGTCGAGGGGTGCGCACCAGATGGTGCGCACCCCTCGTTCGTGCGGTGACGCGTCCCCTGCGAGGCACGCGGCCGTTGCGGGCCCCGGGTCAGCCCCGGGCCACCTCGTACAACCGCTCCGGGGTGACCGCGCCGGCCAGCAGCCGACCGTCGTCGGTGATCAGAACGCTGAACAACCGGCTGGTCAACAGCCGACCGCTGCCCCAGTCCCCACTGACCCTGGTCAGCCCGCTCAGCAGACCGGCGATCTGGTCGGCGGCGGCCTTCTCCTCGGTGGTCCCGCCGGCCGCCTTCTCCCCGGCCTTCTTGCCGACCTCGCCGAGCGGGTCGCCCTGGGCGACGACGACGGTGGTCCAACCGGTGCCGACCGTCTTCGGCCCGCCGTCCGGCGTCGCCCCCGGCTTCCGCTCCGGCCCGGCACCCTTCTCCGAGCCCTTCTCCGAACCCTTTTCCGAGCCCTCGACGATCTTCACACCGGGCGGCGGGTTGAACCGGAACTGGGCCGCGTCCGGGCGCCGGAAGTCGACCTGGGTGAAGGCCACCTCGAAGGCCGCCCGGTCGGCACCGGTGGCGAACACCTCGAAGCGCAGCGGGATGTGCTCGGTGGCGTCGATCGCGATGCGGATCTGGGCGACCAGCGACCGGTCGTCCCGGGGGTCGAGGACCAGTTCGTACGCGTCCCGGCCGGCCACCGTCGCCGACCGGCCCACGCTCACCTCGGTGCTCGGGTCGATCGCGGCCAGCGCCAAATCGGCAGCCTGCTGCGGGGTGGCCGGCAACTCGCTCGGCGCCGCCTTCGTCCCGTTCTCCGTCGACAGGGTGTGGTGGACCGCCTCGTTGGTACGGCTGCTCCACGCCCAGACGTCCCGGCCGTCCCGGATCAGGTCGCTCTGACCGAGGGTGCCGATCAGGGCGATCCGCTGCCGGTCCGGCCCGGAGTACCAGACCCGGAGCGTGTTGGTGCCGTCCACCAGGGCGCCCAGGTCACCGGCGGCGGCCCCGGCGAGTCCGGCCACGGCGGGCAGCCCCAGGTCGGCGCGCTGGACCACGGTGCCGGAGAGCCCCTCCAGGCGGGACGTCTGCAGGTCCACCAGGAGTTGGGCTGCGGTACGCGGCGGCAGGCTCGGCTCCGCCTCGGCGGCGAACGTACCGATGGCCGCGCCGCCACCGATGACCACAGCGACCGCGGTGACCGGTATCGCCCAGCGCAGGGTGGGTCGGGTGAGGATTGACATGCTGTACACCTCCTGATGACATCCTGCGCCGGTTGCCCTGTGAGCGCGCTGAGAGGACCTGTGGGTCCGTTCAGCCGGGTGGCACGCTTGTGGGGTGCGGTTGCTGGTGGTGGAGGACGAGACCCGGTTGGCGGGTGCCCTGCAACGCGGCCTACAGGCCGAGGGGTTCGCGGTGGACATCGCCCCGACCGGGCCACAGGGTCTGGACGCGGCCCGGCACGGCGGGTACGACGCGATGATCCTGGACGTGATGCTGCCCGGGCTCTCCGGCTACGAGGTGGTCCGCCGGCTGCGCGCCGAGGAGCACTGGTTACCGGTGCTGATGCTCTCCGCCAAGGACGGCGAGTACGACCAGGCCGACGGGCTCGACTGCGGGGCCGACGACTACCTGACCAAACCCTTCTCGTACGTGGTGCTGCTGGCCCGGCTCCGGGCCCTGCTGCGCCGGGGCGCTCCGGAACGACCCGCCGTTCTGACCGCCGGTGACCTCACCCTCGACCCGGCCCGCCGGCTGGTCACCCGCGCCGGTGCGGAGATCACCCTGACCGCCCGGGAGTACGCCCTGCTGAACTACCTGATCCGTCGCCCCGGCGAGGTGATCTCCAAGACCGAGCTGCTGGACCACGTCTGGGACGCCAGCCTGGAGACCGGCCCGAACGTGGTCGAGGTGTACGTCGGCTACCTGCGCCGCAAGATCGGCCGGGACCGGCTGGAGACGGTCCGCGGTGCCGGCTACCGCCTCACCCCGTGAAAGGAAGGGCCCCTTCCTATCGTTTCCGGTATAGGAAGGGCCCCCTGTTAACAGTCGGCCTGCGCGCCCGGCTCATCGTGCTCGGCGTACTCGGGCTCGTCGCCGGTCTGGCGCTCGGCGGGCTGGTCGTGCTCGGCGTACTCAGCCACACCCTGCAACGAAGCGTGGACACCGAGGCGTTCCACGCGGCGGACGCGGTGGCCCGGCTCGTCGACTCCGACGCCGTACCCGACCCGCTCCCGGTGGCCGGCGGGCAGGTCCGGGTACAGGTGGTCGACGGTGCGGGTCGGGTCCGGGCTGCCTCGATCGACGCCGACCGGCTGGTACCGATGCTGTACCCCGGCGAGCTGACCGGCGCGGACCGGTACCGGACCATGGTGCCCGGCGGGCGGCTCGGCATGGCCGACCCGGTCCGGGCGGTGGCGGTGACCGCCGGTCCGCCGGACGACCGGGTCACCGTGCTCGTCGCCCGGTCCATGGCGGACGTCCGGCACAGCGTCGCCGTGGTCCGCACCATCCTGCTGATCGCCTTTCCGCTGCTGGTGGCCGGGCTGGCGGCGGTGGCCTGGCGGGTGGTCGGCGCGACCCTGCGTCCGGTGGAGGCGCTGCGTACCGGTGCCGAGGAGATCGCCCGCAGCGCCGGCGACCCGACCGGCCGACGCGCGGCAGACGGGCCGGGGGACGGGCCGGGGGACGGCGCCACCGGCACCGGTCGGCTGCCGGTCCCTGCTTCCCACGACGAGATCCACCGCCTGGCGGTCACCCTCAACGGCATGCTGGACCGGTTGGCGGCGGCCCGCGCCCGGCAACGTGCCTTCATCGCCGACGCCGCGCACGAGCTGCGTAGCCCGTTGACCAACATGCGGACCGAACTGGAGGTCGCCCGGCGGCTCGGGGACCGGACCGACTGGCCGGCCGTCGCCGACGACCTGCTGGCCGACACCGAACGGCTGAGCCGGCTGGTGAACGACCTGCTCCTGCTGGCCCGCCTGGACGACGCCGGCTCCCGCCCGTTCGTCGACCCGGCCCCGGTCGACCTGGCCGAGCTGGTCGCCGCCGTGGCGGCCCGGTATCCGTCGCCCCCGGTGCGGGTACGCGTGCCGGACCATCCGGTGTGGACGGTCGGTGCGCCGGACGAGCTGGTCCGGATCGTGGCGAACCTGCTGGACAACGCGGTCCGGCACGCGGCCGGGCAGGTCCGGGTGACCGTCGAGCCTGCGGCTCCCGGGTACGCGGCGACGAGCGGTGAACCGGTCCGGTCCGGTGGAGCCGTGGGCTCGGGTGGAGCTGCGGGGTCCGGTGGGCGTGACCCGGGTGGGCGTGGCACGCCCGCCGGGCGGGTGGCGACGCATCTGATCACGGTCTCCGACGACGGTCCGGGCATCCCGGCGCCGGACCGGGCGCGGGTGTTCGACCGGTTCACCCGGCTCGACGACGCCCGGGCCCGGGACGCCGGTGGCACCGGCCTCGGCCTGGCGATCGTGCGGGACCTGGTGCACCGGCACGGAGGTACCGTCGACCTCGCCGACGCCGACGCCGACGCCGACGCCGACGCCGACGCCCGCACGGACGGCGCCCCCGACGCCGACGCCGACGCTCGTGCGGATGCGGATGCGGATGCCGATGCCGATACGGCCGCCCGCACGGCCGCCGGTATGGACGCCGTCCCCGGCGCCGGACGTGGTGCCGGACGTGGTGCCGGACGTGGTGCGGGCGCGGCGGGGCCGGGGCTCCGGGTGACGGTACGGCTGCCGGCAGCCCGCGAACCGCTCGGCTGATCCCGGCCGGGGTCAGCGACGCCGGGTGGTGCAGACCGCTCTGGCCCGGCCGACGGTGTCCACGGAGTAGACCACCGCGACGGTGAAGCAGTAGTCGGTGGTGCGGTCCAGGCCGTGCACGACGTACCGGCCGGAGCCCGCCGGTAACTCCTCGAAGGCGCGGGGCTGCTGACCGGACCGACCGCCGGAGATGACCACCGGCCCCTCCGCGCCCCGGGGATAGGTCCAGGTGAGGGTGATGCTGTCCCGGTTGTCGCGGAGCCGTACCGAGGTCGGCGGGGTGCCGGGGGAGGCCGGTGCGGGCCCGGGTGCGGCGTTGGCGGTGGCGGCCCGGGTCGCCGTCGGTGGGCCCGGAGTGCCCGACGGGCCGGCCGGCGGTACCGGGTCGTCGACGCTCGCCACCCCGGCGACCACGGCCGCCGTACCGAGCAGCACCACGACCACTCCGCCGACCACCAGCGGCACCCGGCGGCGTGACCCGGCCGGCGGGGCCACCCGGACCGGTAGCCGGTTGCCGCGCCGGGCCGGCAGGTGCCGGTTCCTCGGGATCCCGGCAAGATCGGAGCCGGGCGCGTTGTGCGCCGACCCGCCCCGGGTGAGTTCGGGCACCGCCGGTGGCAGGGGCGGCTGGTACGCCGGGTCCGGGCCGTCGGTCGGGTACCCGGGCGCGGTCGGGTCGCTCCGGTACGCCGGACCCGGTTCCTCCGGCGGCCACCACGGGCCGTCGTCGACACCGTCGTCGAGGTGCGGGTACCCGCCAGCGGCGCCCGGCTCCTCGGGGGAGTGCCGGGGGGCCGGCACCGACGGTGGGACGTCGTACGGGTCAGGGGCGCTGTCGTACGGCTGCCGGGTCGACGCCGGGTCGACGTCGTACCGCTCGTGGAACGCCCCGGGGTCGCTCGGGGTACGGGCGGCGGGTACCACCGGCTGCTCCCGGTGCGGTGGTGCGGACGGGGTGCCGTCGGCGCAGACGTGGTCCGGATTGGCTGCCGCCCGGGACAGGGCGGCGACCTGACCGGCGAGCGGGTCGTCCGCCGCCAGGTGCTGCCGGCACAGCTCCCGGGCCAGATCCAGGTGCTCGTGGGCGGCGGTGAAGAGGCCGCAGTCGCGTTCCATCGCCCCGAGCCGGGCGAGCATCTTGATCCCGGCGGGGTGGCCGTCGCCGTACACCTCGCGGTGCAGCTCCCACGCGTCGGCGAGCCGGTTGCGGGCCACCGTGCACTCACCCCGGGCGTACTCCACCGTGGCCAGGTCGGCGTGCGCGGCCAGCACCCGCAAGGATTCCGGCCCGTCGCTCGCGGTCAGCTCGATGACCACCTCGCGGTAGAGCCGGGCCGCCCGGGTGTGGCTGCCCACCCGGTGCAGGACGGCCGCGAGGGTGGCGGCGGCGGCCACGGTACGCGGGTCGGCCGGGCCGTGCAGCCGCGTGGTGGCGGAGTACGCGAACGCGGCCCAGCCCCGGGCGCCGTGCGCGTCGCCGAGCGCGAGCAGCACCCGGGCCTGTAGGCCGGCCGCCTCGGTCAGCTCCGCGGTGGCGTACGCCGGGCGCGGATCGGCGTCGGCCAGGGCGTCGGCGAGCAGTTCCTGCGCCGCGGCGAGGTCGCCGGTGGCCACGAGGTGGTGGGCCTGGACAGTGAGGTCACCGAAGCCGGAAGACACGCCTCATCGTGCTTGGCCGGCGACGTTCAGTACAAGACCCGGGCGGCGGCAGTTTGGTCATGAAGCCGTCCGATCGTCGGCCAGATGGTCCGCCAGGGTCTCGCTGATCCGGCGGAGCTGGTCGACCTGCGCGGGGCTCAGCGGGTCGAACAGGTGCCGGCGTACCCCCTCGACGTGGCCCGGGGCGGCGGCGGCCAGGGCGGCGAAGCCGGCGTCGGTGAGGATCGCGAGCTGGCCGCGCCGGTCGGTGGGGCACTCCTGGCGGCGGAGCCAACCGGCCTCCTCCAGCCGCGCCGCGGCATGCGAGAGCCGGCTCCGAGAGGAGCCGGTGACCTGGGCGAGGTCACTCATCCGCAGTTGGCGGTCGGGGGCCTCGGAGAGCCGGACCAGGATCTCGTAGTACGCGTGCGGCATGCCCGCGTCGCGTTGCAGCTCCCGGTCCAGGGTCTCCATCAGCGCCCGGGTGGCGGTCAGGAAGGCCCGCCAGGTCCGTTGTTCGTCTGCGTCCAGCCACCGGGTCATGACGGCCATCATAGTCGAGTTGGTTGAACGCTCAACAAAATCGGGCTACCGTTGGTCGCATGGGAATCCACCGGCTCAACCACGCCGTACTCTTCGTCAGCGACCTCGCCCGCAGCGTCGCGTTCTACCGCGACGTGCTCGGCTTCACCGTCATCCCGATGACGCCGGACGGCTTCACCGGGGCCGCGTTCCTCCAGGCGCCCGGCTCCACCAACGATCACGACCTCGGCCTGTTCGAGATGGGTGCCGCCGCCGGACCGCCGACGGCGGGCCGCAGCACGGTCGGCCTCTACCACCTGGCCTGGGAGGTCGACACTCTCGACGAACTCGCCGCCACCGCGCAGCGGCTGGCCGCCGCCGGGGCCCTGGCCGGCAGTTCCGACCACGGCACCACCAAGAGCCTCTACGCCCGCGACCCGGACGGGCTGGAGTTCGAGGTGGTCTGGCTGGTCCCCGCCGACCGGCTCGACCCGACGGCGCTGGCCGCCCGGAAGCGGATCGGCCGGCTCGACCTCGACCGGGAGCGTCAGCGTTACGGCGGCCAGACCCGGGGCGGGGTGGGGATCTCGGTGCCGGCCTGACCGGTCCGGCACCGACCTGCGGTACCGGCCGGCGGTGCCGGGGACTGCACTGGTAGAACCGGGACGTGTCCCACGATCCGATCGGCGCTGTCCACCGTCACCTGCTCACCCGTCAACTTGCCGGCTGGGCGCCGGCTGCCCTGGCCAGGTCCCGCCGGGCCACCGTCGTGCAGGCGTACGACGGACCGGACGGCGGGACGGCGGACGCCGCGGTCCGTGTGCTGGCCGGCACCCTCGACGTACCCCGGGGGGCCCGGCTCGCGGTGGTGGTGCTCGCCGCCGACCCCGACGACCTGGCGGCCCGGCTCGGCGCCGCCGAGGTGGGCCTCTCGGCCGATGTCGCCGTGCACCTCATTCCCGGCGGGGTACCCCGGTTGCCGGTCGCGCTGAAGGCCGCCGGTGCGGCCGGAGCCCCCGTGCTCGGCTACGTCGAGGTGACCTCCGGTCCGGTCCCCGGGGCGGAGATCCGGGCCGTGGTGGACGCCGGTCGACCGGCCGACATCCTGCTGGCCTACCGGCCGCCGGGGCATCCGGAGACCGACCGGACCGCCGAGCCGACGGCCGACCCGAAGCGCCCGACGGCCGAGCCGGTGGACCCCGGTCCCGGCTCGGTGCTCCGGTCGGCCGGACTGCCACTGGTCACCCAGGTGGGACTGGTGGTCGGCGGGGGCGAGGATGGCGACCCGGCCGGCACGACGACGCCGGACGCAGTGGTCTGCTACGGCACGACCTCGGAGAAGAACCTGTCGACGTTCAAGGACGCGCTGTGGACGCTGCCCACCCCGACGGGCGTACGCGTCCGGGACGCGGCCGGTCGTCTGCTGGACGTCGCCGCCCCGGACCGGGCCCTGCTCGGTGCCGAGCTGCTCGCCGGACTGCGCCGCACGGGGTCGGCCACGGTGAACGACCTGCGCCGGTTCACCCTCACCGGCACCGCCTACCGGGCGGTCGACGCGATCGAGGCGCTGACCGGGCTGATCGACGACGGGCTGGTCAGCCGCGATCCGGAGCATGGTCGCCTGGGGGGTGAGGTGGTGCTCCGCCCGGTCCGGTCCGGTCCAGCAGCTGACTGAACAGCAGCGACACCCCGGTGGCCAGCACGCCGACGCTGAACAGCATCTGGAGGCAGACGGCCATCCGGGCGAACTGGCCCTCGGCGTGCACGTCGCCGTACCCGATGGTGGTCACCGTGGCCAGTGCGAAGTAGAGCGCGTCGACCTTCGTGGTCACTCCGGTGAACTGGTGCGGATAGCTGACCGCGATCACGTAGTCGGCCAACGCGAAGGCGAAGATCCCGGCCACCAGGGCGACGGCCAGCCGGACCAGGGTGGCCTCGCCCCGGGCCACCCCGGTGATCTCCCGGCGGACCCGGCCGATGATCAGCCAGGAGACCACCAGTACGACCAGCGTACTGAGGGCGCTGCGCCAGACCAGGTGCCCACCGGACACCCCGGGTTCCACCGGGACCAGGAAGTACAGGACGGCGATCAGTCCGATCGCGACCAGCGTCCGGATCCGCTGTGACCGGTACGGGTGTGACCGGTGCGGGTGTGCCGAGGTCATGCGGCGATTGTCCGCCTTGTCCGTCGTGGGCCCGGGGAAACCGGGAAACCGGTGCCGGTTCGGCGGGACGGGTGGGGCGCCCGGAACTGGCGGGCCGACACGGATCTGACCGGGCCGACACGGAGCCGGCGGGGTACCGACAGCGCTGTCGGTACCCCGCCGGCTCCGTCCGGGGGTCAGGCCCGGGACTTGTCCTGCTTCCAGGAGAGCGGACCGGGCAGGTCCACCCGGTGCGCCTTCGCCCGGGAGTTCCAGGACCAGCGACCGATCTTGATGCTCCAGGAGGAGAAACCGTTCTCGGTGAAGTTCAGGATGATCGGCCCGTACTTCTTGCGCTTACGGAACATCAGGCCCATGGCTCGTGCTCCCTTCGTTCTGCTCTGCGGGGGTCGACCGGTACATGCCCAGACGCACCGTTCGGCAAACCGGACGTGATCTTCAGCAGGGGTGGTCCGGGTGGTGGTGACCCGGGCGGCAGTGGCCGGTGGGCCGGTCGACCGCGCCCCCGGGCCCGTTGACCGCAGTTCCCGGGTCCGTTGACCGGCCGATCAGATCAGTCGAAGCGGCAAGACCTATTTAATAGATAGGATTTATGCACCGGAATCCACTGTCAGAGAAGGGTGAACCGACATGTCGGTGCTGTTGATCTCACCTGTTGGGCGACCGTTGACGGGAGGCGGCCGGCGCCGGCAGCATGGGCCCATGCGACGGCGAGCCGAGTTCCTCCTCACCGCTCGCGTGCACGTCGACCTGGTCCGGCACGCCAGCGCGCTCTGTTGAGCTGACCGCAGCACCGACCCGCCGGTCTCCTGTCCCGCTGTTCCAAGGCGGGGCCGGCTCGACCCCGCGTCCCCTTCCTCGGTACCAGCTCCGCCCGTCTTCCGCCTCCCGGCTCCCCGTTGTCTGCCTCCCGGCTCCACGTCTTCCGCTTTCCGGCCCGTTCGACGTCGGGCAGCACGCCGCTGCCCCGCCCGGTCCGGCGCGGCGACCATCCCTCCTGAGAGGACCCCGATGACCCGTACCCTGCGCCTCAACGCCTCCCTGCTGGGCGTCGGCCACCACGAGGTCGCCTGGCGGCACCCTGGTACCGGCCCGCGCCGGACCACCGCCCTGGGCCACTTCGTCGAACTGGCCCGCACGGCCGAACGGGGCGCCCTGGACTCGCTTCTCCTGCCCGACCTGCTCTCCGTCGGGCCTGACACCAGGCACCGCGTCCCACCGCTCTTCGAGCCGCTGACCCTGCTCGCCGCGCTCGCCACGGTCACCGAGCACATCGGCCTGATCGCCACCGTCTCCACCACCTGGCACGAACCGTTCCACGTCGCCCGCCAGCTCGCCTCCCTCGACCACCTCAGCGCGGGCCGGGCCGGCTGGAACGTCGTCGCCTCCGGCCCGGACCGGGAGGCGGCGAACTTCAACCGCGAGCATCAACCCGGCCGCCCCGACCGGTACCGGCGCGCCGCCGAGTTCGTCGACGTCGCCGTGCAGCTCTGGGACAGCTGGGAGGACGACGCCCTGATCCTGGACGCACGTGCCGGTGTGGCCGTCGACACCGACCGGGTACACGAGATCGACCACTGGGGTGCCGACTTCCAGGTCCGGGGACCACTCACCACCCCCCGGCCGCCGCAGGGCCGGCCGCTGCTGGTGCAGACCGACCCGTCAGCCGACGGGATCCGGTCCGCAGCCCGGTACGCCGAGGTGGTGGTCACCGTCGCGCACACCCTGGCCGAGGCCCAGGCGATCCACGGTGGACTGAAACGGCAGATCGCTGCGGCCGGCCGGAACCCGGACCTGGTATCCGTCCTGGCCGCCATCACACCGGTGCTCGGCGGTACGGAGGCCGAGGCGCGTACCCGGGCCGCCGAGCTGGCGACGCCGGTCGTGCCTCACCAGGGACCGAACCCGCTCGCCACGACCCTCGGGGTGGACCTGTTCGGCCTTCCGCCGGGCGGGGCGTCACCCGCGCGGGCCCGGGTCGTCGCGGGTACCCCGGAACAGATCGCCGACCAGATCGAGCTGTGGTTCACCCAGGGTGCCGCCGACGGGTTCGACATCGTGCCGCCGTACCTGCCCGACGGGCTCACCGACTTCGTCGACCAGGTGGTACCGATCCTGCGCGCCCGGGGTCTGGTCCGGACCGGGTACCCCGGCCGTACGCTGCGCGACCACTACGGACTGCCACGACCGGCGAACATCTTCACCGCCGCGCGCACACCGGCCCTGGTGACAGCGTGACCACCGTCGACAGCCCCGCCACACCGGACCTGCGCACCATCGACCCGGACCTGTTCCGGGCGGTCCTGCGCCGGCAGGCCGCGACCGTGACCGTGGTGACCGCCCCCGGTTCCGCACCGGTGCAGGGCCCACCGGTGCCACCGGTCGGGTTCACCGCCACGTCGTTCACCTCGGTCTCCCTCGACCCGCCGCTGGTGTCGTTCTGCCTCGACCGGTCGTCGTCGAGCTGGCCGACGGTACGGCGGGCCGGGTACCTGGCGGTGCACCTGCTCGCCGCCGACCAACAGGAGGTGGCCCGGAACTTCGCCACCAGCGGCATCGACCGGTTCGCCGGCTACCCGGACTGGCACCCCGGGCCGTACGACGTGCCGCTGCTGGACCGGGCCCTGGCCTGGCTGGTCTGCCGGACCGTCGACCGGGTACCCGCCGGTGACCACGCGCTCGTCATCGCGGAACCGCTGCTCGCCGGGGCGACCGGCGGCACCCTGCCGCTGCTCTATCACTCCGGGGCGTACGCGACGACTGCGGTCGGCGGTTCGTACGCGACGACCGGCTCGGCGGACGGGCCGGGCGGTCAGCCGGTCAGCGGGGTTCCCAGGCGTCCGGCTGGGTGGTGAGCTTGCGCACATGCGCCGGCAGCCGGCCGTTGAGCGCCTCGGCGAGACTCACCTCGTCCACCACCTGCCGGACCGCGGCCCGGACCGCGACCCACAGGCCGGGCAGGTGCTCGGCCGCCCCGTCGTACCGGGTCTCCTCCGGTCGCAGCCCGCGCACCCCGGCCAGCGGCCCCTCGACGGCGCGCAGGATCGCCCCGATGGTCACGTCACGGGGTGGCCGGGCCAGCGTGTAGCCACCCTCGGCGCCCCGTTGCGCGCGGACCAGACCGGCGCGGCGCAGATCGGCGAGAATGGCTTCGAGAAACTTGCGTGGCATGTCCTGTTCGCTGGCGATGGCCTGGGTGGACATCAACGACGGGTACGTGGCGGCGAGGCTCAACGCCGCCCGCACCGCATAGTCGCCCCGCGCGGAGATCTGCACCCGACCATCATGCCGGGCTGGTCGAGCCCACCGGCGCACGGGTACCGGATCCTGCGGATTCCTGCCGGCCGGACCGGAACGCGCCGGGGCTGCGCCCCACCTCCCGGACGAAGAACCGGCCGAAGTTGGTCGGCTCCGGGAAGCCCAGCCGGCGGCCGACCGCCGCGATCGGCTCGTCCGTCGCGGCCAGCAGCCGCATCGCGGCCAGCGCGACCCGCTGGTCGATGACCTGCTTGGCGCTGGTGCCGGTCACCGCCAGGCAGGCCCGGGTGAGGGTACGCACCGAGCAACCCAGGGTCGTCGCGTAGTCCTCGACCCGCCGGGTCTCCGGGTGCCGCCGTTCCACCTCGGCCCAGAGCCGCCGGAAGGTGGCCAGCTCCGCCGCTCCGCCGGTCCGCGCCGGCCCGGCGAGCAGGGCGAGGCGCAGCAGTACCGCCGTGAGCTGGTGCCGGACGAGCAGGTGCCCGCGTACGTCGTCGGGGTACCGCCGGCAGTCGGCGACGAGCCGGTTGATCCCGGCGACCACCGCTTCGCCGTCGGCGCCGTCGGGTTGCCAGTGCGCGGGTTGGCCGGGCGGTGCGGTCGGAGCGCCGTCCGGGTCGTCGGGGAGGTCACCGGTCCAGCGGACCCCGACCCCGTCCAACCCGGCTCCGGTGCACCGGAACGCCTGTCCGGGGTGGATCCGCAGCACCGCACCCGGACGGCAGGGGTGGTCGCGGAAGTCCACCTGGGCGGTACCGTGCCCGGTGGTGATCAGAATCAGTAGCTGATGCTGCGCCAGAATCGGGCGGCGCCAGGACGGGTCAGGGCTGAGACCACCCAGGGCGACCGCCTGGATCTCCGTCCCGGCCCGGGCGGGGGTGATGGCCGGCTCGTCCATTGCCCGACGGTAGCCGGAGCGCCGGACTCCCGCATCCCACGCGGGCCGGGGCCTTGTCCGACCGTACCGGCCCGGTTACGTTACTCGACGGTAGTAACGGGTCGGCCGGGGCGACGTCGACGAGTCACAGTGGGGTGGGAGATGCCGGAACTGTTCTCGGTGCAGGGCAAGACGGTGCTGGTCACCGGCGGTTCCCGGGGGATCGGACTGATGATCGCCGAAGGCTTCGTGGCCGCCGGGGCACGCGTGATCATCTCCTCCCGGAAGGCGGAGACCTGCGCGGCCGTCGCCGAACGGCTGAGCGCAACCGGTCAGTGCGAGGCGATCCCCGCCGACCTCTCCACCGTCGACGGGGCCGACGGGCTCGCCGTTGCGCTGCGTGAGCGGGTCGACCGGCTCGACGTACTGGTCAACAACGCCGGGGCGACCTGGGGCGCGCCGCTGGAGGCGTACCCGGAGAGCGCCTTCGACAAGCTCTGGGCGGTGAACGTCAAGGCGATCTTCCGGCTCACCACCGCGCTCCTGCCCGAACTGCGCCGGGCCGCCGACCCGGACGACCCCGCCCGGGTCATCAACATCGGGTCGGTCGACGGGATCCGGGTGCCGGCGATGGAGGTGTACGCCTACTCGGCGACGAAGGCGGCGGTGCACATGCTCACCCGTAGCCTCGCCCACCAGTTGGCCGGCGAGCAGATCACCGTCAACGCGATCGCCCCCGGCCCGTTCGAGAGCAAGATGATGGCCTTCGCGCTGGAGGACCCGGCCAGCCGGGCGGCGATCGAGCAGCAGGTGCCGCTGGGGCGCATCGGCCGACCGGAGGACATGGCGGGTACCGCGATCTACCTGGCGTCCCGGGCCGGTGCCTACCTGACCGGGGCGGTCATCCCGGTCGACGGCGGGATCACCACCCACGGCTGAGACCGTGCCCCCGGGCCCGGCGTCGTTCGGTACGGCGTCGTTCGGTACGGAACAGGGCCACGCGGACTCGGCAGATCCGCGTGGCCCGGTCGCCCGGTCGTCGGGTCAGCGCCCGGCCAGCAGCCGGTTCACCGCCGTGTCGACGTCGAGGTGCTCCGCCTCCCGGCCGCGCGGCACGACCACGTAGGTGCGGCGCAGAAAGCGGACCAGCACACTCCGGGGTACCTCGAAGAGCGCGTTGCCGTCGGGCGACGACAGTGCCAGCGCCACGAAGTCCCCCCGGGGCGTGGCCCACGGCCAGACCCGGACGTCGCCGATGCCGGCCGGTTCGTCCAGCCCGGTGACGAGCAACTCCCGGGCGAAGGACCAGCTCACGGCCTCGCCGCCGGCCGATTCAGCATGAAACAGGACATGAACCGCGTACGGGTCAGCAGGGTCGTAACGCAGGCTGGCGCGCACCGGCAAGGCGGTGGCGTCAGGCGCGACGAGCCTTAACGACGTTTCGACCTCTACGGTCGTCGGTCGGATGACACTCATGGACGTTCTCCCCCCGGCACCGCTGCGGAACGCGCGTGTCCCGCTTTTCCCATACTCAGGTGCTACTCCTGGCTACGCTCCGCCATGCTCTGACTTCACCCAGTGGTGGGAAGGTGCTCGGAAACCCCGCTTGAATTCCAAGATTCAGGTAGTGTGTCCGTTTTGCCCAAGTACTGGATCCTGCCCGGCCTCGGGTGGCTCAGTCGTCGCCTCACTCCGGTAACGTCCAGTCGTCCCACTGAGTGACGGGCCCGGGCGACACTGGGAGTGGAAATGGTTACGAATCCCTCCTCATTGGAGGAAAAGGATCCGGGTGCCCGGACGGCCCGCGCCGTACGTGCCACCGGAGAGCGGGGGTACGCGGTGCCGAGGCGGCAACGTGGCGGGCAGCGGGGGAGGCCCGGGCGGACGGCCGTGGCCGAGTCGCCGGTCAGCCCTCGCCGGCAGCGCCTGCGTACGACGCTCGACCTGATCCGGGCCAACCCCACCGGACGGATCGCGCTCAAGGTCTTCATCGCCGTGGCGGGTGCGCTGGTGGTCACCATCGGCATCGCGCTCATCCCGCTGCCCGGCCCGGGGTGGCTGCTGGTGATCGCCGGGCTCGGTATCTGGGCGGTGGAGTTCCACTGGGCCAAACGGCTGCTCGGCTTCACCCGACGGCACGTACACAACTGGACCCGTTGGGTGACCCGGCAGTCGCTGCCGGTGCGCCTCCTGCTCGGCGCCGTCGGCCTCGTCTTCGTCGCCACGGTGGTCTGGCTCTCGCTCAAGTACAGCCTCGGCATCGACATCCTGGCCCGGTTCCTGCACTACCTCGCGACGCACTGACCCCGGATTCGCGCCGGGGCGGACCGATCGGGTACAGTCATGCGCGCTGAGGGCGATTAGCTCAGCGGGAGAGCGCTTCGTTCACACCGAAGAGGTCACTGGTTCGATCCCAGTATCGCCCACGCAGGTCAAAGGCCACCTTCCATTGATGAAGGTGGCCTTTCTGCTGCCCGTGCAGCAGCGAAACACAGCAGTGCGCCATCGGGTGAGTGATTCGCCGAGGCGCTTGGGTGCGGCTCTGGTCGCCTTGGCGGAGACCTGGGTGTAGATCTTCATCGTGACCGGGAAACGGGCGTGCCGGAGGATCTGCATGGCGACCCTCGGATGGACGTCGAGGTCGGCCAGGAGCGTGGCGCAGGTGCGCCTCGCGTCGTGGACGGTGATGGGTCGCACTCCTGCCCGATTGCATATCGTCTGCCAAAAACGCTGGAAGTTGCGCGGCTCGATGGGCGTGCCATAGCGGGTGGTGAACGAGAGGTCACCCTCGTGCCCGGCCGCGTCGACGGTGGGCCCGCCGGGTCGGTGAATCCCGGCCATCATGGACGGCGGGAAAGGTCGCGCCGGGCCGCTCAGCGGACTCCAGGGGGCCGGTCGGAACAACTGCCGGTGTGACAGGGAGCCGGCGAAGCATGGCCCAGAACCGAACACGGAACCGGCTCAGAGCCTTGCGCAAGGCTCTGAGCCGGTGGGCGACGGACAGGTCGGCCTGTCCTCCGAACTCTGTCGCCGCATGGTCCGGGTCGCAGGTTCAGTCTTCGGCGATTGCTGCGACTGCCTCGATCTCGATCAGCAGATCCGGTCGGAACAGACCTGCCACCTGGACAAGTGAGCTGGTCGGCGGCCGTTCGACGTTGATGAATTCGTCCCGTACTGCACGCACGATCGCCAGCGCAGAGGTGTCAACCACGTAGAAGGTGAGCTTGAAGACGTCGTTCCAGGTTGCGCCTGCGGCGGCCAGGGCGGCACCGACGTTGTACATGGCCTGGCGGGTTTGCGCCTCCCAGTCGTCGGCGGGCGCTGGGGTACCGTCTGCGGCGATAGGCACCTGACCCGATGTCCAGACCAGCCGACGGCCCGGACCAATGGTGGCTGCATGGCTGTAACCGTTGGGCTGCGGGAGCGTCGACGGCGTAGTGAACTCGATGTCGGCCATGGCGACCACCCTAGGAGCGAGCGCAGGCAGGAACCCGACCCGGCCACCGGTACGTCGCGCTGTCACCCTTTGCTGTACCTACCTGTGCACTTTCGATCTGCACACCGACCCGCGGGCAGTGGCGGGAACACCGCCGACAGCAACCGCACCAGGCGGCTGCGGCCCAGCGAACCTGGAAGCAGACGAGGTCGTGGGGCAGGCAGTGGGCTACGTCGCCGACGTGTTGTACCGATCGAGCGTCGCCTTTGACGTCGAGGCGTCGCGGAAGACCAGCTCCCACGGGCCGGTGTTCACGTCCATGTCCTTGCCGAACCCGACCCACTTCCCGGCCATCCGGCGACCCGTAGGCTCGGCCAGGAGTTGGATCGCGCCGTGATATCGAGCGCCCCGGTAGTAGCCGGCAGAGTCGGTCTGTTCCACCCACGTGCCGGTGACAACGGCCCCGTCCACGGTCAGATCCAGCGAAAGGGACGATGCCGCCGAGCCGGGTAGGCTGCGCGCGGTCAGCCGGTCGCCGTGTTGCAGCACGACCATGAAGTGCTGCCCGGCGAAGGAGTCCTCCCGGCCGCTGGAGTAGTACTGGTATCGGCTGAGCCACACGCCCTCGTATGACTTGTGGACCGTGGTCGACCGGGGTGTTGGCGTCGGCGTGGCCAGGCTGGACATGGGAGATGTCAGGTCGTGGCCGCCCTGCTGGTCGTCGGCGACTTGCCCGCCGGGCACGGCGTCGAAGCCCAGCAGGGAGATGGGTAGACCGGTGACGACCTCCAGCGCGCGGGCGTAGACGGGGCGGGGTGCGGTGATCGCGCCGGACTCCCATCGTTGGACGAGTCTCTTGTTGGCGTCGTTGGGCTCGCCGAGGCGGTGGCCGGCGGCCTGAAGGGCGCGGGCGAAGTCGTCCTGGCTCATACGCATACCGGTACGGACGGCACGCAATGCGGTGTTGGGGGCGGGGGTCATGACCTGAACGATAACGCTGTGTCGCCTTAATGTCGCCGGCAGTGTGGTCGAATTGTCGAGCATTGTGCCGTCGCATTCGGTGACGTCCCGGCGTCACTGTGGATGCGCGACGGCTGGTAGCCGCCGCGCTTCCGCTGACGGAGGTGGGGATGCAGAGTGATGGCGACGAGCTGCCGGTGAGCCGGGGCGAGCAGGTCCAGGCAGAGGAGCACGAGGCGGCGAGGCGGCGGCTTCTCGCCGAGGCTGAGGCGGACCGGGTACCGGCCGAGGAGACCACGCGGGCGGTACCGGAGCGGCGGTGGCGTCGTGGACAGCACTGAGTTGTTGCCGATCGGTCGGCGGGTGGCGTACTGGCGTGGTCGGCGGAGGTTGTCGCAGCAGGTGCTCGCCGACCGGTTGGGGAAGTCGAAGAGTTGGGTGGACAAGGTCGAACGCGGTGTGCGGTCGTTGGATCGGGTCTCCACGATCGAGGACATCGCGAGCGTGCTGCGGATCGACGCCGCCGTGCTGCTGGGTCGGGACAGCCGGCCGGCGGTCGTGCCCGAACAAGCGGTGAGTGTGGAACTGGTCGGGGCGGTGTTGTCGGCGTACGACACCGCGTCGGCGAACGGGGCGGTGTTGCCGGTCGACCAGGTGGCGGCCAGCGTGCAGCATGCGTGGACGGCCTTCCAGCACGCTCGCTATCCGCAGGTGGTGACGTGCGTGCCCGGTCTGCTGACTGCCGCGCAGCGCGTCCACGCCGAGGATCCGGTGTCGGGCCGTCCGTTGCTGGTGGAGGTGTACCGGGTGACGGCGGCGGCCCTGCTGAAGCTGGGCGTGGTGGATCTGGCGTGGCTGGCCGCTGACCGGGCGATGAGCGTCGCGGCCGGCGACCGGGTGCGGGTGGCTGCCGCTGCGGTGCAGCTCGGGCAGGTGTTACGGGCTGCTGGCCGGAGTCAGCCGGCGGTGTCGGTGTTGCGGAAGGCGGCGTACCGGATCGCCCCACCCGACCTCGACGGCGGTCCCGCGTCGGAGGTGTCGTTGTGCGGGACGCTGCTGGTGCAGGCCGCCCTGTCAGCGGCCGGCTGCGGTGACGATCGTGCTGCCGCCGGGCTGCTCGGTGAGGCTGCCGAGATGGCGGCCCGGGTGGGTGACGGTCACGATCGTCACCGGACCGGGTTCGGGCCGACCGCCGTGGATCTGGCCCGGGTGACCGCCGCCGTGAACCTGGGGCACGCGGACGACGCGATCGTCTGGCACGAGAAGGCCATCGGCCGTGACGGCTGGCGCTGGCTCGTCGCCGAGCATCGCGCCGCCCACTTGGTCGACGCGGCGCGGGCGTACCTGCTGGCCGGCGACCCGGTCAACGCAGGCCGGCTCCTGGCCGACGCGGAGCAGACCGCACCGGCCGAGATCCGCCACCGACCGGCCGCCCGGGAGGTCGTCGCCCAGGTCGCCCGGGACCGACGGGCCCCGGCGACGGTCACCCAACTCGCCACCAGCATCGGCGTCACCTGATCGTGAAAAGGCTCCGGTACCGCAGCGGAGTGCAGCAACCCATCCGACCGAGCCCGACCGGGACGACTCCCCGCAGCCCGGATGACCACGGACGACACCTCGGACGACCGGGCTGCTGCGAGTTCACACCAAGCGGCGCATCGATCTTCGGCCGCGAGGGAAAGCGAATACGTGACCTACTGCCAAGGGCCCGTGTTGCACAGCACGCCGCCCAGGCCGCTGTAGATCGTCTGACCGGTGGCATCCACGAAGCTGTACGAAACATCCACCTGGGTGCCATGCGCCCCGCAGCCACGGCGGAGCATGGTCCCCCCGACCACCGTCGTCGTATAGGTGGGGTAGGAAACCGTCCACGTGACGGTGGAACCGCTGGCGTCGTAGGCGAAGCAGTGGAGGACGCCGTCACCCGATTCACACTCAGGCGCCGGGACTGACGCGTGCGCTGCACTGCCCGGGACGGTCGTGATTGCGGCCAGAGCAAGCGCGGCTGCGGCGATGCCTCTGCGGATACGCATGCGCTCCTCCTTCGAGGAAAGACAGGAAACGCATGATAGAAATCAGTCGATTGCTGTGTCATCCGTCGATGCCGGGATTTCAGCCCTGCATCTGGCAGTGGATGGACAATTGTCCAATGCCCCCGACTCCGGGCAATCGCTGACAGATCTCTGGTGTCGGCGACCCGGCTGCCTCGCCTGCTTGACCCTCGACCTGGTCGAGCCCTCAGTATCGGCGCGGCAGCCAGTAGCGATCAGTGGGAGTGATGATGGACCTCGGCAATCCGGTGCTCAGGCTGTGCCAGAACGGGATGCAGGCGGAGGTGGAGGGGCGACCGGCCGACGCGCGGGCGTGTTCGAGCAGGCCTGGGCGATGCGTACCGACGACTACGACGCCTGCGTCGCGGCACACTATCTGGCCCGGCAGCAGGACGACCCTGCGGAGATCCTGCGGTGGAACCAGGAGGCGCTGCGGCACGCCGACGCCGCCGGTGACGACAGGGTCGCCGCCCTCCACCCTTCGCTGCACGTGAGTGGCGATGGCCCACGAACGGCTGGGCGACATCCGCGCCGCCCGCGTCGCCTTCGAGCGGGCAGCCGAGCATGTCGTTGCGTTGCCGGCAGACGCCTATGGCGAGCAACTCCGGACGGCCATCAACGATGGTCTCCGGAGACTGGGCTGATTTCTGTTCCCTGCCCTGGTTTCAACCTGGGTGCGGGTTCCTCAACCCAGCCCGGCTTCGAAGTTTGTCTACGCTCTACTGATGGCGTTGACGGCGACGGGGGAACGCGAGTGATCAGAGCGGTGCTTTTCGATGTCGGCGGGACCATTCTGGACGAGTCCCGCGAGTTCGAGACCTGGGCGGACTGGCTCGGCGTTCCACGGCACACGTTTTCCGCGGTCTTCGGTGCGGTGATCGCCCGAGGTCTGGACTATCAGGAGACGTTCCGGACCTTCCGACCCGACTTCGATCTTGCGGCCGAGATCGAGCGCCGCGCTGCCGCCGGCAGGCCGGAGTCGTTCGGCGAAGAGGATCTCTACCCCGACGCGCGACCGTGTCTGACCTCCTTGAAGGACCAGGGTCTCTTCGTGGGCCTGGCCGGCAACCAGCCCGCTCATGCCGAGACGATGCTCCATGCTCTCGACCTCTCCGTGGACGTGATCGGCACGTCGTACGGTTGGGGCGTGGAGAAGCCGTCGCCGGCTTTCTTCGAGCGGGTCGTCCGTGAAGGAGGTGGGGATGCGTCCGCCATCCTGTACGTCGGCGACCGGCCCGACAACGATGCGCGCCCGGCCAGGGCGGCCGGTATGAAGACCTGCCTGATCCGGCGCAGTCCGTGGGGCCACATCCTCGACCTCCCGGCCGTGTCCGAGCAGTGCCTGTTCCGCATCGATTCGCTGGACGAACTCCCGAGCCTGGTGGCGAAGCACAACGCGGCAGGCGACTGACGGGTGCCGTGCGGGACCATGGGCAGGTGCCGCCAGACGAGACGCGTTCGAGCCCGGCTCGACGCCCGCTCACCGGGCTTGAACGGGCGGTGATCGAGCGTCTGCTCAGCTCGCCGTTCCCCGGCAACCGGGAGCTGCTGGCCCAACTGGCTCATACGGCTGTGGTGGAGGGGTGCCGCTGCGGCTGCGCGACGGTCAACCTGTCCGTCGACCGCGTACAGGCAGCTCCCGCTGCGGTCATCTCCGACGCACCTGTCTCGGCGGACATTTGCGACGGCGACACCTGGGCGGGTCTCGTCCTGCTGGTCGACGACGGGTATCTGGCCTGCCTGGAGGTCTACTCCATCGGTGAGCCCGTACGACGTCTGCCGCCGCCCCACACCGTCCGGCCCCGCCCTACGGGGTGACTCAGGCTCGGACAGCGGCCCCTGGGCGGCAAGTACAGCGGACCTGACTGGGACACCGGAAGTCCCCGCCGGCCGCACGGACCGGTCCGGCCGTCACAGCAGGCCGCGATCCCGCGCGTAGATGGCGGCCTGGGTCCGGTCGCGCAGTCCGAGTCGGCCCAGGATGCGCGAGAGGTGGTTCTTCACCGTGCCCTCGCTGAGATGGAGCCGCCGGGCGATCTCCCGGTTCGTGGCGCCGCCCGCGACCAGCCGGAGCACGTCCACCTCCCGGGCGGTGAGGGTTTCGTGGCCGGTGCCGGGTGGCGTCGCGGCGGCGAGCTGCCGGGCGACCCCCGCGTCGAACTGGGCGACACCGGCGTGGGCGAGGCGTACCGCCTGGGCGAGTTCTGCGGCGGGCAGGTCCTTGAGCAGGTACCCGACCGCGCCGGCCCGCAGCGCCTCGGTGACGTAGTGCTCGTCGTCGAAGGTCGTCAGCATGACCGTCCGGCACGACGGGGCGCGCTCGGCGAGCATGGCCGCCGCCCGGACGCCGTCCAGGCCGGGCATCCGTACGTCCATGAGCACGACGTCGGGGCGCAGCTCGACGGCACGGGCGACAGCCTCCCGCCCGTCGGCGGCGGTGCCGACCACGACCACGCCCGGCTGCAACCCGAGCAGGGACGCGATGCCGTCCCGGACGAGCTGCTGGTCGTCGACCACGAGGACGCTGACGCTCACGTCGTGACCCGGGCCGGGATCGTCACGGTGATTGTGGCACCCCGGCCGGCGCCGCCGTCGACGTCGACCCGGCCGCCGAGCAGGTGGACCCGCTCGCGCATGCCGACCAGGCCGTAGCCGCCGTCCGGGGTGCCGCCCGGGTGGAACCCGCCGCCGTCGTCGGCGACGGTGAGCCGCGCCTCGTGCGGGGCGAGCCTGGCGGTGAGCCGTACCCGGGTCGGGCTGCCGTGCCGCAGCGCGTTGGTCAGGCCCTCCTGCGCGGTGCGCAGCAGGGTGGTGAGGGTCTCCACGTCGACGGCCTGTTCGTCGCCGGTCATCTCCACGTCGACGGCCGGGCCGTCGACGTGGCGGGCCAGGTCCCGCAGCGCGGTGCCGAGCGAGAACGGGGTGGTGTCCGCGCGCAGGGCGGCGACGGAACGGCGTACCTCCTGGAGGGCCCGGCGGGTCGAGCCCTGCGCGGCGGTCAGCGCCTGTGCCGCGACGGCCGGGTCCAGGTCGCGGAACGCGGCGGCCTTCTCCAACTGGATCGACGTCGCCGTCAGGTAGTGGCCGAGACTGTCGTGGATGTCGCGGGCCAGGCGGGTGCGCTCGGCGGCGGCCGACAGGGCGGCCAGTTCCCGGGTGGTCTCGCGCAGCCGGGCCCGGGCCCGCTGCTCGTCGACGGCCACGGCGGCCATCGACACCGCGAGTACCACGCCGACTGCGAACATGAGCAGGTCGGAGACCCGCTCGGCGGACCGCCACCAGGCCGGCACGGCGACCGCGTGCCACAGCACGAGGGCCAGGACCCCACCCGTACCGAGCGCGACCGCGACCCTGCCGCCGAACGCGAAGTAGGCGGTGAACGGCACCAGCACGAACAGGATGCGGGCCAGCCCGGAGCCGTCGAGGGCGACGACCCCGGCCATGAGCGCCACCCGCGCCAGCAGCAGTCCGGCGGTCCCGGCGGGCCCCGGCCGGTGGCGCGCCTCCATCAGGTCCAGCAGTGCCAGCATGCCGAGCAGGCCGACGAAGCCGGCCGTCATGACCGGGGACGGACGGGTGTCGCCGGCCGCCGCCGCGAACATCAGTCCGGCGACGAGCACCGCGCCGTAGAGGGCTGGCGCGACCCAGGACACCGGCCGGGAAGTGGGCATGCGGCCAGGCTACGGCCGGTGGTGCGGCACCGGCCAGACGCCCACGGCGGATGTGGCCGGACGGCACGTGACGTTCGGCCGGCGGGTCCGGACGCGCGCACATGACGTTCGGCCGGCGGGTCCGGACGCGCGGCACTGTCCCGGCCGGTGTCGTGCTTCGTAGCGTCGGCGCAGCGGTCGGCAGCGAGCCGGCCACGCCGTGAGGAGAGACCATGGGCATCACCGGCTTCCTGCGTTTCGGCGCGGGTTGTGCCGTCGTACTGGGAACGAGCATCGCCGTGCCCGGACTGATCGAGATCGGCACCGGCGAGACCGCCGCCACCAGCCTCGTCCTGGCGCTCGGGGTGGCGTTCGGCGCGCCGGCGATCGCCGCCCTGCACCTGCGGCAGCGCGAGACGAGCGGACGGTTGGGCGCGGTCGCCTTCGCCGTCAACGTCATCGGGATGGGGTTGTTCGCCGCCGTCGCGTTCGCCCTGAACACGGTGCTGTTTCACCTGCCGGCGGACGTCGCGCGGGAGGTGCAGACCGGTCCGACCCGGCCGGTCTTCCTGGGTTCGGCACTCGTCTTCGTCGTCGGCAGCATCCTGTTCGGGGTGGCCATGTGGCGGGCCGGGGTCTTCCCCAGGGTGGCTGCGGCGGTGTACGCCGTGGCGGTGCCGTCGCTGGCGCTGCTCGCCCCGCTGCCGGACAGCCCGTTGACCGGGCTGCTGCACGGCGTCGCGGGCGGCGTGATGGTGTGGCTCGGCGCGGTGCTGTGGCGCCAGCCGTCCCACCGGTACCGGCACGGCGGGCCGGCGCTGGCCCGGTAGGGCGGGTCGCTCCGGAAACCGGGTTGGGCGCCGGCGTGGGTCGGTGCGACGATCTCCGGGTCCCTCAGACAGGTACACGGGGTGCCCGGCCGCTCGCGGCCGAACCGGCGGGGTGTGGGGCGGCCCAGGGACGGCCGTACGGCGTGGCACGCGATCGGATGTCCTCAGCCACCCCGCCGGACCCGCCGGGTGACCACTTCCGGACACCGTGGTGAGCCGACGGGAACCCGACACCCGGTACCCGTGGCGCGTCCCGTGACCGAGTCTTGAGCGCGGTCCACACACCAGTGTGGACGGTGGAGTGGGCGAGACGAGGAACCGGATGCTGGTCATCACCGAGGAACAGGGGAACTACCCGGACGGCAGGATCCCCGACCTGGAAACCGACGAGAAGGCGTGCGAGGACATCGTCGGTCGGATCAGCGGGCTGCTGCCCCCCGACCGGGTCGGCGAGGTCCTGGGCACACTGGTGAACTGGTCGGCCAGTACGCTGCCGCCGGCACAGGTCTTCGGCACCTGGGCCGAGGCGGTCACCGCCGCGACCCGGTACGTGCAGGGCGACGTCCGCACCGTCATCGACCCGCAGGGCCGCCGGGACCGGTCCCACCAGGTCGACAGTCAACTCGGTACGGCCATCCGCAGCACCGGCCGGACCGACGACCTCCGGATCGTCCAGCGCGACCGGAGCCGCCGGTGGGCGAACTGCGGGATGGCCGCGTTCCAGATCCGCGAGCAACTGGCCGCCCACGGCGGTGAGCCGGTCCTGCGGGCCAGGCACACCTACCAGTCCGGTCAGGGCGACGACCTCCGGCAGACCCTGCGCGGCCTGCCCGCCACCGTCGAGACGGTACTGCTGCTCGACTGCCAGTTCCCCCAGGTGCACAACTTCGTCATCGAGGCGCACGCCGACGGCCGGCGCTACCTGGCCCAGGGGTACCAGGGCAGCTACTTCGCCCAGTGGTGGATGGGCGCGGAGGACGGGTACTCCGGGGAACCCCCGGTCGGGATCACCGGGCTGCGGGACCGGTACGGGCGGGGCCGGCCGATCAGCCCCGACGACTACCGGAGTCTGCTCGACGGCCTCGCCGACACGCTGGCCGGCGACTGGCGGCACGTCGCGGAGCGGTGGCGGACGCTGCCGTTCAACCCGGACCCGCAGGAGGTCGACGGGATCGGCCGGCGGGCCGGTACGCCCTCCTGCACGGTGGAGGTCTACGAGCTGACCCGACCCGCGCTGGCCCGCGCGGCGCTCGGGGGCGTACCCGACGTGTCGCTCAGCGAACTCGCGGTCCGGCGGATCGGCGGCGACTGACCGGGAAC
>NZ_WVUH01000370.1 GCF_017614955.1 Micromonospora echinofusca
GGGCCGGGGTGGGTGGCGGGGATGTGGGATGCGCCACACGGGCCATGCTGACGCCAGTAGTTACCGGCGAGTAGCATCCGAGGGACCACGCCCGTGCCGGCAAGGAGGCTCAAGTGCCCCGTGAAGTTCGGGATGTCGTCTTCGTAGACGGCGTCCGCACCCCGTTCGGCAAGGCGGGTGGCATGTACGCCAACACCCGCGCCGACGACCTGGTGATCCGCTGCATCCGCGAACTGCTGCGCCGCAACCCGCAGTTGCCGCCGGAGCGGGTCGAGGAGGTCGCGATCGCCGCCACCACGCAGATCGGCGACCAGGGCCTCACCATCGGCCGGACCGCCGCACTGCTCTCCGGTCTGCCCAAGACCGTGCCCGGCTTCGCCATCGACCGGATGTGCGCCGGGGCGATGACCGCCGTCACCACCGTGGCCGGGGGCATCGCCATGGGGGCGTACGACATCGCCATCGCCGGCGGGGTCGAGCACATGGGCCATCACCCGATGGGCGAGGGCGTCGACCCGAACCCGCGCATCCTGGCCGAGAAGCTGGTCGACCCGTCCGCCCTGGTGATGGGTGCCACCGCGGAGAACCTGCACGACCGGGTACCGCACATCACCAAGGACCGCACCGACGCCTTCGCGCTCGCCTCCCAGCAGAAGACCGCCAAGGCGTACGCCAACGGCAAGCTCCAGCCCGACCTGGTACCGGTGGCGATCCGCGACCCGGAGACCGGCTGGGGTCTGGCCACCGTGGACGAGGCGCCCCGGGACACCTCGCTGGAGAAGCTGGCCAGCCTGAAGACCCCGTTCCGCCCGCACGGCAAGGTCACCGCCGGCAACGCGGCCGGGCTGAACGACGGCGCCACCGCCAGCCTGATCGCCGCCGAGTCGACCGCCCGTGAGCTGGGGCTTCCGGTCGCCATGCGGCTGGTGTCGTACGGCTTCGTCGGCGTCGAGCCGGAGGTGATGGGGGTCGGCCCGATCCCGTCCACCGAGAAGGCCCTGCGGCTGGCCGGTCTGCGCATCGACGACATCGGCCTGTTCGAGCTGAACGAGGCGTTCGCCGTGCAGGTGCTCGCCTTCCTGGACCATTTCGGCATCGCCGACGACGACCCCCGGGTCAACCAGTGGGGTGGCGCCATCGCCATCGGTCACCCGCTCGCCTCCTCCGGCGTACGGCTGATGACCCAGCTCGCCCGGCAGTTCGCCGAGCACCCCGAGGTCCGCTACGGCCTCACCGCCATGTGCATCGGTATCGGCATGGGCGGCACGGTCATCTGGGAGAACCCGAACTGGGAGGGCAAGGCCAAGTGAGCACCCCGCAGAACCCGAACGAGGTGGTCACCCGGGCGCTGCTGCGCCTGGTGGACGTACCCGGACTGACCAGGCCCGCCGCCCTGATCACGCTCGACAACGGGCTCGACCACACCAAGCCGAACACCTTCGGCCCGGCGGGTCTGGCCAGCCTGGACACCGCACTCACCGAGGCGTTCGCCGCCGATCCGGCGTTCGTCGCGGTCACCGGCAAGCCGTACATCTTCTGTGTCGGCGCGGACATCACCGGCCTGCCGCTGCTGCCGGACCGGGACGCCGCGCTCGCGGTCGGCCGGCTCGGACACCGGGTCTTCGCCCGGCTGAAGGACAGCACCGTCCCCACCTTCGCCTTCGTCAACGGCGCGGCGATGGGCGGTGGCCTGGAGCTGGCCCTGCACTGCCACTACCGGACGCTCTCCGGCGGCGCGGCGGCGCTGGCCCTGCCCGAGGTGTCGCTGGGTCTCGTCCCCGGCTGGGGTGGTACCCAGCTGCTGCCGAACCTGATCGGCATCCCGGCGGCGACCCAGGTGATCATCCAGAACCCGCTGATGCAGAACAGGATGCTCAAGCCGAAGCAGGCCGCCGAGATGGGCATCGCGGACGTCCTGCTGGAGCCGGCGGACTTCCTGGAACGGTCCCTGGAGTGGGCTGCGGGCGTGGTGCGCGGCGAGGTGACCGTCACCCGGCCCGAGGTCGACCGGGACATGTGGGCCGGCGTGCTCTACTTCGCCCGGCAGACCCTCGACCAGCGGCTGCACGGCGCGGTGCCGGCCGCGTACAAGGCGCTCGACCTGCTCGACACCGCGAAGGACGCGGACTTCGCCGCCGGCACCGCCGCCGAGGACGAGGCCCTGGCCGACCTGGTGTTCAGCGAGGAGCTGCGCAGCGGCCTGTACGCGTTCGACCTGGTGCAGCGGCGGGCCAAGCGTCCGGCCGGCGCGCCGGACAAGGGGCTGGCCCGCCCGGTCACCAAGGTGGGCATCGTCGGTGCCGGTCTGATGGCCAGCCAGCTCGCGCTGCTCTTCGCCCGTCGCCTCCAGGTGCCGGTGGTGATGACCGACCTGGACCAGGCCCGGGTCGACAAGGGCGTGGCGTACGTGCACGCCGAGATCGAGAAGGCGGTCGGCAAGGGCCGGATGGACAAGGGCACGGCCGCGAAGCTGTACGGCCTGGTCAGCGGCTCGGTCGACAAGAGCGTGTTCGCGGACGCCGACTTCGTGATCGAGGCGGTCTTCGAGGACCTGAACGTCAAGAAGCAGGTCTGGGCCGAGCTGGAAAAGATCGTCTCGCCGGAGGCGCTGCTGGCCACCAACACCTCGTCGCTGTCGGTCAGCGCGATGGCGGCGGAGCTGGAGCACCCGGAACGGGTGGTCGGCTTCCACTTCTTCAACCCGGTGGCCGTCCTGCCGCTGCTGGAGATCGTCCGGGGCGAACGGACCGACGACGCCAGCCTGGCCACCGCCTTCGCGGTCGGCAAGCAGTTGCGCAAGTCCTGCGTACTCGTCTCCGACGCCCCGGCATTCGTGGTGAACCGGCTGCTCACCCGCTTCCTCGGCGAGATCTTCGCGGCGGTGGACGCGGGTACCCCGCTGGAGGTGGCGAACGGCGCGCTGGACCCGCTGGGTCTGCCGATGCGCCCGCTGGCCCTGCTCCAGTTGGTCGGTCCGGCGGTCGCCTACCACGTCGGCGGGACGCTGCACGCCGCCTTCCCGGACCGGTTCGCGGTCAGCGAGAACCTGAAGCGGATCGCCGACGCCGGCCAGCCGATCGTCGTCGACGACGAGATCAACGCGGAGGTGGCGAAGCTGCTCGTGGTCGGGGACCAGCCGTCGACCGCCGAGCAGGTACGCCAGAACGCGCTCGACGCGCTGGCGCAGGAGATCCGGCTGATGCTGGACGAGGGTGTGGTGGCCGAGGCGCAGGACATCGACCTGTGCATGATCCTCGGTGCCGGCTGGCCGTTCCACCTGGGCGGTGTCACGCCGTACCTGGACCGGACCGGCACCAGCGAGCGGGTCACCGGCAAGCGGTTCCTGCCGAAGGGCGCTGCCAGCCTGTAGGCGCGCAAGGGCCCCTTCCTATCGCTTTTCGCATAGGAAGGGGCCCTTGCTAACGCCCGTGTTCTAACGCCCGTGCCAAAGCAGCCGACGTACTGCGGCTACTCAGCCGGCGCGTTCCGCCGTACTGCGCAGGACGCAGAACTCGTTGCCCGCCGGGTCGGCGAGTACCACCCAACCGGTGCCGTCCGGTCGCCGCTGGTCGTCGACCTGCCGGGCGCCGAGGCCGACGATCCGGGCCACCTCCTCGTCCCGCGTACAGTCGACCGGCTCCAGGTCGAGGTGGAGGCGGTTCTTCACCGACTTGCCCTCGGGTAGGCTAGATTAGGTAAGAACCGTTGGGTACGCTGGCCCTATGGCAGCGATCAGCCCCTATCCCCCGATCGTCACGTATTCCCACGTCGCGCTGTACACGCGCATCAGTAAGGACAAGTACGGCAACGCCGAGACCTGCTTCGATCAGGAGGCGATCGGTCGTAGGTACTCCGACAGGATGTGGCCGGGCGTTCCGGTGGTGGTGTACTCGGACCCGGATCTGTCGGCGTTTGAGGACGGTGTCTACCGGCCGGGATTCGAGGCGTTGAAGGAGGCCATCGGAGCGGGGCTGGTGTTGCACCTGTGGGCGGTGGAGCAGACCCGGCTGGAGCGGCAGGAAGCGCCGTGGTTCCACTTGGCCGCGCTGCTGGACGCGGCGGGGATCGAGTTGCTGCACACCCACCGCGACGGGATCGTGCGGGTGCAGGACGAGGTGGCGGGCATCAAGGCGGTACTCGCGGCGGCCGAGGTACGCAAGATGAAGAAGCGGATCGCCGACAAGTTCGACGCCCAGGCCGCGCGGGGCGTCCCGCCGGGTTCGCGGCCCTACGGCTATGTGCATGGCCGGTTGGACAACGGAGACCGGACCTATGTGATCGTGCCGGAGCAGGCGGAGGCGATCCGTGAGGCGGCGGGCCTGGTCCTGGACGGCTGGTCGTTGGAGAACATCGCGCGCCGGTTCCGCGACCGTGGCCTCAAGGGCGCGCACCTGGTGAAGGTGCGCGACGAGAATGGTGAGGTCGTCACCGATGAGTCCGGCCGGGTGCGGACCCGCGCTTCGGAGGTCACCGCTGCTGCGATCAAGGGGATGGTGACCAGCCGGGCGGTCGCCGGGATCAACGTGCGGCGTGGTGAGGAGGTCGGCGACGGCAACTGGACGCCTATCCTGGACAAGGCTGTGTGGCGGCAGGTGCGGGCGAAGCTGGCCGGCGGCCGGAAGGTCACGACGGTCAACGGCCGCGAGTACGTGATCAGCGACAAGCATCGGGGGCGCACCCCGGTCCGTAAGTATCTGCTGACCGGTGGCACCGGCGTATGCGGAGTGTGTGAAGCGGAGCTGGTCGGGTCGGACAAGCAGTTGCGCAACAAGTCTCGCGGCGTCTACACCGTCCCGTATCTGTTCTGCCATCCGAAGACCGGCGGCAAGGCGTGTGTGGGCATCATGGCGCTGCCGACCGAGGAGCACGTGATCGCGGAGCTGTTCGACGAGATCAAACGACGCCAGGATGACAAACTCATCGATGACGGCGCGGTCGGGGCTCGCCGGGAGGAGATCACGCGGGCGCTGGATGACGTGGACGAGCAGCGCAAGGATCTGGCGCGCATGTGGGCGTTGCGTCAGCTGAACGGTGTGGAGTGGGCCGAGGCGCGGGCGGCGCTGGACGCCGAGCAGTACCGGTTGAACGGCGAGCTGCGGGCGCTGCCCAGCCCTAGCCAGGGCCGTGATGCGACGGAGATTCTCGCCGACTGGGCGGTCATGACACTGGACGAGCAGCGTGAGGTGGTGCGGGACTACATCGACAAGGTGGTCATCGTGAGGGCCAGGCCGGGGTTGCAGCGGTTCGACTCCGACCGGGTGAAGATCATCTGGCGGAAGCCGCTGCGTGCCCGGCCTGGCGACTGATGTCAGGACGTGGCCTCATGTGGGTTCTGGGTTCTCGTTTTCTGCTGTCGAGGTGGGGTCGTCCGGGTGTAGCTCGGCGGGGACGTTCCAGCCGCGGGCGATGAGTTCGGCGACGAGCCCGCGACTGAGCCGGGGTCGCTGATCTATCGGCATCGCCAGTCTGCGGCGGCGTGCGGATCGGAAGATCCGCACGGCTTGTCTGCCGACCGGCGATGGCTCCGGCGGCGTGGGCGTGGTGGCGTGGCTGCCGGACCGAGTGCCGACCTCGTCGGGCCGCGCGGCGGCGCTCGGGTGGAAGCTGGGTTGTGGACTGGGCGGCGCCTGGTGTTGAGGGGTCGGGGTTCCGGCGTCAGTGGCCGGTGCGTCTTCGGCCATGCAACTCTGTGCGCGTGCGTGTTGGACTGGGGCTCGGTGCTGTGTTCACTGGGTTCTCCTGTTCTGCGCCTCGGGGGCGCTTCGTGGTCGCCGTGACGGTCGCGGTGGAAGCTCAAGTGGTCAGGGTCGATGTAGGGCAGGTCGATGAGGCGTTGCCGTCCAGTGCTGGCGCCGAAGACCCGCCACACGCCATCGGCGGGGTCTTGCCGGTGCCGTTGAGGTAGTCGGATGCGGTAGTGGCGATGATCGCTGGGGGCCGGTCGGCGTAGGCGGCGCGGAGCCGGTCGTGCCAGTGCCGCTCACGCAGCACGGTCGGCAGCACGAACAGCACCGGCCAGCATGGCGCGTCAAGCCACCGCTACTGGCCGGTGACCACGCCCGCTTGCACGGCGGCGTACGCGCCAGTTCTCCGCGCGACGCGCCGTGGTCCCTGGGGCGGTCACGTTGTGTGGTCGGGAGAGCCGTGTGGGGTTGCTGGAGGGTACTCGGTGTCGTGGTGGGTGTCGGTGTAGGGCAGGTCGATCAGGTGTAGTCGACCGGTGGCGGGGCCGGCTATCTGCCAGACCTGGTCGGCGGGGCTGGCGTTGAGGGCGGTGCGGAGTTCGGCGGTGGTGGTGGCGATGATCGCCTGCAGGTGGATGCCGGTGAGGCGGTGGTGCAGGTTCGCCTCGCGTCGGGCCGAGGGTAGGTGGAACAGGACCGGCCAGGTCCAGGTGCTCATCGTGTGGAGCCGTTCGTACTTGGCGATCTTGGTGGTGAGGATGTCGAGGCGTTCGCGGCCGGTGTCGTACTCGAGGAAGAACGGCACGGACCGTCCGTGTTCGGTCCACACGGCGGCGCCGTCGGGGCGGGGTAGGCCGGTTGGTCCGTGGACCATGATCTGCGGGTTGCCGCCGTGGCGGTAGAACACGCCGGGGTCGTGGAAGGCGGAGGCGGGTTGCCAGCGGTCCAGGCT
>NZ_WVUH01000371.1 GCF_017614955.1 Micromonospora echinofusca
CTGGTGGCGGCGGTGCTGGCCTGGCGGTCGCCGGTCAGCCGCTGCAGGGTGGCGCGGGAGTCAGCGGCGAAGACCGCTTCGGCGGCGGTGAGGGTGGGGCCGGTGCCGTGGCGGGTCTCGGGCCGGTAGGTGTGCAGGCTGTAGTCGTGCAGGACGCGTTTGTGCTCCAGTTGTTGCGCCCATTCGGCGAGGCATGCGGCGGTGGCAGCGAAGGTGGTGTCCTGGAGTGGGATGCGTAGCCGCAGGTGGGGCTCGGGGTCCGGGTACCGGAGGAACCACCAGCCCGCCGCCGGGAGGTTGCCGGTCCGGTGGGCGAGGTCGGTGAGGATGTCGTCGAGCCGGCCGTACAGGCGGGCCTCCAACCACGGTGACTGGCCGGGCCGATGCTGTTGTGCGGTCACGGCCCGCGCTGGTCGGCTCGGGTGGGTGGCCGGACGGGTGTGCGCGAGGGTGAGGAGGAGTTCGGCGGGTCGGCCGCCGATCCAGCCGGCCGGGCCGGGAGCCTCGGTGAGGGTGGTGCGGGCGTGCCGGTCGACGTGCCGGCGCAGTACTGCCAGGTGGGTGTTGTCGTTCAGGTCCAGACGTACCTGCACGTCGTCGGCGCCGACCAGGACCTCGTCCGGGAGCCGGTGCTGTTCACGGTATCGCTGCCAGGCGTCGCGCCAGTGGGACCATGCCAGGGTGCGGGCGGGGAGCGCGGTCCGGTCGATGGTCCAGCGGGCGGGGTGCACGATGCTGCGTCCGCGTCGCAGGCGTGGCAGGAACGGCAGGCTACGCGCGTGCCCCCAGTCGAATCGGCTGCACGGAGCCGTCCACGCCGTCCAGATCTCGGTCAGGAACCGCATCAGGGGCTGCTGGAGGTCGGGTAGCAGCACGCTGTTGAGCAGCAGCGGCTCGACCGGTCGCCCGGAGGTCCGCGACACCAGCCACAGCCGCTGGCCGTCGCCGGTCACCGCGAGGTCCGCGAGCGTCCACGGCGGGTCCGGGTGGAAGTCGCCGACGGGCAGGACGGGCAGCACCGCAGGTGTCCGGGCGACCGCGGCCAAGCGGGCATCCAGCGGCGGGCCGGACAGTTGCACCGTGTCCGCGCCGGGCAGGGCGGTCGGCAGGTTCCGGTAGACGTGCTGGAACGACGCCAGCTCGGCGGGAGAAAGCAGGTGCAGGAACCGGCCGGCGGCGACCCCGGCGTGGCGGGCTCCGCTGACCACCGTCAACGTGAACGCGCCTCGGTCCAGGTCCTGTGGGGTCGCGGCGGCGAGGGTGAACCGTAGTTCGGTGTGTGGGATCGGCGGCCGGTCGTCATCTCCTCGTAGGCGGCCTGTCAGCTCGTCGTCGAGGATCACCTCCGTACAGTCGTTCAGCGCCGACTGCTGGGCGAGCTGCGCGAGGAGCCGGTCGCGGGCGGTGAACACCGCAGGTACACGCCGGGTGGAACCCCGGTATCCGGCGGGAAAGCCCAGAACGTTCAGGACGTCGCGTAACGGCACGGCCGCGCCCGGGCCCCACCGCTGAATGAACGCGCCGTGGTATTCCGCCCATCCCGGCAGGGGCGCTGCCACCGCCACCAGCGTCGACGCGGCACGGGCCGCCTCGTGGAGCACCGCCGGTGGCAGCGTCACCGAGGCGTCGACACGCAGGTCGACCGCGACCCGGTCGCCGGGATCGGGCATCGGGACGTGACGGGCCAGGTGGGAGGCCGGGTCGGTGACAGTCGTCGCCGGCCGCAGCGCCGACAGCAGGACACCCGCCTGGACGAGCGACGCCAACATCCGTTCGGCCGCCCCGGTAGCGGCGGGCAGCGGCCCGGCGACCCGGGCGGCGAGGTCACCGAACATGACCGGGGAACGCGCCGCGCGGATCGCCGCCCGCACCGGCCTGGTCAGACGGATCTCTATGTCCCACCTGCGGTCGCCGTCGCCGCGCAGGCAGGGCAGCACCCACACCTCGCCGCGCTGGTACCCCACCGAGTTCGTCACCACCGCGACGTCGCGCAGCGCCGCCAGGTCCTGCTCGGCGCGCCCGGTGTGCTCGGCGACGAACGTCCCGTCAGGGCGGGTCACCACCTGATGCGCCTCGCCCCACCGAACCGATGCGCGGGCGCCGAACTCGACCGGAGCCACCCCGGCGAAGGTGCCGAACGGTGTCGCCCGGGTGGTCCACCTCAGCAGGTACCGGACCGTCGAGTCGACCATGCGCCCGAACCGGCGGTCGGTGGTCGGCGCACTGGCCACGGTCCGGGTGATCTGTTCGGCCAACTGGGGTGTGGCAGCGGCGACGGCGGTGGCGAATCCCGGCAGCGCCCACACTGCGGCCAGCCACTGCCGCCACTGCTCGGGCTGATCCGTCGTCAGGTCGGGCCACGCGGGCAGGGTCAGACCGCTGGGGTAGGCGGCAACTCTGATCAGCGCCGCACCGGCCGTGGGGAACATGAACGCACCCTCGAAGACGGGGGCCCGGCGCTGGCGACGCCGGGCCCGGGGTGGATCGTCAGGGACGGTTACTTGCTGCCGCCGGAACAGGCGTTCGAGCCCGTGTTGCCCGAGCCGCAGCCGTCGTCGGTGCTGGTGGCGTACCCGCTGGCAGCGGGGCCGGCGTCCACCAGGGTGATGTCCAGGTCGAACTCCTCGAGTTCCATGGTCTCCACTCGCGTGTTCCTTCCTATGCGGAGGTGAAGGTGAGGACGAGGCGACTGTGTCGCTTGTCCAGCACCGTCCCGGCCGGCAGGGCGCCGTCGGGAGTACCTGCGGGTAGGACGTGCAGCACCGGAGAGGGCTCGCCAGCGTCCACCCACGCGCGCATGTGCCCGGCCATCCGTCCCGCCGCCGCGGCGGCGTCGGGCCCGTGAGCGCAGGCGCCGAGGTCGAACGTGTCGTCGGTCCAGCGCAGCGTCGACCGGTAGGAGAACGTCCCCTCGTGCAGGGCGGCGGGCGTACCGAACCGCCAGGCAGGGGCGACGATGCCGGCGTCGACGGCCTCCTGCTGCGCCGAGAGCACCACGAACTGGTCGACCTCATCGGCGAGGCGGGCCGCCAGCCACAGGTCCAGGTCGGCCAGGACGCTACGAGGCGGCAGGCCCACCCCTGCCCATGCCTGCTCCTGCGGCTGCGACAGCAGCCCACCGACCGATTCCGGGTCGACCTGCTGGCCCTCATCCAGCCGCAGGTGGACACCGGCGGCGATGTCGACATACCGCATCTCGTGGGCTCCGGTGCCCCGCATCGCCACGAACCCGCAGAGGCGCTGGCTGTGGCTGACCAGCCGGTCACCGACCCGGCGCAGCGCCCACGACCGGGTCATCCCGAACGTCCGTAGCGGCACCACCAGCACGCCGTCCTCGGCGAGCTGCGCGATCCACGCCGCGGGGATGTCCCACGCCCCGGCCGTCACGATGATCAGGTCGTAGCAGCGCCCCAGGTCGATCGGCTGCTCCGCGTCCGCGCACACCACGCTGACATCGCCGTAACCTGCCACCGCCAGACACGCCACCGCCCGCTCGGTCACCTCCGGGTCGATGTCCACGGTCGTGACCGAACCCGACGGCCCGACCAGCTCGCGCAGCAGCGACGCGTTGTAGCCGCCCGATCCGATCTCCAGCACGTGCCGGCCGTGCAGGCCACCGGTGAGGGCGTCAGCCGCCTGCCCGAGCATCTCCGCGATCAGCCACGGCGCGGACACCGAACTGACGGTCTCATCACCGAGCCGCTTGGTGACGACCGCGGTGTCGCTGCGGTACGCCTCCTCCATCGGGACACCCGGCGTGTACAGCTCGCGGGGAACCACCCGCAGTGCCGCCTCGACCTCGGGCCGCATCGTCAGCCCCTTGGCCGCATGGTCAGCGACCAGCTGGTCGACCATCGCGTCACGGAGGTCGTCGCTGCTCATCGTGTCGACGCTCATGTGCGCGTCACTCTCCTGTTCGTCAGGACCGCCGCCGTTGCGGACGGCCCGCACTTTCCGTTATCCGCCAAGGACGAACACGGCCTCAGACGCCCGAGGACTGTTCCCCTGCTGGGCAGGACGCAGGCCGAACTCACCGGGTGCCCAACCGGCAAGGCGACGCAAGGCGGCCCGGGTTCGATCAAGCCGCAGTCAACGTGAGGTCCGAGCCGTCCCGGCCACCAGCGGTCCCGGATTCCTCGGCAGCGGCGAGAAACTGCGGTACAGGGTCACACGGATCAACTCCCCTCGGGTTGGGCGGTGCCGGGGACCCCTGAGCGGCGGGCGCCGAGCGGTCATGTCCACCACTCAACGCCGGTCTGACCGTGTCGAACACCCTCGACACGGGATTTCGACACGGTCAGACCGGCCCCAGCGCCTCTCGGGGGCCGACTACGACAGGCGGGCGGACAGCCTGTGGAGTTCGTCGAGGATCACGTTCCAGCGGAAGGGCTGATCGTCGTGAGCTGGTCGCAGCGCCTCGGTGGCGGTGAGGCGTACGCCGTGGTCGGCGAGGAGCCGCAGGTGGGCGTCGAACGCGGGGTGGCGGGCGAGGGTGGGTTTGACGTACGGGGAGACGATGATCGGCATGCCTGCGCCGAGAGCTTCGTTGAGGATGCCGAGGGCCAGACTGTCGTTGATGCCGGTGGCCCACTTGTTGATGGTGTTGAACGTCGCCGGAACGACCGCGACGGCATCGGCGCGTGGCAGGACGCTCGGTTCGTCAGGATGCCGCTGCCGGTAGCTGACGGGCCTGCCCGTAACGGCGGCCAGCCGATCGTTGGGAAGCCAGGTGTGCGCGGTTTCGGTCGCGATGACGTACACATCCCAGCCGTCGCGCCGCACCGCCTCGACCAGCTCGACGATGCGGCGGGCCGGTGGCGCGGCACAGACCACCAGGTAGAGCAGACGGGCATTCGCGGATCCGGACGTCACGCGGCGATTCCGGCGCGTTCGGCGAGTGCCCGCAGGCCGGGGGTGACGGCGCGCCGCTCACGGGTGAGCAGGTCGCCGATCAGATGGCGCGTCCGGCCGTGCACGTGCACCGTCTGCGGCGCGATGCGTTCGGCTTCGAGCAGGTGCAGCACGGCTGCGGGATCGTTGCCGGGCGAGCAGGCGTAGGCGGCGGCGAGGTCGAGGTGGACCCGGGCGCGGCGGCTCACCAGGGCCGCCGGCAGCGACGAGGTGTCGAGCTGTTCTCCAAGGTGGATCGCCAGCTGAGGCTGGTCCGTTCGGGCGGCGATGCTGATGCGGTGGATCATCACGTTCGTCGGACCGAACCCGGTCCACAGGTCGTTACGATCGGCGCCGAGCCGCCGGGCCAGGGCGTTCGCGTCGTCGAGGTGCCGCTCGACAGCGGCGGGCTGGGCCTGCCGGGCGGCGATCAGCGCCGCGAGCAGAGTCAACGCCCCGTGGGCCGACAGGACACGCGGACCCGTCGACGCGGAGTCCCTCGTGTCCGTCACACCATCGAGAGCGGCCAGCACCACCTCCTCGGCATCGCCGACGCGGTCCGGCATCGCCAGCAGCGCAGTACCCACCGAGAACGCCGCCGCAGCGACGAGCGCAACATCCTCGGCCTGCTCGGCGGCGACACGAGCGGCACGGTCCGCCGCCACCCAGGCAAGGCTGGGATCGCCGAGTTTCACGGTGAGTTTGGCGGCGGCGAGATTCGCCGCCGCCAGCGACCCGACGGCCAGGGCGCGCTGCGTGCCGGTGCAGGTCCGGGTCAACAGGTTCGCCTGCTCGAACGTGTCGGGCAACGCCCGGACCGCCTCGGCATAGTTGCCACGCTGGTAAAGGCTATGGAGATGGGCCACCCGCTGACGGACCTCCGAAAGCGTGAGAGGCTCGACCGGCTGTTTCGGTGCGGCAGGTGCGAGCAGGTGCCGGCGCAGCTCGGCCAGCAGTCGCGACCTGGCATCGTGGTCGGCTTCCTCGCCACGGCCTGCTACCGCGTTGACGACTGAGACCTGCCCGGTTCGTGTGGTGCGGCCCGCCTCCGGGCGCTCGCCGTGGAACCGGTCCGGCGGGCGTCGATTGTCGCCGACTTCGCCGTACCTTTCGCCTGTGGCCTCGCCGGCTGCCATCACCGCCTCGGGTACCGCTCCCCACCGCGCCCGCTGTGCCGCCTCGGCCTGCTGTGCCTGGAACCGGGACTGGAGGTGTCGGTAGGCGTCGTAGGCGGCGAGTAGCTCGCCCTGGGCGTCCAGCAGGGTGTCGCACTGCAGCCAGAAGATCCGGTCCACGACCTGCCGGCCCCGCTCGACCATTCCCAGGGTGCTGCGCGTCGTGTGCACCTGGCGTGCGAGGGCTTCCTGAATGAGTCCCCTCGACCTACGCAGGGCGGCGAGCTTACGGCCGAGATCGTCCCTGGCCTGTTGAAGATCCTGGCGATCAATCATGGGCTCGCCTTTCCGTTCGCATCGACCTGCGTCGAGCCGACTGTTGCGGCGCCCCGACGCACGGCGATTCGACGTTAGCGGATCGCACGCGACCTGGGCGTGGAGCTGGTGCGAATGGCGTGCTGGCCTGGCAGAGAGGGCGCCTGTGTCGAAAACCGGGGTCGCGTCCGCGCGAGTGGTGTAAGAGACGGCCATCGCGGGATCCGGTCTGATGTTATGCGGCGATCGGGGCGGGGTCGGTCTGGTCGGTGACGTGTTGGTCGGTGTCGATCGTGACCATGCGGG
>NZ_WVUH01000372.1 GCF_017614955.1 Micromonospora echinofusca
ACCCGGGGCGGGGGCAGGGCGATCCAGGTGGCCCGGGCCCGGGCCAGCAGCGTGCCGTCCGGGGCGTACAGGGTGGAGTGCACCAGCGCCTTGCGCCCCTCGGTGCCGATCAGCGCGCCGACCACCACGCACTCCGTACCGGGCGCGGGCAGGTCGTGCACCTCGGCGGCGACCCGGCCCAGCACGTACGGCCGACCGGGGGCGATGACCGCCCAGCCGCCCGGACAGTCCAGGGCCGCCCAGACCACGGCCGGCTCGACCGTCTCCGGCACCACGAACGGGGCGGCGGTGCGCCCGTCGGACAGCGGACCGGGGAAGATCCGCAGTCCGGCCGGGGCCTGCGGCCCGCAGACGTAACAGGTCGGAAAGGGATGGTCGACGAACCCGGGGTACCTGGTCGACGCGTCGACCGCGGTGGCCCGGTCCACCCCCGGCACGGTCGCGTCGACCGGTCCGACCGGCCGGACCCGGGCGATCACCGTGCCGTCCGGGTCGCGGATCTCGTCGTCGACGGCGGTCAGCGGTACGTCCAGCGGGGGCGGTCGGAGCAGGGTGACCTCGGCGGGACCGGCTCCGGCCAGGGCGGTGGCGAACCGGCCGGCGCAGTAGCCGCCGTTACCGGAGCCGGGTGGGCCGTTGAACCGGGTCTCGATGATCACCTGTGGTACCTCCCGTGCGGCGGGACCGGCGCCGGCCCGCGTACCCCGGCAGCCTGCCACGCCGGTGCCACCGGTCGGCCGCCGGCTGGCTGGCGGGCACCGGTCGGCCGGCGGGCCGCCGGGAGCCGGTCCGCAGGCCGGGGCCGACCACCGGCGTTCACCGGATCGACACCGGACGAATCGTCAGGCGAGCGACGCCGGCAACCCGCCACCCCTACACAGTGCCCATGACTGTTCTGCACACCGTCGACGTACCGATCACCACCAGCGGCTACACCCTGCTCATCGCGGACCGCCCCGACCAGGTCGCCGCCGCGCAACGCCTGCGGCACGAGGTCTTCGGCGCCGAACTCGGTGCGACCCTGCGGCCGACCACCGAGGGGCTGGACACCGACGAGTTCGACGCGGTCTGCGACCACCTGCTGGTCTGCGAGAACGCCACCGGGGCGGTGGTCGGCACGTACCGGCTGCTGCCCCCCGGCCGGACCGACCGCTGGTACGCGGAGAGCGAGTTCGACCTGGGCGGGCTGGCCGCCCTCCGCGACGACCTGGTGGAGGTGGGCCGGTCCTGCGTGCACCCCGACCACCGGACCGGGGCGGTGATCAACCTGATGTGGGCCGGCATCACCCGGTACCTGCACCTGCGTGGCCTGCGCTGGCTGGGCGGCTGCGCGTCGGTGCCGCTGGCCGACGGCGGGGCCACGGCGGCGGAGGTCTGGGCGCAGGTCAGTGCCCGGCACCTGGGTCCGCCGCCGCTACGGGTCCGCCCGGTGCTGCCCTGGCTGTCCGGGGCGCCGCCGGTCGGCGCCGGGACGACCGGGGCCCGGCCGGCGGTCCCGCCGCTGCTGCGCGGGTACCTGCGGCTGGGCGCCTGGGTCTGCGGCGAGCCGGCGTACGACCCGGACTTCAACTGTGCCGACTTCTACGTGCTGCTCTCGATGGACCGGATCCACCCGCGCTACCTGCGGCACTTCCTCGGGGAGACGGGCCGGTGAGCGTGCTGTGGCGACCCGTGTCGTCCTGCGGACCGGCCTGCCTGCCGACGGCCACCGGGACCGGGGTACCCCGGCGTCGGCAGGTCAGCCGGCTGGTCGCGCTGCTCGGTGTGCTGGCCGGTGGCGTGGCGCTGCTGGCCGTACTCCCGGTGCTGACCCGGCAGGCCCGGGGCGCCACGGGCCGACGGTGGGCCCGGACGGCGCTGGCCGCCCTGGGGGTCCGGCCGACGGTGCGCGGGCGGTTGCCGCGCGGACCGGTGCTGCTGGTCGCGAACCACATCTCCTGGCTGGACGTGCTGGCGGTGCTGGCGGTCACCCCGGCGCGGATGGTCGCCAAGACCGAGGTGCGCGGCTGGCCGCTGCTCGGCGTGGTGGCCCGGGCCGCCGGGACGATCTTCGTGGACCGGGCCCGGCCCCGGGCACTGCCGTCGACGGTGGCCGAGGTGGCGACCGCGCTGCGGGCCGGCCGGTCGGTCGCGGTCTTCCCGGAGGGTACGACCTGGTGCGGCGCGGTCGGGGCGGCGCGCTGTCCGGCGGGCGGGCCGTTCCGGCCGGCGATGTTCCAGGCGGCGATCGACGCCGGGGTGCCGGTGGTGCCGCTGCGGATCGGGTACGGGGTGGGCGCGTCGGGTGCCGGCGCGACCGCCCCCGCGTTCCTCGGTGACGAGAACCTGTGGTGCTCGTTGCGCCGGGTGCTCTCCTCGGACGGGCTGACCGTGTCGGTGACGGTGGGCGGTGCCCTGCACCCGCAGCCCGGGGCGGACCGGCGGCCGCTGTCCCGCGCCGCCGCCTCGACCGTCCGGCTCGGTCCGGTACGCCCGGCGCTTCACCCGGTTTCCTGACAGTCGGGGTGTCCGCCCCGGGAGCCGACCTTGTCATGTCGCGATGTATCGCGTTAGCGTGGCACCTGTCGGCAGTGTGCCGGCACCTGCCGAACGGCGGACGTGATCGCGGTGACCGTCACCGGAGGCCGCCGGTGCCGACCCGGACGAGGAGCGACGATGGCGAACTGGACGGTCGACAGCCCGCAGCGGATCCCCCTGGACGGCGCCGTGACCCGGCTCGACGTGGACCTCGTCGCCGGACGGCTGAACGTGGTCGCCGCCGACGGTCCCGCCCGGCTGGAGGTCACCCGAATCGGTCGGCGGCCGGTCCTCGTCGGGTACGCCGACGGCCGGCTGCGGGTACACCAGGAGCGCCCCCGGCGCTGGCAGGGCTTCCTCCGGACGGTGTTCGCGCACTGGCCGAAGGTCGACGTGTCCGTCGCGGTCCCCGCCGGGACGCTGGCCGACCTGCGGCTGGTGGCCGGCGCGGTGGTCGCCTCGGGACTGCGTCACGAGACCCGGGTCGACGTCACCTCGGGACAGGTCACCCTGATGGGGCTCGCCGGCCGGACCACGGTGAAGCTGGTCGACGGCCCGGTCGAGGCGCTCGGCGTGGCCGGGGAACTGACCATGGAGACCGTCTCCGGTGAGCTGATCCTCGCCGACAGTCCGGCCGACCGGATCCGGGCCACCGCCGTCTCCGGCGCGATCACCTGCGACCTGGACAACCCCGCCGGCAGCGACATCCAGCTCGACACGATCTCCGGCAGCATCACCGTCCGGGTCCGTGCGGACAGCAGCCTGGCCGTCCGGCTGCACACCACCTCCGGACGGATCACCAGCAGTTTCCCCGAGGTACGCAGCGACCGGCGGATCGGTTCGGTGACCGACAGCGCGGGGACCCTCGGCACCGGCGACGGTAGACTCTCCGCGTCCGCCACCTCCGGGAGCATCGCGCTGCTCGCCCGACCGGCGGTCGACGCCGAGCCCGAGGAGCTGCCGTGACCGCCGTGTTCAGCCACGGGCGGCTCCGGCTCTACCTGCTCAAGCTGCTCGACGACGGTCCCCGGCACGGCTACGAGCTGATCCGGCTCCTGGAGAACCGCTTCCTCGGCCTGTACGCCCCGAGCGCCGGCACCATCTACCCCCGGCTGCAACGGCTGGAGGTCGAGGGTCTGGTCACCCACACCGCCGCCGGTGGCCGGAAGGTGTACGAGATCACCGAGGCGGGACGGGCCGAGCTGCGCCAACGGTCCGCCGAGCTGACGACCCTGGAGTCGGACATCAACGCCTCGGTGCAGGACCTGTCCAGGCTGGCCGGCCGGATCCAGGACGAGGTCCGGGGCTCGGTCCGCGACCTGAAGCGGGAGCTGCGGGAGGTGGCCCGGGAGAGCCGGCGGGCCGGCCGTCCGGTGTCGACCCCCACCATGCCCGCCCCCGTGCCGCCGGGTACCTCCGGACAGGCCGAGCTGATCGCCGGGATCGACCAGCGGCTGGTCGAGTTCTCCGCCGAGGTGGGCCGGCTGGTCCGGGCCGCCCGGTTCACCGACAACCAGCTCCGTACCGTGGTCCGGTTGCTCGACGGCACCCTGGACGGGATACGCCGGCTGCTGCGCTGAACACCCCCGGTGATCTCTCAGCTACCTTTCAGCCGATGTCCAGCGCGGACGCAGCCGGGGCGGGGATGATGGCGGCCATGGCAGCACCGCAGACCGAGGCCCGACTGCTCGTCGTCGAGGACGATCCCAACATCCTCGAACTGCTCTCCGCGAGTCTGCGGTTCGCGGGCTTCGACGTGACGACCGCGACGAGCGGCAGCGCGGCGGTCAGCGCGGCCAAGGACCGCCGCCCCGACCTCGTGGTGCTCGACGTGATGCTGCCCGACCTCGACGGCTTCGAGGTGATCCGGTTGATGCGCGAGGGCGGCACCCGTACCCCGGTCGTCTTCCTCACCGCCCGGGACGCCACCGACGACAAGATCCGGGGTCTCACCCTCGGCGGCGACGACTACGTCACCAAGCCGTTCAGCCTGGAGGAGCTGACCGCCCGGATCCGGGCGGTACTGCGCCGGACCACCTCCGGGGAGCACGCGCCCTCCCGGCTCACCTTCGCCGACCTGGAACTGGACGAGGAGACCCACGAGGTGCACCGCGCCGGGCAGCGCGTACAGCTCTCGCCGACCGAGTTCAAACTGCTGCGCTACCTGATGCTCAACGCCAACCGGGTGCTGTCCAAGGCGCAGATCCTCGACCACGTCTGGAACTACGACTTCCGGGGCGACGACAACATCGTCGAGTCGTACATCTCGTACCTGCGACGCAAGGTGGACAACGCCCAGCCGCGACTGATCCACACCCTGCGGGGCGTCGGATACGTGCTGCGCAAGCCGGCGGCGTGAACCCCCAACTGAGGGGGCGGTTACGGGGCGTGCCACTGCGGATCAAGCTGGTCGCCTCGGTACTGAGCCTGGTCGCCGTCGCGCTGGTGGTGATCAGCGCGCTGACCGCGTTCTTCCTGCACAGCTACCTGGTCGGTCGGGTCGACGGTGAGCTGGAGGCGTACCTGGCCCGGGCCCAGCAGTCCCGGCCCAGCGAGGTCAGCTCGAACAGCCTGCCCAGCGACTACATGCTGGTGGTCGCCCGGCGCAGCATCGGCCTGGGGTTCATCACCCACGACAGTTCCCTGTCGAAGCCGGACCTGCCGGCCTCGCTGTACCAGCTCTCCTGGTACGAGGAGCACGCCAACGGGAAGGCGTTCACCGCCGACGCGGCGGACAAACGACTGCGCTGGCGGGTGATCGTCCGGCAGGTCAGCGACGACGAGTTCATCGCGGTCGGGCAGAACATGGTCGACATCGACCAGGCGGTCCGGCAACTGGTCTGGATCGACGTCCTGGTCGGCGGGGCGGTGCTGATCCTGCTCGCCTCGCTGGGCGCGGCGATCGTCCGGACCAGCCTGAAACCCCTGGTGCAGATCGAGCAGACCGCAGCCGCCATCGCCGGGGGTGACCTGACCCGCCGGGTACCCGACCCGGAGTACGGCGAACCGGAACCGAGATCCGAGCTGGGCCGGCTCTCCCGGGCGCTGAACGCCATGCTCACCCAGATCGAGGCGGCGTTCACCGCGCGGGCGGCCTCCGAGACCGCCGCCCGCTCCGCCGAGTCGGCGGCCCGGGACGCGGCCCACGCGGCGCAGGTCTCCGAGGCCCGGGCACGCCGGTCCGAGGAACGGATGCGGCAGTTCATCGCGGACGCCTCACACGAGCTGCGTACCCCGCTGACCACCATCCGGGGCTTCGCCGAGCTGTACCGGCAGGGCGCCGTCGCCTCGCCCGAGGACACCGCCCGGCTGCTGCGCCGGATCGAGGACGAGGCGTCCCGGATGGGACTGCTCGTCGAGGACCTGCTGCTGCTGGCCCGACTGGACCGGGAACGACCGTTGGCGCTGGCCCCGGTGGAACTGCCGGTCCTCGCCGCAGACGCGGTACAGGCCGCCCAGGCGGTCGCCCCGGACCGGGACATCACGCTGGAGGTCGAACCGGGCGCCGGCCCGCTCGTCGTCTACGGCGACGACGCCCGGCTGCGCCAGGTGCTGGGCAACCTGATGACCAACGCGATCACCCACACCCCGCCGGACTCCTCGGTCACCCTGCGGCTGCGCGGCGAGTCCGGGAACAGCGCCGTGGCCGAGGTCGTCGACACCGGTCCGGGGCTCTCACCCGAGCAGGCCGAACGGGTCTTCGAGCGGTTCTACCGGGCCGACGCCGCGCGTACCCGCCGGGCCGGCGGGGCCACCGGGACCGGCCTCGGACTGGCCATCGTCGCGGCCCTGGTCGCCGCCCACCACGGCAGCGTCGAGGTGCTGCCCACCCCGGGCGGTGGGGCCACCTTCCGGGTACGGCTGCCACTCGTGGTGGACGACCACGAGACGCCCGGTGACTGACTCTCAGGAAAGTTCCAGCCCGAACACAGGCGGACCGCAGAGCGGAGAGGAAAGGTAGGGGCATGAGCGAGCACGAGACCGACCCGCAGCGGCGGCCGGCCGACACCGGCGCTGAGCCGTCGTACCCCACTGCCGAGCTGCCCCCGGTCGGGCGCGGGCCGTCGGACTCCACGGCGCCACCGGTG
>NZ_WVUH01000373.1 GCF_017614955.1 Micromonospora echinofusca
GGCGAGAACCTCACCGGGTGGCTCTTCGTGGCGCCGGTGGTGGCGATCCTCGGGCTGTTCCTGCTGCTGCCGATCCTGATGGCGTTCTGGGTGAGCCTGACCGACTGGAACGGACAGGGCAGCCCGTTCACCGGTGACGTGCCGTTCGTCGGAACGGAGAACTACACCCGGCTGTTCACCGCCGACGGGCTGGCCCGGCAGGACTTCATGACCAGCCTGCGGAACAACGTCTACTACGTGGCGATCGTGGTGCCCGCGCAGACCGTCCTGGCGCTGCTGCTCGCCGTCGTGGTCAACAGCCGGATGCTGAAGGGGAAGGGGTTCTTCCGGACCGCGTTCTACTTCCCCTCGGTCACCAGTTCGGTGGCGATCAGCGTGGTGTTCCTGTTCCTCTTCGCCAACTCGGGCGCGGTCAACGCGCTGCTCGGCATCCTCGGCGTCGACGGACCGCAGTGGTTCGCCGACTCCCGGGGCGTCCTGCACCTGCTCCTCGGCGGCCTCGGCGTCGACGCGCCACCGGACACCCTCACCGGTACCGGCGTGCTCGGGCTGAGCTGGTGGGACTGGCTGGCCGGTCCGAGCGTGGCGATGTGCTCGATCATCACGCTGGTGGTCTGGACGACCAGCGGGACCTTCATGCTGATGTTCCTGGCCGCCCTGCAGAACGTCCCGGAGACCCTCGACGAGGCGGCGCGGATCGACGGGGCGAACCGGTGGCAGCGGTTCCGCCGGGTCACCCTGCCGATGATCCGGCCGACCCTGTTCCTGGTGCTCACCCTCGGCCTGATCGGTACCTGGCAGGTCTTCGACCAGGTCTACGTGATGAGCCAGGGCAACCCGGCCAAGACCACCCTCACCCCGGCGTACCTGTCGTACCGCACCGCGTTCCGGGACTTCGAGTACGGCTCCGGGGCGGCCATCTCGTTCGTGCTGTTCCTGATCATCATCGGGTTGACCCTGGTGCAACGGCAGGTGCTGCGGGACCGGGACGGGGCGGACCGCCGGTCCCGGTGGCGTCGCCGGGTACCGAGGGCGGGGGTCCGGTGAGCGTGACGACCCCGCAACGGCGGGCGCACCCGCCCCGGCCGTCCGGCGCATCCGACCAGCGGGCCCCGCACGGGCGGGCACCGCGCGGCCTGGTGACCACCTTTGTCGGGTACGCCATCCTGGTCTTCTTCGGGCTGGTCTTCCTCTACCCGTTCGTGATCCAGATCGGCAACTCGCTGAAGACCGAGCCGGACGCGGCGGCGAACCCGCTCTCCCCGGTGCCCGACCCGCTCGACCTGACCAGCTTCCAACGGATCGTCGAGGGGACGGCCTTCCCGCTCTGGCTGGGCAACTCGTTGCTGGTCACCATCCTGGTCACGGCCGGGCGGGTACTGCTCGACTCGCTCGCCGGGTACGCCCTGGCCCGGCTGCGGTTCGCCGGGCGCGGCGCGGTCTTCGCCGCGATCGTGGCGGTCCTCGCCGTGCCCGGGGTGGTGCTGCTGATCCCGAAGTTCCTGGTGCTCAACCAGCTCGGCATCTACAACAGCTACGCGGCGCTGATCGTGCCGCTGCTCGCCGACGCGGCCGGCGTGTTCATCATGAAGCAGTTCTTCGACTCCATCCCGCGCAGCGTGGAGGAGGCCGCCCGGATCGACGGCGCCGGCACCTTCCGGATCTTCTGGTCGGTGGTGCTGCCGATGGCCAGGCCGGCGCTGATCACCCTGACCATCCTGTCGTTCCAGGGCTCCTGGAACGAGTTCCCGCACTCGCTGGTCGCGGTGCAGGACCCGGCGCTGTTCACCCTGCCCCGAGGACTGGCCGACCTGGTCAGCGGCTCGCTCGGGTCCGGCACCCAGTACCCGCTGAAGCTGGGCGCGGCGCTGCTGGCCACCATCCCGGTGGCGGTGCTCTTCGTGGTCTTCCAGCGCTACTTCGTCCGGGGTGCCAACGAGGGCGTCGACAAGGAGTGAGCCCCGGCCGGTGCGGACGGGACACCGCACCGGCCGGAGTCGCCCGGCCTCCGGCCGGCCGGTTCGGGTTGCCGGCCGTGCTCAGCCCGGCTCGCGGGCATCCTCAGCCCGGCTCGTCGTCCGGCTCGCGGGCGTGCTCAGCCCGGCTCGTCGACCCGTTCGATGACGGAGAAGATGTTGCCGGCCGGATCGGTGAACCAGGCGATGGTCGGCCCGTTGCCGCGCATGATCCCCCGTTCGTCCTGCGGCAGGCCCGGGTACCGCTCGAACCGCACCCCGCGTGCGGTCAGCTCGTCGACCGCCCGGTCGACGTCCGGCACCGGGAAGTTGAGCACCGTGAAGGTGGCCGGGACGTGGTCCGGTTTCGGGTAGACCACGATGTCCCGCCCCCCGGCGAGGTGCAGCATGAGCAGGTCGCCGTCCTGCGACACCCGCAGGCCGAGGACACCGGTGTAGAACTCCCGGGCGCGGCCGGGATCGTCCACCGCGAAACCGCTGAACGCCAACGTGTCACCGAACATGGTTGCCTCCGTTCTGGTCAGGGTTGGGAGTGGTCGCCCGCCGGTGCCGGCCGTTCCGCCCCGGCGGCCTCACCGTGCGGTCGGACCGTGCGGAACAGCCGTACCGACAGCACCGCGAGCGCCAGCAGCACCACCGCGCCGATCGCGCCGGCGGTGTTCAGCCCGGCGGTGTACGCCGCACGGGCGGCGGTGAGCAGCTCGGTGCCGGACCCGGCGGGCAGGGTGGCGGCCACCTCGGCGGCACCGGCGAGCCCGTCGCGGGCCCGGTCGACCACGTCCGCCGGCAGTCCGCCGGGCAGCGTCTCGGTCAGCCGACCCCGGTAGACCACGGCCGCCAGGCTGCCCACGGCGGCCACCCCCAGGGCCACCCCGAACTCGCCGCTGGTCTCCGACACCGAGGCCGCCGACCCGGCCTTCTCCCGGGGCGCGGCACCGACGATCAGGTCGGTGACGAGTTGGGAGGGGAGTGCGATACCGGCCGCCGCCAGGACGAACGCGACCACCGCCACCGGCAGGGACCCCTCGCCGGACAGCACGGCGAGCAGACCGAAGCCGAGCGCGGTGACCACCTGCCCGGCGGCCATCACGTAGGCCGGGCGGATCCGTCGCGCCGCCACCGGGGTCAGCATGGTCGCCGTGATCATGGCGACCGCCTGGGGTACCAGCCAGAGCCCGGCCCGCAGCGGGGACAGCCCTTCGACCAGTTGCAGGTACTGGCTGACCAGCAGGAACGTGCCACCCATCAGCAGGGCGTTGAGCAGCGACAGCAGCAGGGCGGAACGGAACGTGCGGTTGGCGAAGAGCCCGACGTCCAGCAGCGGGTGGGCCAGGGTCCGCTGCCGGCGGACGAAGAGCACCGCCAGCCCGGTCCCGCCGGCCAGCGCCACGGCGGGGAGCGGCTGCCAGCCGTACCGGGCGAGCTCCTTGAGCCCGTAGATCACCGGCAGGATGGCGGCGAGGGAGAGCGCGACACTGGTCAGATCCAGCCGGCCGGGCACCGGTTGCCGGTACTCCGGCAGCAGGACCGGCGCGGCCACCAGCAGCAGCACCATCACCGGCACGCCGAGCAGGAACGCCGAACCCCACCAGAAGTTGGCCAGCAGCACCCCGCCGATCACCGGTCCGACCGCCATGCCGCCCATGAAGCAGCTCATCCAGACCCCGATGGCGGTCGCCCGCTGGGCCGGTACCGGGAACATGTTGCTGATCAACGCCAGGGTCGAGGGCATCAGCGTGGCACCGGCCACCCCGAGCAGCGCCCGACAGGCGATCAACTGCTCCGGCGTGGCGGCGTACGCGGCCAGCACGCTGGCGGCGGCGAACGCGGCGGCACCGATCAGCAGCAGGCGCCGCCGGCCGATGCGGTCCCCGAGGGTACCCATGGTGACCAGGAAGCCGGCGATCATGAAGCCGTAGATGTCGGTGATCCAGAGTTGTGCGGTGCTGTCCGCACCGAGGTCGGCGCTCAACCGGGGCAGGGCCAGGTAGAGCACACTCAGGTCGAGCGCGAGCAGCAGCGTCGGCAGGGCCAGCACGGCCAGCCCGGTCCATTCCCGTCGCCCGGCCCGCCTCGGCGGCGCGTCGGGTGCGGCGGTGTCGGTGGTCAATCGAACTCCCATCACAGTTGCGTCTGACGGGGTGGACCGCGACACGGACCGGAACTCATCGGTGCGCCGGTGGTCGGGTCGGGCGGTCGTCGCCCCGGGGCCGGTCAGGGCGCCAGGTGGGGTGGCAGCCCGAACACGGGGAAGAGCCGGGTGTCGAGAAAGTGGGTGAACCCGCTGATCCGGCCCGCCGAGACGGTCAGCAACTGGATCGAGAAGGGCCGGTGACCGCCGGCCGGATCCGGTCGGTACTGCGCGAAGGCGCAACCGCCGTTCGCCCCGACCGGCAGCAGCCGCGAACCCCGGCAGTCCCGGCCCGGTCCGCGCATCCAGCGCCCGATGTCCGTCGCGCCGCGCAGCCACATCCGGTACGGCGGCATGCAGTGCGTGGCGTCCTCCCGCAACAGGCCGACCAGCGTGTCGATGTCGTACCGCTCGAAGCTGGCGACGTACCGGTCGAGCAGGTCGCGGTGGACGGGATCCAGGGCGTCGGGACCCGCGTCGGCGCCGGCGGTCCGGCCGGCCATGGTCGCGCGGGCCCGTTGCAGGGCGCTGTTGACCGAGGCGACCGTGTCACCGAGCAGCCCGGCGACCTCGGCCGCCTGCCAGCGCAGCACGTCCCGCAGGATCAGCACCGCCCGTTGGCGGGGCGGCAGGTGCTGCAACGCGGCGACGAAGGCCAGCCGGACCGACTCCCGGGCCAGCGTCACGTCGGCCGGATCCCCGGCCTCCGGCAGCACCGACCGGTCGGGGGCCGGACCGATCCAGAGGCGGTCGGAGCCGGGCCCACCCAGGGCCGTCTCCACCGGCGCCGACGGGCTGCCCAGCTCCACCGGCACGCCCCGGCGGCGCCGGCCGCCGAGCTGATCGAGACAGACGTGGTGGGCGATCCGGTAGAGCCAGGTCCGCAGACTCGACCGGCCGTCGAACCGGTCCACGCCGCGCCACGCGCGGAGCATGGTCTCCTGCACGGCGTCCTCGGCGTCGAAGATCGACCCGAGCATCCGGTAGCAGTATCCGGTCAGCTCCCGACGGTGCCCCTCCAGCGTCGACCGGCCGTCCGGCCCGGCCAGCGCCGCCCGCCCGGCCGGATCGGCCACCCGGTCACCGACCTGCCCGGTCGCCGTCGATGCCACCTGGACCACCCCTGATCACCACCCACCGCCCGTACCGCCCCACGGTAGGACAGACCAGTGACAGAAACGGCGGAACGCGCGGGAAGAGACAGCTCCGGTCAGGCGGTACCGGGCTGCTGCCCACCGTTGTCGGCCGGCGGGCTGTCGGCCGGTCCGGCGCCGGCCTGCGCGCTGTCGGCCTGCGCGCTGTCGGTCGATTCGCTGGCGTCCGGCTCGGTCGGGATGGCGACGTGCAGTCGCAGTTGGGGGACCAGCATGTCCGCCACGTCGAGCGCCCGGGCCGCGCCGTCCGGCTCCCAGCCGGTGCTGGTGAGGAACTTCCGGGTCGCCTCGTCGCCGTCGAACGCCCAGGCCACGGCAGTGCTGAAGCCGTCGGACCGCCACAGGTCCACACTGGCGGCCAGCAGCCGGCTGCCGTGCCCACGCCGCCCCCAGCGCGGCTCGACCAGCAGGTCCGTCACCGCCACCACCCCCGGGCCGAGCGCCTCGGCGGGCTCCTCCGGCGCGCGGGCCTCCTCGTCGGCCGGCCCGGAAGCGGCGAACCCCACCAGATAGGATTGCTCGGCCTGCTCGACGGCGACCAGCACCCGGTGTGCCGGTGACGGCGGAGCCTCGATGGCGGCGGTCCACCGCCGCCCGAGCCACGCCTCGTCGAGGTTGTCGAGTACGTGCCGGGGCAGGATCCGACGGTAGGCCACCCGCCAGGTCGCCAGTTGGATGCGTGCGATCTCGCCGGCGTCGGAGGGACGCGCCGGGCGGACGTACCCGAGTGCCATGGGGCGTGAGCCTACGCAAGGTGAGGGAGGCGACGGTGGCGCAGGGTGCCGGACGGACCGGTCGGCAGGTCCTGACCGTGGCCGTACTCGCCGTCGGGGTGGCCGCGTTCCTTCTGGTGGCGGCGGTCCGGCACGGCTTCTTCGACCTCCAGGTCTACTACGGCGCGCTGCGCCACTGGGCCCGCGACGGCGGTGAGATCTACGACTGGGTCCGCCCCGGCACGCAGTACGGCTTCACCTATCCGCCGTTCGCCGCGCTGGTCATGCTCCCCATGGCGTACCTGCCGTGGAACCTGGCCATCGTGGTCAGCGTGACCGCCAGCGTGACGGTCAGCGCGGTGCTGGTCTGGTGGCTGCTGGACCCGGTCGCCCGGCGGGCCGGCTGGACCCGCTGGTACGCCCTGGCCGTCGCGCTCTGCCTGGCCGCCGCGTTCGAGCCGATGCGCGAGACGGTCAACTTCGGCCAGGTCAACATGCTGCTGCTCTTCCTGGTCGGCGCGGACCTGCTGCGCGGGGTGGACCGGGGCCGGCCC
>NZ_WVUH01000374.1 GCF_017614955.1 Micromonospora echinofusca
GGCGGCGGTACGGCGGGTGACCTCGTCCCAGTTGCCGGCGGCGAGCAGGGTGGGGGCGACCATCCAGGTCCCGCCGACGGCGAGCACGGCCGGGTGGGCGAGGTAGTCGGCGAGGTTGGCGGTGCTGACCCCGCCGGTCGGGATGAACCGCACCGAGCGGAACGGTGCGGCCAGCGCGGCGACCATGGGCAGCCCGCCGAGTTGCTCGGCGGGGAAGAACTTGACGGTGTCGAGCCCGGCGTCGAGGGCCATCTGGATCTCGGTGGGGGTGGCGGTACCGGGGAAGACCGGGACACCGACCTCCTGGCAGTGCCGGACCACCCGGGGCGAGAAGCCGGGGCAGACCACGAACCGTGCTCCGGCGGCGACGGCCCGGTCGACCTGCTCGGGGGTGAGCACGGTACCGGCGCCGACCAGCAGTTCGGGCCGTTCCGCCAGGACCCGGACGGCCGCCTCGGCGGCGGTGGTGCGGAACGTCACCTCGACCGAGGTGAGCCCGCCGGCGAGCAGGGCGGTGCCGAGCGGCGCGGCCGAGCGGGCGTCGTCGAGCACCACGACGGGCAGGATCCGGGCCGCGCCGATCTGGTCGACAACGGAGACAGGATGTTCAGCATCTTGAACGGTAGTCACATACGTGACCTTAGCTGGGGGGCGGGCGCTGTCAATCCCGCTAGAGTGACGCCATGACGACGGGTGAGGCGTTCCAGCCGGTGAAGTCGGCCGGCCGCGCGCTGGACGTGCTGGAGGCGCTGGCCGCCGCGCCCTCGGGGCGCTCGCTGGTCGAGCTGGCCCGGGCCCTGGAGATCCCGAAGAGCAGCCTGCACGGCATCCTGCGGACGATGACCCAGCGCGGCTGGGTGGAGGCGGACCCGACCGGCAGCCGGTTCTCGCTCGGTGTTCGGGCCCTCCAGGTGGGCGCGGCCTACCTGGAGGCCGACGACACCACCGGCCTGCTCGGTGGGGTGCTCGACCAGCTCTCGGCGCGTTTCGGGGAGACCGTGCACCTGGGCCGGCTGGACGGCGCGCACATCGTCTACCTGGCCAAACGCGAGTCGGTCCACCCGCTGCGGCTGTACAGCGCGATCGGGCGGCAACTCCCGGCACACGCCACCGCCCTGGGCAAGGCCCTGCTCGCCGAGCGCCCCGACGAGGTGGTGGACCGGATGCTGCACTGGCCGCTGCCGGCCCTGACCGCACGGACCGTCACCGATCCGGCGCAGCTGCACGCCGAGTTGGCCACCATCCGCTCCCAGGGGTACGCGGTGGACCGCGAGGAGAACACCGAGGGCATCGTCTGTTTCGCGGTGGTCGTACCCCTGGTCGAGCCGGCGGTGGACGCGATCAGCCTGTCCATCCCGGTGGCCCGGCTCTCGGCGGGGACCCAGGAGCGGGTGGTGGCCGCGCTCCGGGAGGCCGCCGGCCAGGTCCGGGCCGCCCGGGCACTGCTCTCCGCGAGCTGAATGCGGTACGCCGTTCAGGATGATGAACAGGTCACGGAAAATTACTTAACCGGTACAGTTGCGCCGACGTCAATGACATGTAAATGTGTCGCCATGAGCCTGGGAGCGCTCCCGGCTCTACCTCCACCTGCTCAGGGCCCATCCCCCGACCCGAGGAGCACCATGAGACGTCCCATCCGTGCCATCGCGGCAGCCGGTCTGCTCGTCGCCGGCTCGCTGGTCGCCGTCGCGTTCGGCGGCAACGCGTCGGCCGACACCCAGATCTGCGACCAGTACGGCTCGACCACGATCCAGAGCCGGTACGTGGTGCAGAACAACCGCTGGGGCACCACCGCCACCCAGTGCATCAACGTGACCAGTACCGGCTTCTCGATCACCCGCCAGGACGGCGTGTCGCCGACCAACGGCGCCCCGGTGTCGTACCCGTCGGTCTTCGCCGGCTGCCACTACACCAACTGCTCCCCCGGCACCAACCTGCCCATGCAGGTCAGCCAGATCAGCAGCGCGACCAGCGCGATCAGCTACAACTACGTGAGCGGGGCGACCTACAACGCCTCGTACGACATCTGGCTCGACCCGACCCCGAAGACCAACGGGGTGAACCAGATGGAGATCATGATCTGGCTCAACCGGCAGGGCTCGATCCAGCCCATCGGCTCCCGGGTCGGCAGCACCAACCTGGTCGGCCGCAGCTGGGAGGTCTGGCAGGGCAGCAACGGCTCCAACAACGTGATCTCCTACGTGGCGCCGTCCCCGATCAGCAGCCTCAACTTCAGCGTGCTCGACTTCGTCAACGACGTACGCAACCGGGGCGCCATCACGAACTCGTGGTACCTGACCAGCATCCAGGCCGGCTTCGAGCCGTGGCAGGGCGGCGTCGGGCTCGGCGTCAACTCGTTCTCCGCCTCGGTCAACGGCGGCGGCAACCCGACCACCCCGCCGCCGACCACCACCCCGCCGCCGACCGGCACGTCCTGCACCGTGGCGTACGCCGCGACGTCGATCTGGAACAACGGTTTCACCGCCGAGGTGCGGATCACCAACACCGGCGCCAGCACCGTCAACGGTTGGACGCTCACCTACAACCTGCCCAGCGGGCAGCAGATCACCGGCGCCTGGAGCGCCACGGTCAACCAGAGCGGTTCGGCGGTGACCGCCCGCAACGTCGACTACAACGGCACCATCAGCCCCGGCGGCACGGTCAGCTTCGGCTACCAGGCGAGCCTGAGCGGCAGCCACACGGCGCCGAGCGGCTTCGCCCTCAACGGGGTCGCCTGCGCCCGGGCCTGACCCGGTCCAGCGGTAGATCTTGGTGGCGAAGGGACCCTGGAGGGGCAGGTTGCCACCAAGATCTACCCGGCCCGTCGGTCGGCCTGGCGGCTGGCGTACCGGGCGAGCAGGGCGGGCAGCCGGTCGGCGAAGTCCGTCGGGAAGGCGTGCCCCAGCCCGGGTACCCGGTCCAGGGCACAGTCCAGGCCGGCGGCCCGCAGCTCGACGACCGAGGTGAGGGCGTCGTCGCGTACCTCGTCGTCGGCGTCGCCGAGCAGGACCCGCCCGGTCAGCCCACGGCGGACCGCCGGACCGGTGACGTCGGCCCCGAACTGCCCCGGCCGCAGGGCCGGCCCCACCACGAGGAACGCCACCGCCGGGCCGGTCAGCGCCCAGTGCACCGCCTGCCGGCCCCCGGCGGAGAACCCGGCGGCGACCAGCGGCAGCCCGGAGACGTCGACGCTGTCCAGGGCAGCCGCGATGTCGCGTACCCCGGTCCGCTGGTCCGGCCAGGAACGGTAGGTCGGCGTGCTGCGCTGGGTGGAGGTGACCGCGACCAGCAGCCAGCCGGCGTCCACCGCCGCCGCCCAGCACCGGGCCGCGTCCGCCGCCTCCTCGCCGGCCCCGTGCAGCGCGACCAGCACCCCGACCGGGGTACCGGCCGGGCGGCGGACCACCGGCGGCACGGGCCGTCCGGTCGCCGCCGACGCGCGCCGGTGCGACACCTCGACCAGCCGGTCGAACCCGTCGAGGGTCCGCAGCCCGGCCAGGTCGTCGTCGGCCACCAGCAGCCGCCGGTCCCACCACGCCCCCGCGTCCAGCGCCGCGGTCAGCTCGGCCAGCGCCTCCGCCGGCCGACCGGCCAGCGCCAGCAGGCAGGCCGCCGCGTGCGCCAGGTCGGCCCGCCACCCGGCCAGTCCGGGTACGGCAGCGCGGGCCAGCTCGGCGCCCTCGACGTACCGCCCCGCCCGGTGGTGGGCGAACACCTGCTCCTCGACGGCCCGGTAACGGGCCCGGTCGTCCCCGGTCACCCGTCGATCAGATCAGGCCGGTCAACTGGAATAGCGACGCGGTCACGCACCGGGGACAGGGCCGCCGACCGGCCCGGGATCAGCCGGCGAGCGCGTCGATTTCGGCGAGTTCGTCGGCGGGGAGCGCGAACCCGAAGACGTCGAAGTTGCTGGCGATCCGGTCCGGGGTGACCGACTTCGGGATGACCACGAAGCCGTGCTCGACATGCCAGCGGAGCACCACCTGCGCCGGGGTGACCCCGTGCGCCCCGGCGATCCGGGTCAGCACCGGGTCGGTCAGGTCGGTGGTCTTGAACGGGCTGTACCCCTCCAGCACCACGCCGCGCTCCCGGTGCTCGGCGGCCCGCTGCGGGTCGTACAACGCCGGACCCCACCGGATCTGGTTGACCGCCGGGGTCTCCCCGGTGGCGTCGGTCAGCTCGTCGAGCTGCCCCGTGGAGTAGTTGCTGACCCCGACCGCCCGGGTCAGCCCGGCGTCCCGGAGGGCGAGGAACTCCCGCCACACCTCGACGCTCTCCCCGGCCGAGGGCGGCCAGTGGATCAGCCACAGGTCGACGTACGGGGTGTCCAGCGCGGTCAGGCTCGCCTGGAGCGTCTCGCGTTCCCGGCCCGCCCGGTCGGGCGGCAGTTTGGTGGTGACGAAGATGTCCTCCCGGGGTACCCCGCTGTCCCGGACGGCCCGGCCCACCTCGGCCTCGTTGCCGTACATGGTGGCGGTGTCGAGGTGCCGGTACCCGACGTCCAGGGCGGTCCGGACCGCGTCGTACCCGGCCCGGCCGGTCGCCTGCCAGGTGCCGAAGCCGACCAGCGGCATCCGGGTACCGCCGGACAGCTCCACGGCGGGTTGCGCGACGTTCGTCATGTCGACCCTGGTACCCGGTGACCGGACCACCATGCACGCCGGCCGGACCTGCCGGAGAATGCGGCCATGGGTGACCGGCTGCGGGAGTACCGGCGGAAGCGGGACGCCGCCCGGACCCCGGAACCGGTTCCGACGGGTACCCGCCGCCGGGGCCGGGACCGGGACCGGTTCGTGATCCAGCAGCACCACGCCCGCCGGCTGCACTGGGACCTGCGGTTGGAACGCGACGGGGTGCTGGCCTCCTGGGCGGTGCCCCGGGGGTTGCCCCGGGACCCGGGCCGCAACCACCTGGCGGTGCACACCGAGGACCACCCGCTGGAGTACCTGGACTTCGCCGGGGAGATCCCGGCCGGCGAGTACGGCGGCGGCCGGATGACCATCCACGACCGGGGCACCTACACCTGCGAGAAGTGGCGCGACGACGAGGTGGTGGTGACCCTGGCCGGCGAGCGGACCAGTGGCCGGTACGTGCTGTTCGCCACCGGGGACCGGGACTGGATGGTCCGCCGGCTGGACCCGGCCCCGCCCGGTTGGTGCAGCATGCCCGAGTTGGTCCGGCCGATGCATCCGGTGCCGGCGGGGAAACTGCCGGCCGACGACGACCGGTGGGGGTACGAGCTGCGCTGGGACGGGGTCCGGGCGGTCGGCTACCTCTCGGGCGGTCGGCTACGCCTGCTCGACGACGCCGACGAGGAGATCACCTCGGCGTACCCGCAGCTCCGGGCGCTGGCCGAGGAGTTGGCGCCGGCCGAGATGGTGCTGGACGGGGTGCTGGTCGAGGTGGACGCCGCCGGCCGGGTACGCCCGGTCCGGCCGCCGGACGGCGGGCGGCGGCGGGGCACCCGCTCCGCGCGGCGCGGGCCGGACGACCCGGGCGTGCAGTACCTGATCTTCGACCTGCTCTGGCTGGAGGGGGTGACCAGCCTGGACCTGACCTACGCGCAGCGCCGGGAACTGCTCGACGGGTTGGCCCTGGCCGGGCCGCACTGGCAGACGCCCCCGCACTTCACCGGCGGGGGCGGGTACGCCCTGGCGACCAGCCGGGAGCAGGGGCTGCCCGGAATCGTGGCGAAGCGGCTGGACAGCCGGTACACGCCGGGCGAGCGCAGCCGACAGTGGTTGCGCATCGACGCGGGCTGAGCCGGCCCGAACCGACGCCGGCCTCGGGAACCACGGGTCCCGGGGCCGGCGTCGGTGGTGGTGGCTCCGGTCAGCGGTAGGTGATGTCGGAGGGCGAGTAGAAACAGTTGACGCCGTCGGCGCCCTCGCCGATCAGGGTCGGCTCGCTGCCCTTGGGCACGCCCTTGTACTTCAGGCAGATCGAGGTCTCCCGGTTCGGGTCGTTCAGGATGGTGATCCGGCTGAACCGGGCGGTGTCGCCCCAGTTGGTGTTGATGCCGGCCAGCGCGTCCATGCCGGTGGCGGTGACGTTGTCGATGACCACGTGCCGCTGGTACGACGTGGAGCAGTTGCCGCACGCCCGGTAGAGCTTGCCGGAGTTCTCCACCCGGAAGTTCCGGATGTAGACCGTGCCCGGGCCGTTGTGCTGGAAGACCTTGTCCGACCCGGCGCGGGCGCCACCGCCGTCCACGGTGTACGTGGTGCCGCCACGGAAGGTGGCGGCGTCCTCGCCGATGTCCTCCCACCACACGTTGATCAGGGTGCAGTTGCCCTCGCAGTGCACGCCGTCACCGGCCGGTGCGCCGAGGATCACGTTGCGCAGGGTCGCTCCGGGGGCCAGTACGAACATCGGGTCCTGGCTCTCGCCCTGCCCGCCGTCGCCGATGCCGTAGTACCGCTTCAAGCCACCGTCGAGCCCGCTGGCCGGCACCTGGATGGTGGCGTCCACCTTGACCTGCCCGGTCGGGGTCGGCCAGTTGGCCGGCGGGGGC
>NZ_WVUH01000375.1 GCF_017614955.1 Micromonospora echinofusca
GCCCCCACCACTGCGTGACCCGGGCGGCCCGACCGCCACCCGCCACCTGTCGGTGGCCGCCTCCCTGGACTTCCTCGACTCCAGAAAGGTCGACACCACCGAGTACCCGCAACGGGCCCTGACCGTCCGCAACGCCGGTGCGATCAACACGGGCAGCGGCACCATCAACGTCGGTCGGGACGCCGTGGGCAGGATCGACCCGTCCGGCGGCAGTCAGCCCGGCGGGCGACGGTGACCAGGATGAGCCGGCACGGTGCCGGGGTCGCAGCAGAGCGGTCCGCCGTGCACCGGCGCGGGCCGTCCGGCGGCGACCGGAACATCGGAGCCTGGAACAGCGGACCGGGGACGATCAACGTCGGGGGCCACGCGGTCGGCATGCACCGGCCGGCGCCGGCGGCTGCGGCGGGTGCCTCCGCCGGTACCCCGCCGCCCGCCGACATCGGCATCCTCACCGTACTTCCGGTGGAGACCAGTGCGGTGGTCGAGGTACTCCGCCGGGCCTGCGCCTACCGCACGGGGCAACTGCCCGGTGGGGCCCAGGTGCACCAGGCGCACGTACCCACCGACGAGGGGCAGCTACGGGTGGTCGCGATGCAGACCCTGAACCCCGGGCAGCGGTCCGCCACCGTCGCGTACCAGCAGCTTCGTCGGCACTTCGCACCGCCGGTGGTCCTGCTGGTCGGGATAGCGGGCGGAATCGGGACCCGGGTCGACATCGGGGACGTGGTGCTCGCCGACGAGGTGATCTACTACGACTCCCGGCGGGAGACCGGCTCCGGCGTCCGGCGGCGGGGCCAGGAGCAGCGGGTCACCTCGGTGCTGCGCCACCGGCTCGACGAGTTCCTCCGGGTGCACGGGGAGTTCTGCGAGATCGCACCGGGTTATCTGGTCCCGGTCCGACGGGGGCCGATCGGGTCCGGCGAGGCGGTACCCGCCGACCGGGCCTCGGACATCCGTCGCTACCTGCTCGACTTCAACGACAAGACCCTCGCGGTGGAGACCGAGGCGGCCGGAGTCGCACAGGCGTTCCACGAGGAGGTCGGCACCGACCGGACCCTGCGGGGCTGGTTGACGATCCGAGGCATCTCCGACCTCGCCGATGCCCACAAGGGCGATGGGTACCACCGGCTGGCCGCCCAGCACGCCGCAGCCGTGCTGGAACGGCTCCTGCCCTTCCTACGGCTGTCCGATGCCGCGCAGTAGACCGGCACTGGTGGAGAGGATCACGGCGATGGCACGGAAGGCATCCGGCGGCGGAGGACGGGCCAGCCGCAGCCTGGAGGTGTACCTCACCATCCTGGTGGCCGCCGCGGTCAGTCTGCTCAACCTGTTCGACGTGGTGGACGCCGAACTGGTCGCCACGGCCACCCTGGGCATTCTCGCCCTGATCGCGCTGGACCTGCTGCAGAACTCGCAGCAGGTCCAGCGGGTGGGTGACGCGCTGCGGGAGCTGAATGCGCACGCCGGCAGTCGTTCCGGGCCACGGGAGCGGCTGATCGGCCCGACCGACGGGACCGGCCGGCCGGTACTCGACCGGGCGACGGACATCCGACTGATCGGGGTGACCCTCAACCGCACGATCCGCAGCAACCTCGCCGAGTTGGAACAGCGGCTCGCCGCCGGGGCGCTGGTCCGGGTGGCGATCCTCGACCCCGACGGTGCGGCCGTCCGGGAGGCCGCCCGACGCAACGGGGTACCCGAGGACGCCGCCGTCTTCGAGCACCGGCTCCGCCCGACCATCGACGCGCTGCGCTACCTCGCCACCTGCGCCCGGCCCCCGGGACGGCTGGAGGTCCGGTTGCTGAGCTTCGTCCCGGCCTTCGGCATGACCCTGGTCGATCCCGACTCGGCCGACAGCTCCGGCACGGTGGACATCTACTCCCACCACCCGACCGGACGGGAACTGGTCCTGCACCTGCGCCCCGGGCAGGACCCGGACCTGCACCGGCACTTCCGGGCGGAGTTCGACCGGATCTGGCACAGCGGTCGGCCCGCACCGGTCGGCCCGGGCAGGATCCCGCCGTCCGGCCCGGCACCCCCCGGGCAGCAGGCCGGCCGGTCCGACCGGTGTGCCGGGCCGGGAAAGGGGAAGGCAGAGGCTCCGCCGGTACGGCAGCCGGCGGAGTCGGTGACAGGAGGCTGACCATGCGGATGCTGCTGATCGTCGTGGGCGTCATCGCCGCCGCGCTCATCCTGCTCGGTCTGCTGCTCGAAGCGGCCCGCTGGCTGGTCCTGATCGGCGCGATCGCGCTGATCGGGCTGTTCGTGCTCAGCGTGGTCAGGACCCGCCGGGTACTGCGCTGACCGGCCCGGTCCGCGCGCCGGCCCGGCCGATTCCGACGGTGACCGGTTCGGCCGATTCCGACGGTGACCGGTTCGGCCGATCCGACGGTGCCCGGCCCGGCTTGCCGGCTCAGGCCCGGCGGGGCAGACCGGTGGCGAAGGCGGCCAGCCGGGCGGCCAACGGCTCCGCCGCGCGTACCCAGGTGAAGTGGTCCACCGGGGCGCCCGCCTGCGCGGCGGTGTACCGCTCGCGGGTGACGGACGCCGAGGCGAGCTTGCCGCAGAGGTGGTCGACGGTGCCGTGCGGCGTGTACTGGTCGTCGTCGACGCTGACCGCGAGCACCGGGAGCCGCAGCGCCGACACGGCCGCCTCGGTGTCCACCCCGTCGAGGGGCGGGAAGAGCCCGGTCCTGGCCGTGTACGCCCAGTCCCGGATCACTCCCCGGGCCTGCCGACCGCCGAATCCCCAGCCCGGCCAGACCCCGAGCAGTCCTGTCACGGCGTTGATGCCCTGCGTGTACGGCAGCACCCCGTACCGGCGCAGGCCGGTGTAGCTGCGCCAGCAGGGCAGGCCGACGGCGACCAGGGCCAGCCCGTCCACCGCGTCCGTGCCGTGCAGGGCGAGATGCAGCAGGGTGGCGTGCCCGCCGAGAGAGTGCCCGAGCAGCAGTCGGGGTCGGCCGTCCAGCCGGGGCTTCAGTGCCGCCAGTACGGCTGCCACGTCACCGGCGAGTTCGGCGTAGCCGTACCGGCAGGCGCGGGTCGGCACGGGGGTGCTCTCGCCGGTACCGCGCAGGTCGGCCACCGCGACGGCCAGGCCGGCGGCGTGCAGGGCGGTGGCGAAGGGTCGGTAGTAGCGGGCACGTACCCCCATGGCGGGACAGATCACCACCATGGGTGCACCTCCGGTGCCGGCCGGTTCGGGATAGATCTGCACCCCGAGCCGGGCGCCGTCGACGTCCACGAACTCCTGCTGGTACTCCGCTGCCACGGTCACCGGTCCAGGCTACGACCCGAACCTACCGGCCGGTAACCCACCTCCCCCACCACGTCCCGGACGCGTCCCGGACCGTTCCGGCGAACGCAGCGGATCAGGCCGGTCACCGCCGCGCCACCGGGGCGAGCGCGCCGACCAGGTCGGCCGCCTCGACCAGGTCCACCCGGTCGACGTCCAGTCCGGACCGGTACAGCGCGTACACCTGGGCGGCCGGTGCGACCGGCAGGTCACCACGGATCACGGCGGCGAATCCGGGGCGGGGCAGCGCCTCGGGCGGCACCGGATCGGCCGGCCCGAGGGCGGCCAGCCGCGCGACGAACGCCGCCTCCGGCTCGTCGTCGCCCCGCCGGTACCCGCTGACGGTTCCGTCGCGGCGCCGGACCAGCACGGTGCCCGCCCGCGTGGCGGCGTGCCAGCAGGCCACCTCCCAGAGCCCGACCCGACGGCCGGCGGCGAAGTAGGCGTCCACGGCGGCGGTGAGCCGCCCGAGGGTACGCGAGTAGCGGGCGACCGAATGCTCGCCGCCCGTACCGCCCAGCGTGGCGTCGACCCAGCGCAGCACGCCGGCCTTCAGGTCCACCACCAGCGGGGTGGCCACCCGGACCCGGCCGGTCAGTTCGAACCGCTGCTCGACCGCCTTCGGCACGAACGGCACACCGGAATGCCCCGCGTCGGCCATGAGGCCGGCGAACGCGTCGCGCATGGCGTCGAACGGCACGTCGTTGTAACTGCACACGACCATGGTCAGGTAGCGGATGCCCCGGCTACGCAGCGCCGGCACGTCCAGGTCGACGAACTCGCTGGCGCCGAGCGGGGGCGGCGCCGAGGTGAGGTCGCCGGAGTGCACAGCGGCGTCGTCCGCGAACCGTAGCCGGGTGTAGTCGCACCAGCCGACGAACGCCCCCGCGTCGTCGCTCATCGCCACCGACAGGTCCAGGTCGACCTGGGTGTCCGCCGGCTCGGTCCAGTGCAGGAAGAGCCGGACCCGGCGCCCGGTCGGCAGCGGCTGGCTGCTGCCCCGGGGGAGCCGGACCAGGGCCGTCGACGCAGTCCGTTCGGTGAACGGCGCGACCAGGTCCGCCAGTGCGGCGTCCAGCAGGGCCACCTCGACTGCCGGCAGCTTCCCGGCCCGTCGGCGCAACTCGCCGGCGAGCAGGTCGTCGAGCGCGCCACCGAGGGCGGCCAGCAGCCGGGGCCGGTGGTCGGGCTCGGCCCACAGCCGGGCACTGCCGCCCCGGGGAAAGTACAACCGGGTGCCGGCCGGCCAGGTCGCCGCCCGTACCGCGCCGAGCGCCGCCAGCAGCACCCCCGGGGACACCGACCGGGCCGCCTCCGCAGTCGTGGCGAGCAGGCGCCGGGGATCGTCGGTACGCGCGGCGAGCGTGACCGTCCGCCGGAGCAGCTCCCCCGGGCGTCGGGCGAGCAGGTCCACGGCGGCGTCGACCGCGCCGGAGCGCAGGGCCGTCTCGACCCGACCGCCCCAGGACACCCGGCACAGTCGGCCCTGCCAGACGGAGAGCACCTCCGGGTGCGCGACTGCCGTCCCGGCGAGCAGCCGACCCAGCGGGGTCGACGGGTCGACGGCGGTACGGCGCAGCACGGCGAAGGCCGCCGCCGCCACGGGATGCCGGGCGGCCTGCTCGAACGGGTGCAGGTTCTCGGCCATCGCCAGCCAGGCCGGACGGTGCCGGTGCAGGTCCTCGACCAACGCGGGCAGCGGCAGGGCGTCCAGCCGGGCGAGAAGAGTCCGACGCAGCCGGCGGGGCAGGGAACGCCGCCGGGCCGGCGGGTCGACCAGGCCGGGGTCGGTACCGTGCAGCACGTACAGCAGGCGCAGCAGGTCGGTCGCCGTGTCGGCGTAGCGGGCGAGCAGGTCCGGTAGCCGGGCGGCGTACGCCGGATCGGCGGCCAGCCACCCCAGCACGAGCGCCCGGGTCTGCCGTACCGGCACCTCCGGCGGCAGCCAGTGCGATCCGGTGCCCGCCCGGTCCAGCAGCACCAGCAGGTCCGCCCGGTCCTGGGGGGCCAACGGGGTACGGCGGGCGAGCAGCAGACCGAGCGCCCGGTGCACGGCGCCGTCCACATCGTCGGCGACTTCCAGCACGGCAGCCCGCCGGGGCATCGGCAGGCCCGTACCGGTCGGCGCAGCGGTGCCGGCCGGGGCTGGTCCGGTCACGGTGCGGAACGGGGTGCCGGCGTCGACCCGGCGGTGGCACAGCGGGCAGTCCGAGTACCGTTCCGTCTCCCAGCAGGCCGGGCAGACCAGGTGGGCGCAGGGCGACACCGCCGAAACCGGGCCGACCAGTCCGCAGAGCACACAGGGCTGCTGCGGCTCCTGGCAGAGCAGGGTGAAGACCCGCTGGACGTACCGCTGGTGGGTGTCGGCGGGTACGCGACGCGGGAAGTCACGGAAGAGCGGCACGTGCGGCACGTCGGCGCCGACAGTGGCCGCCAGGACGGCGAGCAGACCGTGCCCGGTCACGGCGAGCTGGTCGGCGGGCAGTCCCGCCAGACGGGCCCTCAGCCGGGGGCCGAGCAGGTACCCCAGCGCGAGGGCGTCGGCCTCCAACGCGGCCAGACCGTCACCGCTCCGGGCCGGCCGGCGCCCGGCCCGCTTGATCCCCCGTCGACCGGCGCCGAGCAGCTCGGTCGCGACCAGACCGGTCCGGCGTACCAGGGTGACCGCGACCGGGTCGACGGGAACCTGGGCTCGGCGTGACGTCACGAAGCCCAGCACCGGGCACCTCCAAGGGACGGGAGAGTCGGCGAGGGCGGAGATCGGGCGCACTAGATCTCAACCAGGAAGAGGTGAGAAGGAAGCACGCCCAGGAGCCGCCCTCGCCGCAGCACCGCACGCTAGTACACGGTCCACCGACGACGCAGCCGGGTTTGCCCGGCGCTGACCTGGGCGTGCCGCTGGCCGGGTCCCCGTGTCCGGGGGCCCGGCCAGCACGCTCCGTCGCTGTCTGCGGTCAGCTGGTGGTCCAGTGCTCGGCGACCAGGTCAGCAGCCTGCAACTCCCACTGCGCATAGTGATCCGGGAACGCCGACACCTGCACCGTCTGCGCCGCCGCCGTCAACGGCATCTCCTGCCAACCCTCGACCTGCTTCAAACCCTTCAGGAACGCCGTCGTCGAGTACTGCGGATCAGTGATCT
>NZ_WVUH01000376.1 GCF_017614955.1 Micromonospora echinofusca
GGCTCACCCCGCCCGGCCGGGTCGAAACGCGGGAACATCAGCTGGGCGAGCTGGTCACCACCCACCCGGACCAGGGCCTCGTCCGGCGAGATCAGCCCCTCGTCGACGAGCTGCGCGGCGATCACGAAGGCGGCCTCGGCGGTCCGCTTGCCCACCCGGGTCTGCAGGATCCACAACCGGCCCCGCTCGATGGTGAACTCGACGTCGCACAGGTCTCGCCAGTGCCGTTCCAACCTGGTCAGCACGGTACGCAGCTGCCGGAAACTCGCCGGGTCGATCCGGTCCAGCTCGGCCAGCGGGACGGTGTTGCGGACCCCGGCCACCACGTCCTCGCCCTGCGCGTCGGCCAGGTAGTCGCCGTACACCCCGGGCGCCCCGGTCGCCGGGTCCCGGGTGAACGCCACCCCGGTACCCGAGTCCGGGCCGAGGTTGCCGAAGACCATCGCCATCACGTTCACCGCCGTACCGAGGTCGTGCGGGATCCGCTCCCGCCGGCGGTACAGCACCGCCCGCTCGGTGTTCCACGACGCCAGCACGGCGGTGACGGCCAGGAAGAGCTGCTCGTGCGGGGCCTGCGGGAACTCCCGGCCGCTGTGGGCGAGGAAGACCTTCTGGTACGCCGCGACCACGTCCCGCAGCTGCCCGGCGGTCAACTCCGCCGCGTCGGCCACCCCGGCGGCCTCCCGGACCACGTCCAGTTCCCGGTCGAACTCGGCCCCCGGCACCCCGTACACGGTGCGACCGAACATCTGGATCAACCGCCGGTACGAGTCCCACGCGAACCGCTCGTTGCCGCTGCGCGCGGCCAGCCCGCGTACGCTCGTGTCGTTGAGCCCGATGTCCAGGATCGTCTCCATCATCCCCGGCATCGAGTACCGGCCGCCGGAGCGCACCGCCAGCAGCAGCGGGTCGTGCGGGTCGCCGAGCCGCCGGTCCAACCGGGCCTCCACCTCCCGCAGGTGCTCGGCGATCTCGTCGAAGAGCCCGGCCGGCGGGGAACCGGTGGCCAGGTAGACCCGGCAGGCGTCGGTGGTGACGGTGAACCCCGGCGGCACCGGCAGGCCCAGCCGGGTCATCTCGGCCAGGTTCGCCCCCTTGCCGCCGAGCAGGTCGACCCGGGTCCGGTCACCCTCGATGAAGTCGTACACGTACCTGGTCATCCTCGCCGCCTCCGCTCTGTCCGACCGGGCGTGCCACCACCGGGGGTCCGGCGGCTCCGGTGCCGTCCGCACCCTCTTGGTATCAACGCCGCCCGATCCGCCGGCAGGGCCGCCGGACCACGGGGGAGGGGCCACAGGTCCCGGGTCCCCGTACCGCCACCGCGCCGCGTACCGTGAACGCCCGTGCAGAGTGACCTCTCCATCCGGCCGGTCCGACCCGACGACCTGGCGGTGTTCTTCCGGATGCAGCTCGACCCGGAGGCCAACCGGATGGCGGCGTTCACCGCCCCCGACCCGGCCGACCGGGTGGCCTTCGACCGGCACTGGGACCGGGTGCTCGCCGACCCGCGGAACCGGGCCTGGGCGGTGGTGGTCGACGGCACGGTGGTCGGCAACGTGCTCAGCTTCCCGGTCGACGACACGGTCGAGGTCAGCTACTGGATCGACCGCCCGCACTGGGGGCGGGGGCACGCCACCGCCGCGCTGACCGCCCTGCTGCGCGAGGTCACCGTCCGCCCGCTGCACGCCCGCGCGGCCAAGGACAATCTCGGCTCACTCTCCGTGCTGCGCAAGTGCGGCTTCGTGGTCTGCGGCGAGGACCGGGCGTACGCCGAGGCACGCGGCACCGAGGTCGAGGAGTACGTCCTGACCCTGCCGGCCTGACCTGCGCCGGCACCAGACGGGCCGGATCCCGCCCCGGCGGCTACCCTCGACCGGTGAACTGGCTGGACATCATCGGTTGGGCCGGGTCAGCACTGCTGGTCTGGTCCCTGTTGCAGGCGCGCATCCTCCGGTTGCGGGCCCTCAACCTGCTCGGCTGCCTCGTGCTGATCGGCTACAACGCCGCCCTGGCGGTCTGGCCGATGGTCGGGCTCAACGTGGTGCTCGCGGTGATCAACGTCTGGTACCTGCGCGGCATGCTCGCCACCCGGCACGACGAGACGACGTACCAGGTCGTCGAGGTGGGCACCGACGACGGTTTCCTCGCCCACACGCTGCGGGTACACGCCGCCGACATCGAGCGCTTCAATCCCCGGTTCGCCTGGGGCGGCGGCCCGGCCGACCGGTCGGCCTTCCTGGTGGTCCGCGCCGACGAGGTCGTCGGGGTGGTCCTCGCGCACGCCGAGGCGAACGCCACCGCCCAGATCGACCTGGACTACGTGACGCAACGCTTCCGAGATTTCACTCCGGGTGAGTTCGTCTACCGGCGCAGTCACCTCTTCACCGACCGGGGATTCCGTCGGGTGGTCAGCCCACCCGGCATGGTCGCCCCCTACTACAGCCGGCTCGGGTTCCGCCCCGAGGGCGACTCGTACGTGCTGGACCTGCCGTTGCGGGAGGCCACCGACCGGGTCTGAGCGGCGGTGCCCGCCACGCCGGGCGGCCCGACGTGAGCGACCGGCGGCGAAGGAGGATTCACCCGGGCCGCGGTGGGGCAATGGCAGCCGTACCCGGCCGGAGCCCGTACCGGGCGCGGAGTGTCGCAGACCGAGGGAGAGCCGCGCGTGCAGAGCGTTTGGACCCAGTTGGCACTGGTCGGGGTGCTCGTCATCCTCAACGCCGTCTTCGCCGGCAGCGAGATGGCCCTGGTCTCCCTGCGGGAGAGCCAGTTGCAGCGGCTGGAACGGAGCAGCCGGTCCGGCCGGGTGCTGGCCCGGCTCACCAAGGACCCGAACCGCTTCCTGGCCACCATCCAGATCGGCATCACGCTGGCCGGCTTCCTGGCCTCCGCCGCGGCGGCGGTCTCCCTGGCCAGGCCCCTGGTACCCCTGCTCGGTTTCCTCGGCGGCGCGGCCGAACCGGCGGCCATCGTCGTGGTCACCCTGGCGTTGACCTTCGTCACGCTGGTCTTCGGTGAGCTGGCCCCGAAACGGATCGCCATGCAGCGCGCCGAACGGTGGGCCCTGCTGGTGGCCCGACCGCTGGACCTGCTCGCCTCCTTCTCCCGCCCGGCGGTCTGGGCGCTGAGCGTCACCAGCGACCTGGCGGTACGCCTCGCCGGGGTGGACCCGAAACCCCAGCGCGACGAGATCAGTCCGGACGAGCTACGCGACATCGTCGCCGGGCACCGGGGTTTCACCAAGGAGCAGCAGACCATCATCGCCGGGGCCGTGGAGATCGCCGAGCGGCAGCTGCGGGCGGTCCTCGTCCCCCGGTTGCAGGTCTTCACCCTGGACAGCGGCACCACCGCCGAGGCGGCCCGGCTGGTGCTGGCCGCCTCCGGGCACTCCCGGGCCCCGGTGGTCCGGCACGGCGGCCTGGACGACACGGTCGGCGTGATCCACCTGCGCGACCTGGTGGGCGTACCGGACGACCGCCCGATCGACGAGTGCGCCCGCCCGCCGCTGCTGCTGCCCGACTCCCTGCCGGTGGTGGACGCGCTGCGCCAGTTCAAGGCCGAACGCCAGCACATCGCGTTGGTCCTCGACGAGCGGGGCGCGGTGGACGGCATCGTCACCCTGGAGGACATCCTGGAGGAGATCGTCGGGGAGATCTACGACGAGACCGACCGGGACGTGCGCGGGGTGCGTACCGAGGCGGACGGGTCGCTGCTGCTGCCCGGCACGTTCCCCGTGCACGACCTGCCGGACATCGGCGCCGAGCTGCCGGGCCGGCCGGTCGGGGACTACACCACCATCGCCGGCCTGCTGCTGGCCTGCCTGGGGCACATCCCCACCGGTACCGGGGAGAGCGTCACCCTCGACGGCTGGCGACTGGACGTGGCCGGTGTCGAACACCACGCGATCAGCGCGGTACGGCTGCACCGGGTCGCCGAGCCGGCGGACGACGAGCCGGCGCTCGACAGCGCCGCACGCTGACCGGCCGGAACCCTCAGGGGGTGACGAGGTTCTGCAACCGGACCTGGCCCCGGGCCACCAGCCGCGCCGCGTCGTCGACGATCTCCACCTGCCACAGCTGCTGGCTGCGGCCCCGGTGCACCGGGGTACCGGTGGCGGTGAGCTCCCCGTCGCGGACCGCGCGCAGGAAGTCGGTCTGGTTGGCCACGCCGACCACGGTGCCCCGGTCACCCCACCAGAAACCCGCGCCGATGCTCGCCGCGGTCTCGACCACCGCGCAGTACACCCCGCCGTGCTGGATCCCGTACGGCTGGTGCAGCTCGGGCCGGACACGCCACCGGATCACCACCCGGTCGGCGGTGGTCTCCACCAGTTCCAGGCCCAGCAGGGCCACGAAGCCACCTGTCATCTCCGGCACCGACACGTGTTCCTCCTCGCCGTCGCGGATCAGCGGTGCGCCAGCCTAGTACCCGGGCCACCGGACCCGTCGTCGCCGGCAAACCCGGTACGAGCGCGCGGACCGGATGGGGGAGAATCCCCAGCGTGACCGATAGCAGCCTGCCCGCCGCCGGACCGGCCGGCCGGGCCTCCCTGATCGACGACCTGCGCTGGCGGGGCCTGATCCACGACTCGACGGACCAGGACGAGTTACGCACACTTCTGGACGGCCCGCCGGCGACGTTCTACGTCGGCTTCGACCCGACCGCGCCGAGCCTGCACGTCGGCCACCTCATGCAGGTCACCACGGCCCGCCGGCTGCAACTCGCCGGTCACCGGCCGTTGCTGCTGGTCGGCGGGGCGACCGGCCAGATCGGTGACCCGAAGGAGAGCGCCGAGCGGACCCTGAACCCGCCGGAGGTGGTCGCAGGCTGGGTGCAGCGGATCCGTGACCAGCTCTCGCCCTTCGTGTCGTACACCGGGGACAACGCGGCGCACCTGGTCAACAACCTGGACTGGACCGCGCAGATGTCGGTGGTCGAGTTCCTCCGGGACGTCGGCAAGCACTTCCCGATCAACCGGATGCTGGCCCGGGAGGTGGTTCGGGCGCGGCTGGAGAGCGGCATCAGCTTCACCGAGTTCAGCTACCAGCTGCTCCAGGCCAACGACTTCTTCGAGCTGCACCGCCGGCACGGCTGCCAGCTCCAGTTCGGCGGTTCCGACCAGTGGGGCAACATCACCGCCGGGGTGGACTACGTACGCCGTCGCGGGGCGGGCCCGGTGCACGCCTTCACCACCCCGTTGGTGACCAAGTCCGACGGGACGAAGTTCGGCAAGAGCGAGGGGGGCGCGGTCTGGCTCGACCCGGCGATGACCAGTCCGTACGCGTTCTACCAGTTCTGGGTCAACGCGGACGACCGGGACGTCAACAACTACCTGCGCTACTTCAGCTTCCGTCCCGCGGAGGAGATCGAGGAGCTGGAGAAGGCCACCGCCGAGCGGCCGGCGGCCCGGCTCGCCCAGCGGGCCCTGGCGGAGGAGTTGACCACGCTGGTGCACGGTGCCCCGGAGACCGCGCAGGCGGTGGCGGCCAGTCAGGCGCTGTTCGGCCGGGGTTCGCTGGACGAACTCTCCCCGGAGACGCTCCGTGCCGCGCTGAGCGAGGCCGGTCTGGTGCAGGTCGCCGGTGAGTGGCCGGACGTGGCCGGGCTGCTCCGCGACTCCGGTCTGGTGTCCAGCCTGAAGGAGGCCCGCCGGGTCATCGCCGAGGGTGGCGCGTACGTGAACAACGAACGGATCACCGAACAGGATGCGACGGTCACCGAAAGTGACCTGCTCCATGGTCGGTTCCTGGTGCTGCGCCGCGGAAAGCGGTCGTTTGCCGGGGTTGAGCTGGCAAAATAGCTGTCGGTAAATGGTGTGACCCGGGACGCGTCCGACGGATTTGACGATCTATCCGTCGGACGCGTAACTTTCTCTCTGCCAGCGGGGAACGGACGAAACGGGCAGAGCCCAGAGGCCGGAACCGCAGGCGGCAATCCGAATCGCGTCGGTTGTTCCGACGTGCAGGGCCGGGTGGTGCGGCCGGATCGGGCGGGTGAGCCCCCCGATTTGGTGACGCGGAACCAACCGGGTAAGGTTGCCGGCTGGCAGGGCACCGGGCGAGCGTGCGGCATGACCGCAACGGCCGGCCTGCCGAACCCACCGAGAAGAAGCCAGTCGATGACTGGTGGATCGCGGTGTGCCAAACCGGAACAAAGTGTCATGGGCCACAACAAATGGTTTGACACGGCGGGAACGGTAGGGTAAGGTAGTAAAAGTGCCCGGCGCGGGAGCGGCGGGGATGTGGAGCGAAACGCCCCGGATGGGGGCCTCCTGGTGGGGGTTCTGCTGATGGTGTGTGGTTGTTCTTTGAGAACTCAACAGGGTGCTTGATAAGCCAGTGCCAAATTTTGTTTGATACCCCGGACTGGCCGCATCGTTTGGTGTGGTTGGTTTGTGGATTCCTTTGGCAACACTTT
>NZ_WVUH01000377.1 GCF_017614955.1 Micromonospora echinofusca
ATCGGCAGCAGCGAGGCGAAGGGCGCCACGGCACCCTGGACGTTGGCCATCACCAGTGCCAGCGAGAACGACGCGAGCACCGTGACCACAATGCCGGCCGATGCGAGGGCGCCCCGCCGTCCCGCCCCGGGACCGCCGTCCCGCCGGAATGCCCTGCCGAGACGGATGCCGAGGGCGACGAGCACGGCCAGCAGGAGCGCGGCGATCACGGCTTTGGCCAGGTGGTAGCGGAGCCAGTAGTCGACCACCCGGGTCAGTGCCGGGGAAAGGTCCGGGTCACCGGAGCGCCAGTACCCGACGAACGCCCCGCGCAGCGCTTCGCTGAGGTGGCGTCGGTCGGCGAAGCCGCCACCCGGTCGGCCCGCCAGCACGGGTGGGGCGACGACGAAGGCGGTGGCGAGGAGCACCGCAAGGGCGCCGAGCGTGGCGAGGACGCGACCGGGGACACCGGTGGATCGCGGCGCGGCTGGGGGAATGGTCAAGAGAACTCCTTCGACGTGCGGGAGAGGGATGTGCCCGGCCGCTGTTCACTGCTGACCGCGCAGGTAGGTGAGCACGGCGAGGACCCGCCGGTTCGTGTCGTCGTTGACCGGCAGGTGCAACTTCGCCAGCAGGCTGCCGATGTGTTTGCCCACCCCGGCCTCGGTCAGCACGAGGATGCGGGCGATGGCGGCGTTCGAGTGGCCCTCGGCGATCAGGGCCAGCACCTCGCGTTCACGGGGTGACAGGTGGTCGAGCGGGTCGCGGCCGCGCAGCATCAGCTGACGGACCACCTCAGGGTCGACGACCGTGCCGCCCGCCGCCACCCGCCGCAGCATGTCGGCGAACTCCGCGACGTCGGCCACGCGGTCCTTGAGCAGGTAGCCGATGGCGCGGCCCTGGCCCGAGCCGAGCAGTTCGCTGGCATAGCTGTGCTGGACGTACTGGCTCAGCGCCACCACGGCGAGGCCCGGGTGGGTGGCGCGCAGGGCCACGGCGGCCCGCAGTCCCTCGTCGGTGAAGCCGGGTGGCATGCGTACGTCGGTGACGACGAGGTCGGGTGTGGTCTCCCCGACGGCGGTCACCAGGGCGGCGGCGTCACCGACGGCGGCGACGACGTCGAAGCCGAACCGGGACAGCAACCCGACCAGCCCCTCGCGGAGCAGGACGGAGTCCTCCGCGATCACGACGCGCACGGCAGCTCCACCCGCAGGATCGTCGGTCCGCCGGGCGGACTGGAGATGAGCAGTCGGCCCCCGGCCGCAGCCGCCCGGTCGGCCAGGCCGGTGATGCCCGAGCCGCGTGACGGGTCGGCACCGCCGCGTCCGTCGTCGCGTACCTGGACGGTCACCAGGTCGCCGGATCGCCGGGCGGTGACGGTGACCTCGGTGGCGGCGGCATGTTTCACGGCGTTGGCGAGCGCCTCCGACACGGCGGCCAAGGCCACCGTCTCCACGGCCGGGGTGTACCGACCCGGGTCGGCGTCGACGCGGACCGGGAGCGGGCTACCGGCGGCGAGTTCCTCGACGGCGGCTCGCAGTCCGAGTTCCCGTAGTGTGCGCGGGCTGATGCCCCGGATCAGGTCGCGCAGCTCCACCATCAGCGCCTTGGCGTGCTCGTGCGCCGAGGCCACCGCGACGGCTGCGGGCGAGTCGTCGGGCAGGTCGAGCCTGGCGAGGCCGAGTTGCATGGTCAGGCTGACCAGGCGTTGCTGGGCGACGTCGTGCAGGTCGCGTTCGATGCGGTGACGCTCGGCGTCGAACGCGTCGGCCAGCCGGGCCCGGGACCGGGTGACCTCGACCAGTTCGGCGGCGGCCGGGTCGGGTTCGCCGCACAGCAGCAACCGGGCGAGCGCGGCGTGCGCGCCACCGAACGCCGACGCCAGATAGAGCACCACGGGGATCAGCGCCAGTCCCCACGCGGCGCGCCCGACCGCGCTGCCGGTGGCAGCCATACCGACCGCACGGTGGTACACCGCGAACGGGGTGGAGACCACGAGCAGTCCGGCGAGGGCCAGCACACCGAGCCACACCGGCGCGACGACGGCGAGCAGCAGCAGGTACGCCACCGCGCGCCAAGTGGCCGGATCGGTGTAGAGGCTGCCCCTGCGTCGGGACGACGTCGGGCCGTCGTCGGCCAGCCGCAACCGCCACCGCTCCACGGCGGCCACCACGAGCGCCAGCCTCGGTCCGACGAGCACGAGCAGGCCCACACCGACCAGACCGAGCACGGCGGCGACCAGCACGTAGCTGCCGGTCCACCGCAGCGGCGCCTCCTGACCCGATCTCGCCCCGGTCGTCCGCAGCACCTCGACGGCCAGGACCAGCGGGGCCAGCGGACCGCACAGCACGAGCCAGAGCAGACCTGATGCCAGCGCCGTGGTCGCGGTGTAGGCGAGCCCGCGCCACGGCCACGCCGACCTGAGGAACCCGGGCCACACCACCGCCCTGAGCAGCGTGTTCGTCGACGTCATGCAATCACGCTAACGAAGGGCGACCGGCCCGAACCAGGACACTGGGTCGACTCTTGAGGTAGTGCTGGCCATACCTGGCTGCGGTACGGCAGCCGGCGCTGATCGGCGCCGGTTCACCGTCGGAGCGTGAGGGTGACCCGGCCGGTGGCGGTGCCGTACGGGTCCACCAGAAGGGTGTACGTACCGGTGGTCGGCAGGACGGTGGGCTCGATGCCGCCGGTTCCGTTGATCACGCAGCCGGTCCGGACCGCGTCGCCGTCGGGGTCGCGCAGCACCAGCAGACCGCACTGGTCCGGCAGGGTGGCCCCGGTCGCGGTGACCGTCACCGAGGTGCCCGCAGCGGCTTCGAACCGGTAGCCGGTGACGGCGCCCGGCCGGTCGACGGTGGCGACGACCGGTGGTCCGTCGACGTCGACGGTGTCGTACCGGTCCCGGCCGGCGACCAGGTGCAGCGTGGCGAGGCCGGTGGTGCGGTCCACGGGATCCACCAGCACGGTGTAGGTGCCGTCGGTGGGCAGGAGCGTGCCGTCGATCTCACCGGTGCCGTTGACGACGCATCCGGTGCGCAGCGGTTCCCCTTCGGGGTCCAGCAGTTGGAGGGCGGAGCACTGGTCGGTCAGGGTGCTGTCGGGTACGTCGAGGAACACCCGCTCCCCGGCCCGGCCGGTGAACCGGTACCGGGCCCGGGCGCCGGGCTGTTCGACCGCCACGGTCACCGCCGGTCCGTTCGGTTCGAGCGTGCCGGCGGTGTCCCGGGCGGCGTAGACCCGGACGGTGGCCCGGCCGGTGTCGCCGGGGGCGGCGGACATCCGTACCGCGTACGTGCCGTCGATGGTGAGGTCGACGCGGTCGATGTAGCCCGCCCCGTTGACGTTGCAGCCACCGGCGATCTCCCGCCCCGTCGGGTCAACGAGCTGGTACGGCGAGCAACGGTCGGCGAGCCCGGGGGCGGTGGCGTCGACGAAGACGGCGTCCCCGGCGCGGCCCGGGAAGGTCAGCGGGTCACCGCCGGGCGTGAGGGTGCCGGTGGTGACCGGCACGGCGGTGACCGGCGCGCTGACCGGTGGGATCACCTGCTCGGTGGTGGCAGCGGCCACGGCGAACTCGGCACGTCCGCTCACCCCGACGTCGAAGATGCACTCGGCGAGCGGGGCGGGGGCGGTGACGCCGGCCCACCGGCACGTCTCCTCGGCGGCGGCCCGCCGGGCGGGGTCGAGGTCGTCGACGGTGAACGGCCGGTCCGGAAAGCCCCGGTCGGTGAAGGTCGCGGTGTCCTGCCCGTCGTCGTAGTGGAACAGGGCACGGTCCGGGCTGATCCGCCAACTGTCCGCGTAGGCGGGGTAGAGCTGCGCGAAGGGCACGGGCTGGGTGAGGGCCCGACCGGAGGCGGGGGCGATGTCGTCGGCGGGGTCACCGTCGAAGTCGCCGAGCAGGCCGTGCACCTTCCCGGCCCGGCTTGCGGCCAGCCGGATCAGCAGCCGGTAGCCGTAGTGGCCGATCTGGTCGACGGCCGCCGCCGACCCGTCCGGCCATTCCACGTCGAAGCCGTCGGTGGGTCCGGTGTCGGAGGGTCGGCGGGTGAGGCTGCCACCACCGGCGAGGGCGGTCCGCTCCGGTGGCGCCGCGAGCGGTGTGCCGTCGACGTGTACCCGCGTGCCACCGTCGGTGAGGGTGAGGGCCACCCGGTGGTCGCCGACCCGGAAGGCCACGGCGGAGTTGACCGAGGCGGTCCGGGTACCGGCCATCGGGCTCTGCCGGACCTGCACCTCGAGCGGGTCGCCACCGGTGGCGGCCACGAGGACGAACTCACCCACGGCCTGGAAGTCGTAGGAGACCCGGTCGAAGGTGACCAGGTGCGGGTCACCGTTGCTGCCGCCGCAGGTGGCGGAGTTCTCGCAGAGCTTGACCGGTCCCTTGGGCGGTGGGGTCTTCTTCGCGGGCCTGCGGCACTCGTCGAGGCTCTTCGGCAGGGGCTTCCCGTCGTACTCCGTGCGGGGTGGCAGGCCCTTCGCCGTGCGGTAGCGGTTCTCCGCGAAGGTCGCCTTCACCTCGGCGGTCTTGATGCCGGTGCTGCCGCAGATGCCCTGCGGAACCGCGCCCCGGGAGATGTCGTCGGCGTGGTTGAGTTCGTGGTAGAGCGCGGCGCACGGGTCCCGCGCCACACCGTCTTCGTACGGGTCGACCGAGGTCGGGTTCCAGGTGACCGTCGACGACCCCTTACCGTCGGCGCTGTCCGGGGTCTCGAAGGCTCCCGAGCCGCCCGTGGTGGGAATGATCCGTACCCGTGGGGACTTCCTGTCCTGCAGGCGGGGCAGGATGCCGGACGGGTCCCCGCCGGGCACGGCGAACACCTTCAGGCAGCTGTCGACCGCCGCCGGGAAGTCGACACCGTCCACCGGCACGCCGGAGGTGGGGTCGACGGTGTAGTCGGCCCGGGCCGGTCGGTCCTCGACGGCCACCGGAGCGCCGACGGCGAGCAGCAGGACCACGACGACGGCTGACGGTCGACGACGGCGTACCAGCAGCAGGACCACGAGCGTGACGACGAGCAGTACCAGCAGCGCCCCGCCGAGCAACCAGGGCAGCCGACGGTCGATCGGGCCGGCGCCGTCGCCCACCGTGAAGGTGGTGGTCGACAGGGCCGTCCGCCCCGGGCAGGCACCGGTGGCACCGGTCACCGGCAGCGTCAGGTAGCTCGCGGTGACCTCGTACCGTCCGGGTGCTCCGACCGGCCACAGGGTGTCCAGACCGCCGCCGTCGGGCGTCGGGGTCACCGACCGCAACACGATGTCACCGGGTGCGGAGCCGTCGTGTATCCGCACGCCGGGCAGGGTCACGGTCGTGGTCGCGCCGGGTTCGACCGTGGTCAGGGCGGCGGTCGCGGGGGCACCGATGCCGTCGTCGGGGAAGCTGCGGGCGAGCACGGGGCTGACCTCGTGCCCGTCCCGGCGCACGGCGGTGACCTGCACGGTGCCGACCGCGCCGGTCGCCAGTGCGCACGCTGCGGCGGTGCCGTTGGTGACGGTGAGTTCCAGCCGGACCTGGTCACCCGACGGGTAGCCGGGCCGGTCCGGACGCAGGGTGAGGCCGAGGCCGCCGTCGGCGGTCGCGGCGGAGGCGGCCACCGCGGTGGCCGCCAGCGCGGTCGCCAGTACGGCGAATCCCGCGGCGAGTCGTACCGTCCACGTCACGGTGGGGACTGTATGTGGCCTGCGCCACACTCACCGTCAGGGGACGAGCACGCCGGTTTCTACCGGCCGTGACCCGGCTTCGGCGACCAGGAACGACCAGCCGGCGTCCTGGTGGAGGCCTACCGCCGGGGCACACTGCGGCTACGCGACCCGCGCCAGCTCACCGTGGAACCGGAGGACACCGTGCCGCCACCGGTCCTGCGGCACTGGCCCCACCACTCCGACGTGGCATACGACATCGCGGTGAACGACCTCGCCCGGCGGCTGCGGCAGGTACCGGCCCACCGGCGGACACCCGGCAGGGAGTGAACCGGACCCGGCAGGACGACAGGTGGTGGGACCGGCACCCGGCGAGGCTGACGGGCGGGCCGGTCAGCGGTCGACCCGACCCCGCGCGAGCCGGCGGCGCCACCACACCCGCAGTGCCACGACAGCGGCGATCACCGCCACCAGGATCCACTCCCCGATGCCCAGTTCCCGCTCCACGTACCGGTAGGAGGCCGCGCCGAGATAGCCGAGCACCGCCACGGTCGTCGCCCACACCAGCCCGCCGGCCAGGTTCGCCCGCAGGAAGGGCGGCCAGCGCATCCCGCCGGCGCCGGCGACGAGTGGCACCAGGACCCGTAGGACCGCCACCCACCGGCCCACCGCCACCGCCCACGCCCCACGCCGGGCGACCAGGCGGCGGACCCGCGCGACGTCGGCGTGCCGGCGTAGCGGGCCGGGAGCACGGGCCAGCAGCCGGACGCCGTACCGTCGCCCCAGGGCGTAAC
>NZ_WVUH01000378.1 GCF_017614955.1 Micromonospora echinofusca
GGGCAGGACCGGGTGGAGTGGGGTCAGGACGGGTCGCCGGCACCGGAGGCGGCCAGCAGGGCCACCCCGTGCGCCGGGGCGTGCGGCTGGTACGTCGCCGGGCCGGCCAGCTTCGCCCGCAGCCGGTCGGTGTCCGGGTGGTCGAGGTCGTCGAAGATGGCCAGCGCGTCCCGCCAGGCGTGCCGTGCCGCACCGCGGTCGCCGGCCGCCTGGTGGGTGTCCCCCATGTTCTCCAGCACCTCGGCCTCGTCGTACCGGTCGCCCAGCTCCCGGTGCAGCAGCAGCGCCCGGCGGTAACAGGCCAAGGCCCGCTGGTGCTGGCCGAGCTGGTGGCGGACGTACCCCAGGTTGTCCCAGGCCAACGCGACGCCGTGCCGGTCCCCGTTCTCCTCGTGCAGCGCCAGGGCCTGCCGGCAGCAGGCCAGGGCCAGCCGGTGGTCGCCGAGCCGGGCGTGGAAGAAGGCGAGGTTGTTGAGCGCCTTGGCCTGCCCGACTCGGTAACCGCTGGTCCGGTACAGCGCCAGTGCCCGGTCGGCATGGGTCACCGCGTCCCGGCGCCGGCCCTCGCGGGCCAGCACCCAGCTGATCCCCAGATGGGTGTGCGCCTGCCCGGTGTCGTCGCCCAGGTCCCGGTAGAGCTCCAGGTCGCGTCGGTAGTGCCGGTGCGCCTCGTCGTACCGGCCGAGCCAGGTGCAGCAGATGGCCAGCCCCCGGTGTGCCCGGGCCTGCCCGGCCGGGTCGTTCTGCCGCTGCGCGGCGAGCAGCGCGGTGTGCTGCACGGCGGCCAGCTCCGGCCAGTGCCCGCGCCGGTCGAGGTAGGTGGTCAGCGCGGCGGCCAGCCGCCAGGCGTGCCCGTCGAACCCGGTGGCGGCGGCCTGCGCGACCGTGCCCAGCAGTACCTGGTGTTCGGTACCGAACCACCGGGTCGCCCAGGCGTGGTCGGTCCGGGCGTCGACCGTCACCCCGGGGCGGGCCGGTTCGAGGTCGACCGGTTGGGCGAGCCGGTACGGGTCGAGCAGGTCGTCCGCCGCGTGGGTGGTGTGCAGGTAGTGGTCGAACAGGCGGTGCCGGGCGGCCTCGCGCTCGGCGTCGCTGTCGTCGGTCCGGCACAGTTCCGCGGCGTAGGCGCGCAGCAGGTCGTGCAGGGCGTACCGGCCGGGCACCGGCTCGACGAGCAGGTGCGCCCGGGTCAGGGTGGCCAGCAGCGGGCGGACCCGGGCCGGTGGCAGGCCGGTCAGGCTGGCCACCGCCGGCACCGCCACGTCCGGCCCGGGGTGCAGCCCCAACAGCCGGAACAGCCGCGCCGAGCCGGCGTCCAGCATCCGGTACGACCAGGAGAAGACCGCCCGCACGTCGGTCGACGGGTCACCGGCGTCCAACGCGTCCAGCGGTCCGGCGGTCTCGGCCAGTTCGGCCAGTTCGGCGGCGAGCGCGTCCAGTGGGAAGGCCCGGTTCGCCGCCGCCCGGGCGGCCACGATGGCCAGCGCCAGCGGCAGCCGGGCGCACCGGTGCACGATCTCGTCCACGGCGAGCGGTTCGGCCGCCGCCCGGTCCCGGCCGAGACGCCGGCCGAGCAGTTCCCGGGACTCGGTGGGGGAGAGCAGGTCCAGGGTCACCGGGTGGGCGCCCTCGGTCACCACCAGGCCGGTGAGCCGGTCCCGGCTGGTCACCACGACCAGGCAGCCACCGGCGCCGGGCAGCAGCGGGCGTACCTGGTCGCAGTCGCGGGCGTTGTCGAGCACGATCAGCATCCGTCGGTCGGCCAGCAGGGTGCGGTACAGGGCGGCCTGCTGGTCCAGGTCGTTCGGGATCCGCTGGGGTGGTACGTGCAGGGCGGCCAGGAACCCGCGCAACGCCTCGTCGGGGGCGACGGCCCGACCGTCGAGGTCGAAGCCGCGCAGGTTGACGTAGAGCTGCCCGTCGGGGAACCGGTGCGCGACCCGGTGCGCCCAGTGCACCGCGAGGGTCGTCTTGCCGACCCCGGCGGTCCCGCCGATCGCGGAGACGACCACCGCCCGGCGGGTGTCCGCCCCCGGGGTGGTCCCGGTCTCCGGCAACAGCCGGTCCAGTTCGCGCAGCGCCGCCGCCCGGCCGGTGAACCCGGCCAGGTCGGCGGGCAGTTGCGCGGGCGCGGTGGCCGGCCCGGGTCCTGGTTCGGGTACGACCGCGGCCGGGGTCACCTCCTGGCGCAGGATCCGCAGGTGTGCCTCGGTCAGCTCGGCGGCCGGCTCCACGCCGAGCTCCTCGACCAACCGGTCCCGGGTGTCGGCGTACAGTCGCAGGGCGGCGGCCTGCTGACCGGTGCCGGCCAGGGCGAGCAGGCACCGGGCGACGAGGGCCTCCCGGAGCGGATGGGCGGCGACCAGGGGCTGGAGGGTCCGCAGCACGTTGTCGTACCGGCCGAGCGTCAACTCCACCGAGGCGAGCTGTTCGTACCCGGTCAGCCGTTGCTCGTCGAGACTGTCGGCGGCGGCCCGGACGAACGCCCCCGCCGCGCCGGTCAGCGCCGGGCCGCGCCAGAGCGCCAGGCCCGTGGTGAGCTCGCGGGCCGCCGTCTCGGGATCACCGGCCCGGACGGCTGCCCTGGCCCGGGACGCGGCGTGGGTGAACCGGGCCAGGTCGAGGTCGTCGTCGGCGACGGCCAGCCGGTACCCGCCACCGGTGCTGGCCAGCACCTCCGCCAGGCCGGCAGGTCGCAGCGCGGAGCGGATCTGCGACACGCAGACCTGCACCTGGGTCCGCGCACTGCTCGGCGGGTCGTCCCCCCACAGTGCCTCGGCCAGGTGCCCGGCAGAGACCACCCGGCCGGCGTTGAGCAGCAGCAGGGCCAGTACGGCCCGCTGCTGCGGTCGACTGATCGGCAGGACCCGTCCGTCCACGGTGACCTCGACGGGACCGAGGACGCGCCACCTCATACTTCCTCACCAACTGTGATTACCCAGCGACATCCTAGGGGTTGTCGGCCCGACCGGATCGGTGCCAAGCGGTCAGATAGTGGACGCCTAGGGAACCTCCGCACGCTCATTTCCACAGAGAGCCACGACGGGTGGGCCGTAATACACCACGCGACGTGGCCGGTCCCGTGCCATGAAGGAGTCGGAAATGCGTGTCAACAAGGCGATCACCGGGGTGACCGGTGTCCTGGCCCTGCTGGTCGGCGTGGGGGTGGCGGGCTGGGCCGCGCCGGCGGCGGCGGAGCCGGCCGGGCTGGAGACGAGCATCGAGTCGACCGCCAAGAACAGCGTGGACAAGGCGATCACCGCCCCGTGTCCGGTGGGGAAGGTGGTCACCGGCGGTGGCGGTTACCTCAACACCTCCTCGGCCGAGGGGCGGGTCGGCCTGGACCGGCTGGAACCGTTGGCCAACGGTACGGGCTTCGTCGCCACGATGCGCGAGGTCGGCGCGGTCGACTACGCCGAAGACTGGCAACTGAGCGCGCTCGCCATGTGTGCCACCCCGCCGGCGGGTTACCAGGTGGTGGCGGTGACCGGGGCGGTCGGCACCGAGTACGTCACGGCCAGCTGCGGCACCAAGAGCGTGATCGGCATGGGCGGCCGGATCAACAGCGGTCTCGGTGAGGTCGTGCTGGACCAGGTGGTGCCCTCGTTCGACCTGAGGTCGGTCACCACCCGGGGGGTGCGGGTGCAGGGCTCCGCCCTGGCCGGTTGGAGCGTGACGGCGTTCGCGGTGTGCGCCAACACCCCGGCGGGCCTGGAGCGGATCTCGATCCAGTCGGACAACGAGAGCGCCCAGCAGCATCAGGGCATCGTGGCCTGCCCGGCCGGCAAGTCGCTCTACGGCGCCGGAGCGGACATCAACGCCGGTAACGGCCAGGTCCTGCTCACCGGGGTGAACATCACCACCGAGAACACGGTACGGGCCTGGGCGAACGAGGACGGCGACGGGTACGGCGGGAACTGGAGCTTCAACGCGTACGGCATCTGCGGCAGCTGACCAGGGAGGACGTCCGGCTCCACGTCGGGTCCGCTCGCACCCGAACGGACACGACGTGGAGCCGTCGGGCGGTCAGCCCAGCAGCCAGCGGTCGGCCGGCGGATGGCCGAGGAAGTGCGGCAGGGCGAACTCCCAGCCGTACGAGCCGGCCATCGGGAAGACCACCAGGTCACCGGCGCGTACCCGGGACACCGTCACGTCCCGGGCCAGGGTGTCCTCGCTGGTGCAGAGTTCCCCGACCACGGTCACCGGGGCGTCGTCGACCTGCGGCCGGGGGTACGGGTGCGGCCAGTCGTCGACCGGGAGCACGGCGAACCGGTGCGGGATGTCCCAGGAGACCGGCAGCGCGAAGTGGTTGATCCCGCCGCGCAGCACCACGAACCAGGTGCCGTGGGTGTGTTTGACGTCGACCACCTCGGCGGCGTACCAGCCGGCGTCGGTGACCAGCCAACGCCCCGGCTCCAGCACCGTCCGGCAGCCGGCCGGCGGGGTCAGCCCGGCGAGCAGCGCACCGAACCGGTCCAGGTCGAAGCCGGCGCCGCCGTCGAACGGCACGCCGAGGCCACCGCCCACGTCGACGGTCCGCAACTCGATCCGGTGGGCGGCGGCGGTGCGGGCACTCCAGTCGAGACACCACCGTACGTACCCGGCGTGCGCCGCCGCGTCCAGGTTGTTGCCGACCGCGTGCACGTGGAAGCCGACCACCCGCAGGTCGGGCAGGGTGGCCGCGAGGGCCAGGACGGCCGGTACGTCCGCCTCGGCGACCCCGAACGCGGTGGCGGCACCGCCCATGGCCAGCGCACCGGTGACCGTCACCACGTCCGGGTTGACCCGCAGCGCCACGTCCACCCGCCGGCCGGCCCGCGCCGCGACCGCCTGCAACCGGTGCAGCTCCAGCGGGCTCTCCACGTTGACCACGTCGACCCCGGCCGACACCAGGGCGGTCAGCAGCGCCTCGGTCTTGGCCGGCCCGGCCGCGACCAGCAGCCCGTCCGGCCGGACCCGGCGGGCCAGCGCGGCCTCGGCAGCCGACGCCACCTCGAACCCGTCCACCTGCGTGCCGAGGGCGGACACCAGCGGAGGGTGGGAGTTGGCCTTCACGGCGTAGCAGACCCGGGCCCAGTCGGGCAGCGCGGCGCGCAGCGCGCCGGCCCGCTCCACCGCGACCGCCGGGTCGTAGAGGTAGCCGCTGACCGGCTCCGACCCACCGGCGCGGGCCCGCAGGGCGGCGCGTACCGCGGGTGGGAGCTGATCTGTGCGGAGGCACGGTCGGCCGGCGGCGGACGGCGGAAGCTGCACAGGACCCCCTTTTGCCTAAGGTTAGGCTCACCTTATAGCCTGCGGTGGTCCGGGTCCCTCCGGCGCCTCGCCCGACCGAAAGGCTCCCGTTGTCCACCGCCCCCGCCACCACCCGCCGTACCGGCGCGGCCTGGCTGGTCGTCGGCGCTGCCGCGCTGCTCGGTGCGGTGGCCCTGAGCTTCTTCGTCGGCGCCCGCGCGATCAGCCCGACGGTGACCCTGGACGCGCTGCGGGACTTCGCCGGCACCCCGGAACACATCATCATCCGGCAGATCCGGCTGCCGCGTACCCTGCTCGGGCTCGCCGTCGGCGCCGCGCTCGCCGTCGCCGGGGCGGTGATGCAGGGCCTGACCCGCAACCCGCTCGCCTCCCCGGAGGTCCTCGGCGTCGGCAACGGCGCCGCCTTCGCCGTCGTACTCGCCATCTACCTGGTCGGCATCACCAGCCCGTACGGGTACGTCTGGTTCGCCGTCGCCGGGGCCGCCGTCTCCGCCGTGGTGGTGTACCTGCTCGCCGGCGCGGGGCGGGGGACCGCCACCCCGATCCGGTTGGCGCTCTCCGGCGCGGTCCTCGCCGCCGCCACCTTCTCCTGGACCAGCACCCTGATGGCGCTCGACGAGCGCACCCTCGACGAGGCCCGGTTCTGGATCGCCGGCTCACTCGCCGGCCGGCCGACCGGGGTGCTGCTGGCGGTGCTGCCCTTCCTCGTGGTCGGCGGCCTGCTCACCGTCCTGCTGGTCCGGCCGTTGGACGCCCTGGCCATCGGGGACGACGCCGCCGCCGCGCTCGGCTTCGACCCGGTCCGCTACCGGCTGCTCGGCGCCCTCGCGGTGACCCTGCTCGCCGGGGGCGCGGTTGCCGCCGCCGGCCCGCTGGCCTTCGTCGGCCTGGCCGCCCCGCACCTGGCCCGGCAACTCGTCGGCCCGGACCACCGGATCCTCCTGCCCGCCTGCGCCCTGTTCGGCCCGACCCTGCTGCTGCTCGCCGACGTGGTCGGCCGGATCGTGCTCATCCCGCTGGAGCTGGAGGTCGGCATCGTCACCGCGTTCCTCGGCGCGCCGGTCCTGATCATGCTGGCCCGCCGGGCCCGGGTGGTGGCGTCGTGACCACCACCGTCACCCCGCCGGTGCCCGCGTCGGGTACCCCC
>NZ_WVUH01000379.1 GCF_017614955.1 Micromonospora echinofusca
GGGCAGTTTAGACCGCCCCGGTGACCGGACCGGCGGACGCTTCCGGCGTCAGGAGGCCGGTGGGGGCATCAGGGAGGTCGCCCCGGCGCCCAGCCCGTACTGGCCGACCTTCTTCGCGGCGACCTGCTCCACCAGGCTCAGCGTGGTGACCAGCTGCCCCTGCACGGTGTTGGCGTTGTCCACCGTGGAGATGCTCTGGGCGAGCACCGGGTCGGTACGCACCTGGGCCACCACGTTGCCGTCGGCGGAGCCGCTGCCCGCGACGACCAGCAGGCCGGTCCGGTCGAACTGCTCGACCAGCTTCACCACGGTTTCGTCCTTCTTCGTGGCGTCCTTGTCGACGTACGGCTGGCCGCTGACCACCACCACGGCCTCGGCCGGCGAGGTGACCTGGTCGGCGGTGGTGAGGTACCCCCCGTTGGTGTACGACGCGAGCACCGCCCGGCGGTCCGCCTCGGTGACCGGCGTGCCACCCGTCGCCCGGTCCAGCAGGACACTGGCCAGCAGGGCGCTGGAGGTCTCCGCGCCGTGGCCGTTGCCGGGCAGTCCGGTGGTGGGCGCGGTCGGCCGGGCGGCGGTGACGGCCAACTCCATCAGCGTGGTGTTGTTGTCCGGGTTGATGAACTTGTCCTGGATGTCGATCCGGCCGGTGACGGTGGCGCCGGCCAGCTTGAGCATCTCGGCGACCCCCTCGGTGTGGTCCCGTCCGCTGGGCAGGCTGAGCAGCAGCACCCGCTTGCCGGTGAGCTTCCCGGGCAGCATCACCTTGGCCACCTCGGCGGCGAAGTCCTCCTCCAGCCGGAGTTCCTCCTCCAGGCTGTTGACCGTCTGCCGCATGTGCTGGTTGTCCTTACGCAACGCGTTGACCGTGTCCCGCAGCGAGTCGGCGACCGGGCCGTTGAGCGCCGCCGTCCCGACCACCAGGCCGATCGCCAACGCGAGGAACACCGCAGTGAGGGACACCACGTGGTAACGGAAATTGATCACCCTTACCGCCTCAGGATCAGTGGGGGCCCGGCCGGATCGGGTCGGTGCCGGGCAGACCGGGTTGTCAGAAGAGCTGTCCCAGCTGGAACACCAGATTGTTCCACCACTCGGAGACCACGCCCAAATACGCCTTCCCCACGGTGGAGACGGCCACGGCCGAGGCCATCGCCGCCACCGCCGACAGCACCAGCAGCAGCAGCGACGACCCGGAGATGCTCTGCCGGTACAGCCGGCTGACCCCCTTGGCGTCGACCAGCTTGCCGCCGACCTTCAGCCGGGTCAGGAACGTCGAGGCCATCCCGCCGCGCCCCTTGTCCAGGAACTCGACCAGCGTGGCGTGGGTACCGACCGCCACGATCAGCGAGGCACCCTTCTCGTCGGCCAGCAGCATGGCCAGGTCCTCGCTGGTGGCGGCGGCCGGGAAGGTCTGCGCGCGGACCCCCAGCCCGTTGACCCGGGCCAGCCCGGGCGCCCGCCCGTCCGGGTACGCGTGCACGATCACCTCGGCACCGCAGCGCAGCACGTCGTCGGTGACCGAGTCCATGTCCCCGATGATCATGTCGGGGGTGTAGCCCGCCTCGACCAGCGCGTCCGCCCCGCCGTCCACCCCGATGAGGACCGGCTTGAACTCCCGGATGTACGGCCGCAGCACGTCCAGGTCGGCCTTGTAGTCGTAGCCCCGGACCACGATCAGGCAGTGCCGCCCGGTGACCTGGGTCTCGATGTCCGGTACACCCACCCCGTCGAGGAGCAGGTCACGCTCCTGCTTGAGGTACTCCATGGTGTTGGCGGCGAACGCCTCCAACTGCACGGACAGTCCCTCCCGGGCGTCCGCCATCGCCTTGGCCACGGTCTCGGCGTCCTGGAGCGCACCGTGCGCGACCGGCTCGTCACCGACGAAGACGGTGTTCCCCTCGATCCGCACCACGTCGCCCTCGCGGATCTGCTGGAAGACACTCTCCCCCAGGTCGTCCAGCAACGGGATACCCGCGTTGACCAGCACCTCCGGCCCGAGGTTCGGATACCGCCCGGAAACCGAGGGTTTGGCGTTCAGGACCGCCGCGACCCCCACCGCCACCAGCGAGTCGGCGGCGACCCGGTCCACGTCGACGTGGTCGATGACGGCGATGTCACCGGGCCGCAGCCGACCGACCAGACGCTTGGTCCGGCGGTCCAGCCGGGCGGTGCCGACGACTTTGCCCGGTTCCGCGCTCCGGGTCCGGCGCAACGTGGGTAGACGCATCGTGACCATCCTGGCATGTGAGGCAGGGGTTTTCTGTCGCGACATGCCTGAGCAGGGCCGCCCTCCCAGGGAAACACACCATGGCGCCCCCTGGTGTGGGCACGCTCACACAACCCCGGTCACGGTCGCCGCTCCCTGGCCGCCACCGCCAGCAGTTCCTCCGCGTGCGCAATACCCAGGTCCGAGTCCGGCAAACCGGCGAGCATCCGGGCCAGCTCACGCGCCCGCTCGGTGTCCTCGACCACCCGCACCCCGCTGGTGGTGACCGCACCCCCGGTGTCCTTCGCCACCACCAGGTGCCGGTCGGCGAACGCCGCGACCTGGGGCAGGTGCGTCACCACCAGCACCTGGTGGCTGCGGGCCAGCCGGGCCAGCCGGCGGCCGATCTCCACCGCAGCCTGCCCGCCCACACCCGCGTCCACCTCGTCGAAAACCAGCGTCGGTGGACCACCGGAACCCGCGAAGACCACCTCGATGGCGAGCATCACCCGGGACAGCTCACCGCCGGACGCACCGCGCTGCAACGGCAACGACGGGGCACCCGGATGCGCCAGCAGCCGCAGCTCCACCTCGTCGGCACCGTCCGGCCCCACCCCCACCTCGACGCCGTCCACCAGCAGTGACGGCTCGTTCCGGCCGACCGGTCGGGGCAGCACCGCGACCTCGATCCGGGCGTGCGGCATGGCCAACCCGGCCAACTCCACGGTCACCTGCTCGGCGAAGCGGGCGGCGGCCTCCCGGCGCGCCGCGGAGAGCCGGGCGGCCAACTCCGCCACCTCACCGGCCAGCCGCTGCCGCTCCCGGTCCAGCTCCTCCAGCAGGTCGTCGGAGGTGTCCAGTTCGGAGAGCCGGTCCCGGGCCCGGTCGGCCCAGACGATCACGCCGTCGACGTCGTCGGCGTACTTACGGGTCAACCCGCGCAGCGCCGCCCGCCGCTCGTGGATGAACTGCAACCGGGCCGGGTCCGCGTCCAGGCCGGCCAGGTAACCCGACAGCTCCGCCGCCACGTCACCGACCAGGGTGGCCGCCTCCTCCAGCCGGATCGCCAGGTCGGCCAGGGTGCGGTCCACCCCGGCCTGCGCCTCCAGCGTCCGTCGGGCCACCCCGAGCAGGGCGGTCACGTCCGGGGTGTCGTCACCGGCCTCCGCACCACCGGCCACGCACTGGTACGCCGTACCCGCCGCGACCCGCAGCCCCTCGGCGTGCTCCAGCCGCTGCGCCTCGGCCTTCAGCTCCTCGTCCTCACCCGGCTGCGGATCCACCCGGGTGATCTCGTCCAGGCCGAGCCGCAGCAGGTCCGCCTCCTGGTTGCGTTCCCGGGCGTTACGCCGCCGGTCGGCCAGGTCGTCACAGATGTGCCGCCACCGGGCGTACGCCTCCCGCAGCTCGGCCAGCAGCTTCTCGTGACCGGCGCCGGCGAACCGGTCCAGGGCGGCCCGCTGCTCCGCCGGTCGCAGCAGCCGGAGCTGGTCGGACTGCCCGTGCACCGCCACCACCTGCTCACCGACCTCGGCGAGCATCGACACCGGCATGCTGCGCCCGCCCACGTGTGCCCGGGACCGCCCCTCCACGGTGACCGTCCGGCTGAGCAGGACCGTGCCGTCCTCGTCCGGCTCGCCGCCGGCATCGGTGACCCGGGTGTGCACCGTCGTGGCCGTGGGCTCGGCGAGCCGCAGCCGCCCCTCCACCACCGCCCGGCCCGGCTGGGCACGGACCCGGCCGGCGTCGGCGCGGCCACCGAAGAGCAGGCCCAGACCGGTCACCACCATGGTCTTGCCCGCGCCGGTCTCACCGGTGATGACGTTCATGCCACCGGTCAGCGGCAGCGTGGTGTCCTCGATGACGCCCAGTCCCGTGATGCGCAGCTCTTCCAGCACAGCAACCGACAGTAGTAGCGGGGGCTGACAGTTGACCAGCCGGTGCCCGGCGGCTGTGGACAACCACCCGGCCGCGCGCACCGCCCGACCGGACAGCACCGGTTGCCCGCGCACCGCCCGACCGGTCAGCGGCGGTTGCCGCGCCAGCCGTGCACCGGCAGCCCGAACTTCGCCACCAGCCGGTCGGTGAACGGCCGGTCCTGCAGCCGGACGATCCGCACCGGCAGTGAACCCCGACGCACCGTCACCCGGGCCCCGGGCGGCAGGTCCCACACCCGCCGGCCGTCGCAGGTGAGCACGGCCAGGGTGGTGAACGGGTCGACCGTGATCGAGAAGGTCGACGTCGGCGCGGTCACCAGTGGACGGCTGAACAGCGCGTGCGCGCTGATCGGCACCAGCAGCAGCGCCTCGACCTCCGGCCAGACCACCGGTCCACCGGCGGAGAAGGCGTACGCCGTCGAGCCCGACGGGGTGGCGCAGACGACCCCGTCACAGCCGTACCGCGACAGTGGCCGGCCATCCACGTCGACGAGGAGTTCGAGCATCTGCGCCCGTTCCCCCTTCTCGACGGTCACCTCGTTGAGGGCCCACGACTCGATCGTCGGGCCGCCGTCCAGTTCGGCGTGCACGTCCAGGGTGAGCCGCTCGTCGACGGTGTAGTTGCGGCTCACCACGTCCCGTACCGCCAGATCGAGATCGTCGATCTCGGCCTCGGCCAGGAACCCCACCTTGCCCAGGTTGATCCCGAGCAGCGGTGCCTTGGCCGGTCGGGCGAGTTCCGCCGCCCGCAGGAACGTGCCGTCCCCGCCGAGCGCGAAGACGATCTCGACGCCCTCCGCAGCGGCCGGGCCGCTCACCGGCAGCACCCCGGGCAGATCCAGGTCGTCGGCCTCCTCGGCGACCACCCGGACCTCGAAGCCGGCGCTGATCAGGTCCGCCGCCACGGTGCGGGCGTGCTCGGTGCTGCGCCGCCTGCCGGTGTGGGTGACCAGCAGTGCCGTGCGACCCGACGGACCGCCGCTGCCCACCGTCACCGGTCGCGGCGCCGGCTCGTGACCACGGGAACCGCTCCGCTCACTCCCCGCGCTCACCGGCCCGCCTTCCGTCCGCGACTACGGGGCTCGCTCCGCTCACTCCTCGCGTTCACCGGGACCATCTTCCGGTCGGGACCACGCGGGCCGCAAGGGGTGCCATCCCCGTCACCCCTCGACCGGCACGACGCTGCCGCCGGTCGGCCCGGCGGCGACCACCGCGCGTACCTGCTCCGGATCGGCCTCCGGTGCGCCCCGCCGCAGCCACACGAAGAACTCCACGTTGCCACTGGGCCCCGGTAGCGGGCTGGCGGTGACGGCGGCCAGTCCGAGCCCGAGCTGCGCGGCGGCGGCGGCCACGTCGAGCACCGCCTCGGCCCGCAGCGCCGGATCACGGACCACCCCACCGGCACCGACGCGGTCCTTACCGACCTCGAACTGCGGCTTGACCATCAGTGCCAGGTCACCGTCGGCCCGGGTGCAACCGGTCAGCGCGGGGAGCACCAATCGCAACGAGATGAACGACAGATCCGCGACGGTCAGGTCGACCTCGCCGCCGATCGTGTCCGGGGTGAGGGTGCGGACGTTGGTCCGCTCGTACACCCGGACCCGCCCGTCGTTGCGCAGCGACCAGGCGAGCTGGCCGTAACCGACGTCCACGGCGACCACCTCCGCCGCGCCCGCGCGGAGCAGCACGTCGGTGAACCCGCCCGTGGAGGCGCCCGCGTCCAGGCAGCGACGACCGCTGACCGGCAGGCCCAGCGGCCCGAACGCCGCCAGTGCGCCGGCCAGCTTGTGCCCGCCCCGGGAGACGTACTCGGTGCCCGGGGCGTCGCCCACCACCCGTACCGGATCGGCCGGATCGACCATCGCGGCGGGCTTGCGGGCCGTCACGCCCCTCAGCTGGACCCGCCCGGCCTCGACCAGGGCGGCGGCCTGTTCCCGGGACCGGGCCAGACCGCGGCGGACCAGTTCGGCATCCAGCCGGGTACGACGTGCCATGCGGTGGTTCTCTTCTCGGTGCGGGGGCTCACGCCTGGTCGATGGTGGCGAGGGTCTCCTGAAGCGTCTGGTACGCCGCCTCGTAGTGCGCGATCTGATCCGCCGGAGACAGCTCGGCCGCGTTGGCGATCGCCCGGAGGGCGGCATCGACTGCCGGATGCGACGCGCCCGGGTCGCTGTCGACCGGTGCCGGATGGGGCGGCCCGGGTCGGGGACCCGGGCCGCCCCATCC
>NZ_WVUH01000037.1 GCF_017614955.1 Micromonospora echinofusca
GCGGGGGAGCCAGCGGACGCGGACGGGTCGGCAGGCTGCCGCCGGGTGCCGGCTCGGGGCGACTGCGCCGGCCACCCTGGAGCGGCTCGGGCTCGGCGGACCGCCGGCCGTGCCCACCGGTACCGGGAGCGACCGGCAGCGCCGACGGGGTCTGGCGTACCGCCCGCCGGGCGGGGAGCGCCGGTGGCGTGGTCACCCGCGCGGAGAGGGTGGCGACGAGGGCGTCGCAACCCGCGTCACAGGCCCGGACGGCGGCCACCGCCTGCCGGACGGTCTCGGCCACGGCCGAGGTGAGGGCACGGTTGACGGTGGCCCGTCGGGGGGTCTCGGAGATGGCGACCCGCAGGGCGGTCACCGCGTCGCTGATCGTCTCGGCGTCAGCGACGCCGTCCGCCGCCAGGTGGGCGGCGATGGCCTCGGCCGCGACCGAGATGTCCTGCCCACGGGCGGTGGTGCCACCCAGCATCCCCGGTTCGGGCAGCGCGTCCAGCACGGCCAGGGAGACCGGCTCGGCCGGGTCCGGGTAGGCCCGCAGGGCAGCCGGGTACAACTCGCGGAGCACCTCCCGCAGGGCCACGGCAGCCGAGTGCCGGCCGCTGGCCAGGGCCGCGTGGGCGGCGAGGACCGGCTTGTAACCGGCCAGGTCACGGGGGGCCGGCAGGGTCACCGCGGAGAGCGCACCGGCCTGCAGGGCCCGGGCCAGGCCGACGGCGCGCCGCTCGGCCGGCGGGGACTGCATCTCCTCCAGCGACTCGTCGTCGGCGAACCGCTCGGCGAAGTCGTCGACCGAGTCGTCGTCGGCGATCGCGAGTGGACGGCCGGCCGCGCTCAACAGCGAGGTGACCATGTGGTCGTCGCTGTCGGCGGCGATCGCCGCGCCACTCGGCCCGCCGGACCGCTCCACCAGCAGCGCCCCGAGCCGGGCGTACCCGGCGGGGTCGTCGCTGATCTCGCAGACGTGCAGGAGCCGGCCTGCGTCGTCGACCACAGCGGACGTCAGTGTCGGGCCGGCCGAAGCCGGCCCGGCGGCTGAATCCGCCGAGGCCAGGCCGCAGTACACGCGCACGAGCGCCACGGCGTCGTCCTCCTCCCGGGACCGGGGTCGGGTTCTATACCAGAGTCTGATGCTCCCTGGTAGGCGTCAGTCGCGCCAGTCCACGACCGCAGAGATCTTGCCGACAATGGTGCGCCAACCGAGACTCGCGGTCTGGGCCCCGATCTTCTTCAGCCGGCGTCGGGCGAAGATCGCACCGAGCCCGCCGTTGACCGTGGTGCGCAGGGCCTCGTCCAGATCGTCCAGGCTGGACCCGCTGGAGAGCATGTCCAGGACGGCCGGCAGGCGCAGCGCGTACGCCAGGTCCCGCGCCACCTCGCCGGCCTCGATGAGCAGGGCCGGGTCCCAGGTGTCGTGCCCGCCCCGCAGGTTCTCCACCACGAGGTCGAGTTCGTAGGTGTCCTCGTCGAGCGGGGCGATGTCCGCCGGGCTGATCCGCTCGACCAGCGCGTCCCAGGTGTCGAGCTGGGTGAGGTCGTTCGCGGCACCCGACCGGACGAAGCTGACCAGCGCCTCGGGGCTCTTGAAGAGCAGCAGCCGGCCCTGGTGGGTGAGGAAGACCGGTACCTCCTCGTCGCCGTCGTCCGACCCGTCGGTGTCCTCGTCGGTGTCGTCGTCCGCCTCGTCGTCGGCGTCGTCAGCGGCGTCGTCATCGGCCCGGCCCTTGCGGTCCCGGGTCTTCGCGGCTGCGGCTTCCTCCTCCTCGGCCTCGGCGAGCTGCTCGGCGAACTCCTCGTCGAGGATGACGACCGTCTCGTCGTTCTCGTCCTCGGTCACCGCGCGGCTGCGGGCCAGGAACGGGTCGTCCTGGTCGCGCTCGCCCACCTCGGTCGGGGTCACCTCGCGGGCCGGCCGGTACGCCCGGAGCGTGAAGCCGCTCCCGGCGGGCAGCGCGATCTCGACGGGATCGATACGCAGCTCTTCCCAGAGCCCGCGGTCGGCGGTACCGGCCGTCGCAGTCTCGTCGTCGCGCTCGTCGGGGTCGTGCGACCCGGCGGCCTCGTCGAGCTCGGGCTCGTCGGCGTCGGGTCGTGGGGACGACTGGCGGGCCACGCTGACCTCCGTGTGGACTCAGGTTGCGTACTCGCCGGTAATCCTGCCGGTCGAGTGACTCTGCGCACATACCCTAGTGGTCGGGCTCACGGTCCCGAAGGCCGCACCCCACCGGTCCGAATGGCGGGGGCCGGTTGGCGAACCGCCGAACTATTAGTAGCCTCTCTACCTATGAAGGCGCAGGCGCTGCACGGACACCTCGACGCGCTGCTGCTCGCCGTGCTGGAGGGCGGCGCCCTGCACGGGTACGCGATCATCGAGGCGCTGCGCGCACGCAGTGGCGGCAGCCTCGACCTGCCCACCGGCACGGTCTACCCGGCGCTGCGTCGGCTGGAGCGCGCCGGGTACGTGGACAGCTCGTGGAGCACGGTCGGCGGTCGGGAACGGCGCACCTACCAGCTCACCGGGTCGGGCCGGCAGGCGCTGGCCGCCGAGCGGGCCGGCTGGCACGAGTTCCGCTCGACCATCGGCCGGTTCCTCGACCCCGGCGGTACCCCCACCGCGCCGGCCTGATCCGGGTCCGGGCGTTCCCCGGCCGGTCAGCGGGTCGTCGCCAGCCAGGTGTGGGCCGCCCGCCCCAGCCAGACGTATCCGGTACCGACCACGAACAGCCCCACGATCATCGGCGGCCAGGTCAGCGCCGCCTCCCACAGGCCCAGCGACCAGACGTAGAGGCCGGCGCCCGCCCCGGCGGCCAGCAGCAGCGTCCCGGTCAGGCCGCACCCGAGCGACCGGACCGCGCCGACCGGGGCCGTACCACCCCGCCGGGCGTTCCAGCGGAGCAGCGCCCAGCCGGCCACCGCGAGCAGGGCGGCACCCACCCAGAGCCAGTTCAGCGTGGCAGAGAGCAGGACGTATCCGGCGGGCGGGCGGGGACCGTCACTCCAGCTCGACCCGCGCCAGGTGAGATCACCGGCGACGGTGAGCACCCCGGCCACCGCCACCACCCGCACCGCGAGGGCCCGCAGCGCCGCGGCGGCCAGCTCACGCTGGTACGCCGGTACCAGTTCGGCCGGATCCCCGAACTCGGCCACCGCCCGGTGCTGCGCCGCCGGTCCGTCCATCCCGGCCAGCGTGTACGCCTCGACCGCGTCGGCCAGGCTGTCCCGGACCTCGTGCACCAGGTCGCGCCGGAGCCGGGCCGGACCGCGCAGCCGCCGGTCGAACGTGCGCACGTACTCGTCCACGATGCTGGATGTCGCCCCCATGGGCGCGAGCCTGTCACGCCGGAGCACCCGCTGCGGTCCGGGGCGACCCTGGTCCGTCCCGGAGATGCGGGTCAGGGTGACACCCGGGGTACGCCCGGCAGCCGGCGCGCAGGCCGGTCAGGCGGTCAGCGAGGTGTAGCCCCGCTCGGCCACCTTCTGCAGCCGCCACTGGTCCCGGTACCAGCCGGGGGCCGCGACCAGGTCGACGTGCCGACCCCGCTGGACCACCCGGCCGCTGTCCAGCACCAGGATCTCGTCGAAGCCGGCCAGCCCGGGCAGCCGGTGGGTGACCAGCAGCACCGAGTGCCGGGCCGGTACGGCGGCGAGCGCGGAGGCGAGCACCGCGTCGGCGGCGGCCGGGTCCAGCCCTTCGGTGGGTTCGTCGAGCAGCACCAGGGCCGGTGCGGCGAGCAGCGCCCGGGCCAGGGCCAGCCGCTGCCGCTGGCCGCCGGAGAGCTGCCCGCCCTCCTCACCGACCATCGTGTCCCAGCCTGCCGGCTGCTGGCGTACCCAGTCGTGCAGGCCGGCCGCCGTGACCGCCCGGTCGAGGTCGTCCGGGTCCGCGTCCGACCGGCCGAGCAGCAGGTTCTCCCGTACCGACGCGTGGAAGACGTGCGCGTCGGCGAGCAGGCCGCCCACCGCCCGGGGCAGCTGTCCCGGCGGCAGGTCCGTCGGGTCGACCCCGTCCACGGTGACCCGTCCGGCGGTCGGACGGACCGCGCCGGTCAGCACGCCGAGCAGGGTGCTCTTGCCGGCACCACTGGTACCCACCACCGCGACCCGGCTGCCCGGGGGCAGGTCCAGGCTGACCCCGTCCAGGGCGGCCGGGCCGCCCTCCCGGTAGCGGACCACGACCTCGTCGAGCACCCAGTGCCGCTCGTCCGGTACCTGTTCGCCCGTCACCGGCCCGGCTGCCGGGGCCGCTGCTGGTCCGGCTGCCGTGCCCGTAGACGGCGGTCCGGCTGCCGGGGCGGTGTCGAGCAGTTCGGCGACCCGAACCAGTCCGGCCCGCAGCTGGATCCACTGGCGTGCCGCGCCGACCAGGGCCAGGGTCATCTCCACGGCGGCCAGGCTGCCGACCGCGAGTACCCCCACCAGTACCCCGCCGACGTCCGCACCGAGTGCGACGGCCACCACCCCGGCTGCGGTCACCCCGGCGAGCAGTACCCCGGCACCGTCCACGGCGAAGCCGGTGAGCGCCAGCCGTCGTTCCAGCCGGGCCAGTCGTCCGGCCCGTTCCTCCGCCCGGCGCAGCGCTGCCGGCTGGGCCCCGAAGGCGGCCAGGTCGGCGGCCCCCTGGGTGAGGTCGACGGTGTCCACGGCGAGCGCACCGCGCAGCGGCGCGAGCTGGGCGGCGGTACGACGGCTCAGCGCGGTCGCCACCACCGGCAGTACCAGTCCGGCCAGCAGCAGCCCGGCGGCGAGCACCAGCGCCGCCACCGGGGAGACCAGCGCCGTGCCGGCCACCGCGAGCACGCCCACCACTGCGGCGGCGGCCCCCGGTACGACCACCCGGAGCAGCAGGTCCTGCCCGGCCTCGACGTCCGAGACCAGCCGGCTCAGCGCGTCCCCGGACCGGTCGGTGGCGGCCGGCGGCCGGGCGGCGAGGCTGGCGAAGACCCGGGTCCGCAGGTCGGTGACGATCCGCAGGACCGCGTCGTGCCCGGCGAGCCGTTCGGTGTAGCGCAGTACGCCCCGGCTGATCGCGAGCGCCCGGACCGCGACGATCGCCACGGTCAGGGTGTCCAGCGGAGGTCGGCCGGCGGCACTGACCAGCAACCAGGTGGCGGTGGCCATCAGCGCCAGCCCGGCCAGTTCGGTGGCGGCGGCGAGCAGCCCGGCGCCGACCAGCCGACCGAGATAGGGCCGGGCCAGCCGGAGTACGGTCCGCTCCGCAGCGAGACGCCTGCCGCCGCGTCCCGGTTGCTGCCCGACCCGCTCCACCCCGATGCCCCCGCTCATGCCACCGGCTCCGGCCGGGTCAGCTCGGTCACCCGGCCGTCGTCCACCCGCAGTACCCGGTCGGCGGCCTCCAACAGCGCCGGCCGGTGTGCCACCAGCAGGGCGGTACGGCCGGCCACCAGCCGGCGGGTCGCGTCCAGTACGGCGGCCTCGCTGGCCGCGTCGAGCCGGGCGGTGGGTTCGTCGAGCAGGATGAGGTCGGCGTCCCGGAGGAACGCCCGGGCCAGCGCGATCCGCTGCCGTTGCCCACTGGACAGTCCGTACCCGCGCTCGCCCAGCCCGGTGTCGACCCCGTCGGGCAGCGCGGCGACCACCTCGTCCAGCGCGGCGGCCCGCAGCGCGGCGTCGACCGCCTCCGGGGTCGCCTCGGGGGCGCCGAGCCGGACGTTGTCGGCGACCGAGGCGGCGAAGAGGTGCGCCCGCTGCGGTACCCAGGCGACCCGGCGCCGCCAGCCGTCGAGGTCCACGGCGGCCAGGTCGACCCCGTCCACCGTGATCCGGCCCTCGGTCGGGGTGACGAAGCCGAGGAGCAGGTTGAGCAGGGTGCTCTTGCCGGCCCCGCTCGGCCCGACCACGGCGATCCGCTCGCCGGGGCGGATGGTCAGTGTGACGTCCCGTAGCGCGGTGGTCCGGTCGTACGCCACGGTGACGGACTCGAAGCGGATCTCACCCGGGCCGTCCGGGACAGGTGTCGAGCCGTCCGGGACAGGTGTTGACAGGGGGCCCTTCCTGTCGTTTTCTGTCGTGGAAGGGGCCCTTCCCTGCACGTCGGTTTCGATGCTCAGCGCCTCGTCGAGCGCGGTCAGTCCCTCCATGCTGGCGTGGAACCGGCTGCCGGCGGCCCGCAGGGGGAGGTACGCCTCCGGGGTGAGCAGCAGGATCAGCAGCGCGGTGGAGAGGGTCAGCCCGCCACCGAGCAGCCGGATGCCGACCGGCACCGCCACCAGGGCCACCGACAGGGTGGCGACCAGTTCCAGGACCAGCGCGGAGAGGAACGCGATCCGCAGCGTGCGCATGGTCGCGACCCGGTGCCCGTCGGCCATCCGGCGGACCACGTCGACCTGGGCGTCGGCCCGGCCGAACAGCCGCAGGGTGGGCAGCCCGGCGACCATGTCGAGGAAGTGCCCGCCGAGCCGGGCCAACCGGCGCCACTGCCGTTCGGTGGCGGCCTGCGCCTGCCAGCCGAGCAGGGCCCCGAAGACCGGGATCAGCGGCAGGGTCACCGCGATGATCAGCGCGGACGACCAGTCCGCGAAGACCAGCCGGGCCAGGACCGCCACCGGCACGGTCACGCTGAGCACCAGCTGTGGCAGGTACCCGGTGAAGTAGGCGTCCAGGGCGTCCAACCCGCGCCCGGCGAGGGTGGCCAGCCGGCCGGTCTGCTGCCCGGCCAGCCAGCCCGGTCCGCGCTGCCCGACGGCGGCGAGCAGGTCGGCCCGGAGCGCCGCCTTGACCGTGGCCGCCGTGCGGGCCGCCACCACGCCCTGCCCCCAGACCACCGCCGCCCGGCCGGCGACGGCGACCACGAACCCGACCAGCGCCACCCGGTCCAGCCGACCGTCGGCCGCCGTGGCCAGCAGCGCGGCCAGCGCGGTCGCCTGGCCGACGACCAGGATCGCGGTGAGCACGCCGAGTCCGCCGAGCACGGCGAGCTGGCGCCGGGTCGCGGGGACCCGGCGCAGCAGACGCGGGTCGAAGGGGCGGCGGTTCACCAGTACACCGGGGCCCTGCCGTCGATCCGTCCGCGGAACATCCACCAGCACATCGTCTGGAAGCCTAGTAGGGCCGGCAGGAGCGGTGCCGCCAGCCAGCCCAGCAGCCGCAGGGTGGGCGGGCTGGCCGCCGCGTCGGCCACGGTCAGGCTCGCCGCCGGATCGGCCGTGGAGATCAGCGCGTACGGCCAGATGGTCGCGGCGATCAGCAGGACCGGCAGGGCGAGCGCCGTCGCGGTGGCCGCGAACGCCACCCCGGGCCGCCGCCGGGTGAGCGCGACGCGGGCCACCACCAGCGCCGTGACCAGCAGCACCGGCAGGAGTACGGCGGCAGCCGGCTGGTGGGCGTTGGCGCGTACCGGCCCGGTGAGCAGGCCCACGACGGTGGTGGTGGCCACCATGGTGACCGCCACCGGTACCAGCCGGCGGGCGGTCCGGCCGGCGGCCGGCGCGGCGCCGACCGGCAGTCGGAGCGCGAGGAACGTGGCACCGTGCACCGCGACCAGGGTGACCAGGGTGAGCCCGGTCGCGGCGACGAACGGGGTGAGCAGGTGACCGACCCCGGCGACGTGCCCGTCGGTGTCCAGCGGTACGCCCTGGAGCAGCCCGGCGAGCACCGCGCCCCAGCCGAAGGCGGCCAGTACGCTGCCGGCGGTGACCAGCCGGTCCCACCGCTGCCGCCCCGGTCGACCGGTCGCCCGGCTGCGGAGCTGCACCGAGGCGGTGACGGTCATCACCCCGGCGAGGGCGGTCGCCACGGCCGGGTAGAGGCCGGAGAGCAGTTCCCCTTCGAGCATCGGGAACGCGCCGAACAGGATGCCGGCGGCGGCGACCAGCCAGACCTCGTTGCCGAGGAAGAACGGGCCGACCGCGTTGAGGGCCCGGCGCCGCCCGGCCGCACCGGTGGCCCGGGTGAGCAGCAGCCCGACCCCGTAGTCGTAGCCGGCGAGCACCAGGTAGGCGGCGAAGAACGCGCCGAGGACGGCGTACCAGAACAGTTCCACGTCGGTCTCCTGCCGGTTCAGGCCGGGGCCGGCGTGTACCGGCTGCGGTCGGGCTGGTCGGTGGGGGTGCCGGACACGTTGCCGAACGCGTTGCCGAACGCGTCGTCGAACGCGTCGTCGGGCAGGTCGTCGTCCGGTCCGGCCGGGCCGGCGCCGGGTGGCCGGCCCAGGGCCGGGTCGAGGGCGCCCCGGGCGGCGTGCCGGGCGATCAGCGTCCAGTTGGCGACCGTGAGTGCGCCGAGCAGCAGGCTGAAGCCGAGGAAGGAGACGAGCATCACCCCGCCGCCGACGCCGGAGACCGCCCGCTCCACCGGGAGCAGGCCGTACGCCATCCAGGGCTGGCGGCCGACCTCGCGGGCCAGCCAGCCGAGGATCGACGCGACGAACGGCAGCGGTACGGCCAGCAGCAGCACGTAGAGCGGGAAGCGCAGCCGGATCAGCCAGTCCCGGTACAGCAGCGGCACCAGGAACACCAGCAGGCCGAGCCCCAGGCCGATGAGGATCATGAAGCCGAGGCCGCCGTTGGCGAGTACCGGTGGGGTGTAGTCGCCGGGGCCGAACCGGGCGGTCCAGTCGGCGACGGCGGCGTCCTTCGCGGCCTCGCTGCCGTACTTGGTGGGCTGGACCGGGCCGACCGCGCCGAACTGGGCGAAGCCGAAGCCCTGTACCAGGATCACCGCCCCGGTGGCGGCGACCAGCCCGATCCGCAGCGACGTGCGGAACAGTGCGAAGTCCGGGGTACGCCGGATCAGGTGCCAGGAGCTGATCCCGGCCATCAGCATGCCGCCGGTGAGCAGCGCGGCGGCGAGGACGTGACCGAGGGCCATGCCGAGGGTGGGGTTGGTCAGCAGCGCGGAGAAGTCGGTCAGGTGGGCGATCCCGTCGCGTACCTCGTAACCGACCGGGTTCTGCAACCACGAGTTCGCCACCAGCACCCAGAAGGCGGAGGCGTACGCGGTCAGCGCCACGCCCCAGAGCAGGGCCAGGTGGACGCCCCGGCGCAGCCGGTGCCAACCGAAGATCCACATGCCGAGGAAGGTCGACTCCAGGAAGAAGGCGACCAGGGTCTCCATGGCCAGCGGGGCGCCGAAGACGTTGCCGACGTACCGCGACAGGCCGCTCCAGTTCAGCCCGAACTGGAACTCCATCAGGATGCCGGACGCGATGCCGAGCACGTAGTTGATCACGTAGAGGGTGCCCCAGAACCGGGTCAGCCGTTCGTAGGCCGGTTTCCGGGTGATCGTCCAGGCGGTCTGGAGATAGAGCAGCAGGGTGACCAGACCGAGGGTGACCAGTACGAACAGGAAGTGGATCGAGGTGGTGGTGGCGAACTGGAGGCGTGCGAGGAGGAGGGGGTCCACAGCCGTCCTCTCAAGAGTTGGCTTCCTTGTCATAGCGAGCCTACACGTAGCCACGCTACCTATATGGTCCTGCGGTGGCGACGACCTGCTGCCGGCCGAGCCGGCGCTGGATCAGATCAGGAGGACCGGAAATCCGGGGTGATCGGCGGCGGCGCGCCGTGGTCAGCTCAGGAAAAGCGAGACCGGCAGGGCGACCAGCAGGGTCGCCACCCCCAGGGCGGTGGCACCGAGCAGGCGGGGCGGGCGTCCGGGCAGCACCAGCCGCTGCACCCGTACGTCGATGTCGGTGTCACCGAGGCCGAGCGCCCCGGCCGGGGTGATCCGGTGCCCGGCGGCGGCGAACCGGCGCAACGCCCCGGCCAGCGGCGCCTCGGCGTGCAGCTCGCGCGCCTTGTCGTCGGCCCGCATCTCCACCAGCAGCGCCACCCGCTCGTGCGCCGCGTGCACCCAGCCGAACCACGGTAGGGCCCGGCGCAGCGCGGTGAACGGCAGCAGCACCAGATCGTGCCGTTCGTCGGCGTGCGCCCGCTCGTGGCTGAGTACCGCCGCCAACTCGGCCCGGCTCAGCAGGTCGAGCGTCCCGGCGCTGACCACCACCTGGGGGCGTACCCCGGGCAGGCAGTACGCCGCAGCCCCCGGATGGTCCAGGACCAGCGCGCCCGGTGCGGCCGGGTCGTCCCGGGCGACCAGGGTCAGCAGGTCCCGGTGCCGACGCTGCGCGCGGACCGTGCCGAGGATGCTGCGGAAGGTCGTGGTGAGCAGCACCGCAGCGATGCCGACGCCCACGCCCACCAGCCCGAGCTGGACGACCCCGATCCCGGTCGGCAGGGTGTCCCGGAGCAGGTCGCGTACCAACGCGAGCAGGGCGCTGCCGGTCGGCCGGTCGTAGGCCGCCAGGCCGAGCGCCATCGGCAGGCCGATCGCGGAGAGGCCGAGGGCCAGGCCGACCGCCTGCCAGCAGACGATCGCCACCCGGGGACTGCGCCAGGGCCAGGTCGACCGGCTGAGCACCTGGGCCGTCAGCCAGCAGGCCAGCATCGTCGCGGCGAAGTGCAGGGCGTACGCCACGGCTCGGCCCTACCGCTCCGCTACCTCGTCGGCGGCCGGTTTTCCGGCGCCGGCCACTGCCTCGGTGGTCGCCTTCCCGGCGCCGCCGGCCGCCTCGGTGGCCAGCGCCGCCCGCAGTACCTCCGCCTCGGTACCGCTCACCGAGCGGGCGAAGCGGACCAGGGCCGCGTCCCGGCTGCCACCGAGATCGAGGGCGTCGAGCATGAGCTGGGCGATGTGCGCCTCACGGGTGGCGGTCGGCCGGTAGCTCCAGGCCCGACCCTCGCGTTCCCGCTGCACCATCCCCTTGCCGGCGAGCCGGTCCAGCACGGTCATCACGGTGGTGTACGCCAGCTCGCGCCCGTCCAGGGCGTCGGCGACCTCGCGTACGGTCACGCCGCCGGACGGGCCGGGGTTGCGGTCCCACAGCACGTCCATCACCGCACGTTCGAGGTCACCGAGTCGCGTCACACGCCAAGCCTACCGGGTGTAGTAGATCGACCGACGCCCCCACCCCGTCCGGGTTGATCATGAAGTTGTTGCCACCTGGCTCGGCGTGTCGTGACAACAACTTCATGATCAACGCCGAAAGGGTGGGGTGGGAGGCGAGATCCGGGCGGCGGGGTGACGCGTACGGGTGGGTCAGCTGCCCTTGGGGTGCCAGACGGTCTTCGTCTCCAGCAGGGCGGTCATCCGGCCGGTACCGGGATCGGCGGTCCAGTCGACCGGCCCGGCCGGCGGGCGCAGTACCCGCTTCAGCGTGCCGGCGGCGGCCTCCTCCAGGGACTTCGCCAGGTCGGCGTCGGTGACCCCGGTCAGGTCCAGGGCGTTGACGTCGGCGTGGCTCGCCAGCCACGGCGCGACCTCGGCGGCCCGGCCGGTGAGCAGGTTGACCACCCCGCCCGGCAGGTCGCTGGTGGCCAGCACCTCGGCCAGGGTGATCGCCGCCAACGGCCGCTCCTCGGCGGCCAGGACGACCACGGTGTTACCGCTGACGATGGCCGGGGCGACCACGCTGACCAGGCCCAGCAGGGCCGAGTCGGCGGGCGCGACCACGGCGACGACCCCGGTCGGCTCCGGTGCGGAGAGGTTGAAGTACGGGCCGGCGACCGGGTTCGCGCCGCCGTACACCTGGGCGAGCTTGTCGGACCAGCCGGCGTACCAGACCCAGCGGTCGATCGCCGCGTCCACCTCGTCGGCCGGTACCCCGAGCGCGGTGAACTGGTCGCGCCGGCCCTCCAGCATCTCGGCGACCCGGTAGAGGATCTGACCCCGGTTGTACGCGGTCGCCCCGGACCACCCCTTGACCGCCGCGCGGGCCGCGACCACCGCGTCCCGGGCGTCCTTGCGGGAGGCCAGCGCCACGTTCGTCTGCTCCACGAGATACGACCGTCCCGACTCGCTGCGGGGGAACTTCCCGCCGATGAAGAGCTTGTACGTCTTGCGTACCGCGACCCGCTCAGACATTGAGGTAGGCCTCCAGCCCGTGCCGGCCGCCCTCGCGGCCGTAGCCCGACTCCTTGTAACCGCCGAACGGCGAGGTCGGGTCGAACTTGTTGAACGTGTTCGCCCAGACCACCCCGGCGCGCAGCCGGTCGGCCATCCAGAGGATCCGGGAACCCTTCTCGGTCCAGATCCCGGCCGACAACCCGTACGGGGTGTTGTTGGCCTTCTCCACCGCCTCGGCGGGGGTACGGAAGGTCAGCACCGACAGCACCGGCCCGAAGATCTCCTCCCGGGCGATCCGGTGGGCCTGGGTGACCCCGGTGAAGATGGTCGGGGCGAACCAGAAGCCCCGCTCCGGCAGGGTGCACTCCGGCGACCAGCGTTCGGCGCCCTCGGCCGCGCCGACCTCGGACAGTTCCCGGATCCGGTCGAGCTGGGCGGCCGAGTTGATCGCCCCGATGTCGGTGTTCTTGTCCAGCGGGTCACCGACCCGGAGCTGGGCCATCCGGCGCTTCAGCGACGCCAGCACCGGCTCGTACACCGACTCCTGGATGAGCAGCCGGGAGCCGGCGCAGCAGACGTGCCCCTGGTTGAAGAAGATCCCGTTGACGATCCCCTCGACCGCCTGGTCGACCGGGGCGTCGTCGAAGACGATGTTCGCCGCCTTGCCGCCCAGCTCCAGGGTGAGCTTCTTGCGGGTACCGGCCACCGCGCGGGCGATGGCCCGGCCGACCTCGGTCGAGCCGGTGAAGGCGACCTTGTCCACCCCGTCGTGTTCGACCAGGGCCCGGCCGGTCTCCCCGGCGCCGGTGACGATGTTCACCACGCCGGGCGGCAGGTCGGCCTGCTGGCAGATCTCGGCGAACAGCAGCGCGGTCAGCGGGGTGGTCTCCGCCGGCTTGAGCACCACGGTGTTCCCGGCCGCCAGCGCCGGCGCGATCTTCCAGGCGAGCATCAGCAGCGGGAAGTTCCACGGGATGACCTGGGCGGCCATCCCGAGCGGCCGTGGGTCGGCGCCGCTGTGCCCGCTCGTCGGCCGCTGGCCGAACCCGGCGTACGGCAGCTTGTCGGCCCAACCGGCGTAGTAGAAGAAGTGGGCGGCGACCAGCGGCAGGTCGACGTCCCGGGACTCCTTGATCGGCTTGCCGTTGTCCAGCGACTCCAGCACGGCCAGTTCCCGGGAGCGTTCCTGGATGATCCGGGCGATCCGGTAGAGGTACTTCGCCCGGTCCCGGCCCGGCATCGGACCCCAGACCTGCTCGTACGCCGTGCGGGCGGCGCGGACCGCACGGTCCACGTCGGCCGGGCCGGCCTCGGCGATCTCGGCGAGGACCTCCTCGGAGGCCGGGTTGATCGACTTGAAGGTGCCGCCGTCCCCCGGGTCGACGAACTCGCCGTTGATGAAGAGCCCGTACGACGACCTGATCTCCACCACCGAGCGGGACTCGGGAGCGGGCGCGTATTCGAACATTCGTCAGTCCAGGGTGAAGTAGTCGGGGCCGGAGTACGTGCCGGTCGTCAGCTTGGTGCGCTGCATCAGCAGGTCGTTGAGGAGGGTGGAGGCGCCGAACCGGAACCAGTCCGGGTCGAGCCAGTCCGGTCCGACGGTCTCGTTGACCATGACCAGGTACTTGATGGCGTCCTTGGTGGTCCGGATGCCGCCGGCCGGCTTCACGCCGACCTGCCGTCCGGTGGTGTCGCGGAAGTCCCGCACCGCCTCCAGCATCACCAGCGTCACCGGTGGGGTGGCGGCCACCGGGACCTTGCCGGTGGAGGTCTTGATGAAGTCGGCGCCGGCCAGCATGGCCAGCCAGGACGCGCGGCGCACGTTGTCGTAGGTGGCCAGCTCGCCGGTCTCCAGGATCACCTTGAGGTGGGCTCGTGGGCTGCCCGGCAGACCAGCGGCGGCACCGTCACAGGCCGCCTTGACCTCGACGATCTCGTCGAAGACCTCTTTGTACCGGCCGGCGAGGAAGGCGCCCCGGCTGATCACCATGTCGATCTCGTCGGCGCCGGCGGCCACCGCCGCCCGGGTGTCGGCGGTCTTCACCGCGAGCGGGGCCTGCCCGGACGGGAACGCGGTGGCCACGCTGGCCAGGTGCACCGTGGACCCGCGCAGCACCTCGGCGGCGTACGGGACCATCGACGGGTAGACGCAGACCGCGCCGACGTGCGGGCAGGACGGGTCGGCCGGGTCCGGGCGGAGCGCCTTGGCCGACAGGGCCCGCACCTTGCCGGGGGTGTCCGCGCCCTCCAGGGTGGTCAGGTCGACCATCCGGATGGCCAGGTCGATCGCCCACGCCTTGGCGGTGGTCTTGATGGAACGGGTGCCGAGCTGGGCCGCCCGCTGTTCAGCGCCGACCTGGTCGACCCCGGGCAGCCCGTGCAGGAAGGCCCGCAGGGTGGCCTCGGATCGCCCAAGCTCGGACAGGTCGGACCGGTCCGACGTCGTTGTCGCCGTCATGCCAGGCAGTCTACGCACCCCGGCGCGACGTGATCTTGATCACCGACGTAGGTTGGGCTTTCGTGGACGTACTCGTTGTTGACCATCCGCTTGCCCAGGCGCGACTGACCGCCATGCGGGACGAGCGCACCGATTCCGCGACATTCCGGGCGTCGCTGCACGAACTCACCACCATGCTGGTGTACGAGGCGGCGCGGTCCTTCCCGATCGAGCGGTACCCGGTGCAGACCCCGGTGACCGCGACCGAGGGCACCCGGCTGGCCAACCCGCCGCTGCTCGTCCCGGTCCTCCGGGCCGGCCTGGGCATGGCCGACGCCGCGCTCGGGCTGCTCCCCGAGTCCTCGATGGGCTTCGTCGGCCTGGCCCGCGACGAGGAGACCTACGAGCCGCGCGCCTACATGGAGTCGCTGCCCCGCGACCTCGCCGGCCGCCCGGTGCTGGTGCTCGACCCGATGCTCGCCACCGGCGGCTCGCTGGAGCACTGCTGCCGACTGCTCGCCGAGCGCGGCTGCACCGACATCACCGTGCTCTGCGTCCTCGCCGCGCCGGTCGGCATCGAGCGCCTGGAACGGTCCGGCCTGCCGTTGCGCCTGGTCACCGCCTCGATCGACGAGGGGCTCAACGACCGGATGTTCATCGTGCCGGGGCTCGGCGACGCCGGGGACCGGCAGTTCGGCGGTATGCCGCGCTTCTGACCCGTCGGCCTGCCGCGCTTCTGACCCGTCGGCCTGCCGCGCTGCTGACCCGTCGGCCTGCCGCGCTGCTGACCCGTCGGGGGGAGCATGGGGTGCAGTGCCCGGGAGACTGGTGCGCGCCGTGCTTCCAACCGCTACCGTTCCGGGCCATGACAGGTGTTGCGCTCGCCGAGGAGCTGCTGCTGCTCGCGTACGACGACGAGACAGGTAAGGCGACCACCTCGCGGATCGGTCTGGATCTCGGGATGGCCGCTGCGGTGCTGGTGGAACTGGCCCTGGCCGGTCGGGTCGCGTACGCCGACGGCACGCTCGTGGTCGCCGATCCCACCCCGACCGGCGAGCCGATCCTGGACGGGGTGCTCAGCCGGATGGCGGCGGACACCCCGCACAGCCCGGCCTCCTGGGTCCAGCGGCTGCGGCACGGCCTGCGCGACGCGATCCTCGGTGACCTGTGCGACCGGGGGGTGGTCCGCGACGTCGACGAGACCGAGCTGGGTTTCATCCACGTCCACCGGTACCCGGCGGTCGACGGCACCGTGGAGGCGGACGCCCGGCGTCGGCTCGCCACCGCCCTGACCAGCGACGACGTACCGGACGAGCGGACCGCCGCGCTGGCCACCCTGGTCGCCGCGTCCCGGATGGAACCCGCGCTCGGGTTGGACGGCGCGGCGGCCGTCGACGCGCACCGCCGGTTGGACGAGATCGCCGGCGGTGCCGGGTTCTCCGGCACGGTCAGCCTGGAGGAGTCGGTGGTCCGCCCCTCGGTGGCGCTGGTGATCGCCGCGCTCGGCCAGGCCATCAACGCCGCGCTCGGCCCCCGCGCCTAGCCAGCCCTCCCGGCCCCCGGTTGTTAACAAGGGCCCCTTCCTATACCGAAAACGATAGGAAGGGGCCCTTCCTTGCACCTCACATGCCGAGGGCGGCGGCGACCTCGGTGCGGAGCGCGGCGACCGCGTCGGCGGCCCGGGCCCGCGCGGCGGCGACGTCGCCGTCCGGCACCGGCTCCACCACCTCCAGGTACGCCTTGAGCTTCGGCTCGGTACCGGAGGGGCGGATCACCACCCGGGCCGTGTCGGTACGCAGGATCAGCACGTCCGCCTCGGGGAGCAGGTCCTGCACCCCGGTGACCGCCACCCCGAGCAGGGTCGCCGGGGTGTCGGCGCGTACCCGGGCCATCGCGGCGGCGATCTCGCGCAGGTCGGTGACCCGGACCGCGTACTGGTCGGTCAGGTGCACGCCGAACTCGGCGGCCAGCTCGTCGAGCCGGTCGGTGAGGGTACGCCCCTGCGCCTTGAGCCCGGCGGCCAGCTCGGCGACGGTCAGCGCGGCGGTGATGCCGTCCTTGTCGCGTACGTGGTCCGGGGCGACGCAGTAGCCGAGCGCCTCCTCGTAGCCGTAGACCAGTCCACCGTCGTCCCCGCCGGCCCGCACGATCCACTTGAACCCGGTCAGCGTCTCGGCGTAGTCCATGCCCCGGGCCGCGCACATCGAGCGCAGCAGCGACGACGAGACGATCGTGGTGGCGTACCGCCCCTGCACGCCCCGGCGCATCAGGTGGTCGGCGAGGAGTGCACCGACCTCGTCACCGTGCAGCATCCGCCAGCCGCGTACCGCGTCCCGGACCACCACCGCGCACCGGTCGGCGTCCGGGTCGTTGGCGACCGCCAGGTCGGCGCCGATGCTGTCGGCGAGCGCCACCAGCAGGTCCACCGCCCCCGGCTCCTCCGGGTTGGGGAAGCTGACGGTGGGGAACGCCGGGTCCGGGTCGGCCTGCCGGGCGACCACCCCGGGCACCCCGAAACCGGCCCGGACGAACGCGGCGGTCAGCACCGCCGCACCGACCCCGTGCAGCGGGGTGTACGCCACCTTCAGCGACCGGGGGCCGTCCGGTGCGACGACTGCGGCGGCCGACGCCACGTAGGAGGCGGCCAGGTCGTCGCCGAGCACCTCACCGGGCGCACCGAGGGGCACCCCGGCCAGCTTGCCGACCGCCCGGATGGCCGCCTCGATCTCCGCGTCGACCGGGGGGACGATCTGGGCGCCGGCACCGGCCGGGCCACCCAGTTCGGCACCGAGGTACACCTTGTAGCCGTTGTCCTGGGGCGGGTTGTGACTGGCGGTCACCATCACCCCGGCGGCGGCACCGAGTTTGCGCACCGCGTACGCCAGCACCGGGGTGGGCAGCGGGCCGGGCAGCAGCAGCGCGGCCCGGCCGGCGCCGGTGGCCACCTCGGCGGTGCGCTCGGCGAACGCCTTCGAACCGTGCCGGGCGTCGTACCCGATCACCAGCGGGCCGGTCGCGTCGCGGCCGGCGAGCCAGGCGACCAGCCCGGCGGCGGCCTGGGTGACCACCGCGAGGTTCATTCCGTTGGGGCCGGCGCGCAGCGGGCCGCGTAGCCCGGCGGTGCCGAAGGTCAGCGGGCCGGCGAACCGGTCGGTCAGCTCGGCCGCGCTGCCGGGCAGCCGGTCGATCAGTTCGCGCAGCTCGTCCCGGGTGACCGGGTCGGGATCGTCGTCGAGCCAGCGCTGGGCCCGGTCCCGCAGGTTGTCGACATCGTTGTCAGTGGTCTCCGCCGCCATGCCCCTTGATAGCACGGCGGCGGATCACCACTGTCCCCGCTTCCCCCTCGGGGCGGTCAGTTCGCCGAGGTCAACTGGAACGACTTCACCATCTCGTCGAAGATCGGCTTGCTTTCGGCGAACTTCGCCTCGGTCGAGGTCAGGTAGAACGAGTACGCCTTGCCGCCGGTGACCACGCCGCGCCACACGCCGTGCCGCATGGCGTCGCCCTCGCCGCAGTTGTACTCGAACTCGGCGGCCGGCTTGCCGGCCAGTTCCACCTCGTTCATCGCGAGCTGCTTGTACGGCTTGACGCAGGAGGTGCTCCGCTTCTGGAGCCCCTCCTCGGCCACCTCGGCCCAGCGGGTGGACGTGGTGCTGAAGTCCTCGGTGATGATGCGGACCTTGCGGCCGGGGTCCGCCGGGTCGATGTAGTCGGTGTACGACCCGCCGGTGGCCCGCTTCCAGCCCTTCGGTACCAGCATCGAGATGCCCCGCGCCGAGTGCTGCTGCATCTCCGGGGCGGTGGCCGCCGGGGCGGTCGCGGTCGGCGGGCCGGCCTGCGGGGTCGGCGGTGGGTCGTCCGAGCCGCCGGAGAGCGCGAAGATCCCGATCAGCAGCAGTACGACGACACCACCGGCGGCGGCGAGCTGGACCTTGCGGGGCCAGCCCTGCACGGTACCGATCAGGCGTTTCACCCCGGACGGCTTACCTGCTGCCGGGTCGGTGCCACCGTCGGTGCCGCCCGGGGTGGTCCACGGCTGGCCGGTACCCGGCACGGTCCACTGGCTGCCGGCGGGCGTGCCGTAGGTGCCGCCGGCAGAGGGTCCGCCCGGCGTACCGCCGAACGGCGTACCGCCGGCCGTACCGCCGGCCGTACCGCCGAACGCCGAGCCACCTGCCGTACCGCCGAACGCCGAACCACCTGCCGGACCGCCGAACGACGGGCCCACCGGGGCCGGGCCGGCCGGGGCGCCACCGAAGGCCGCCGCGACCGGGGCGGGGCCGGCCGGCTGGCCGGTGGCCGCGCCGCCCGGGGCGGTCGTGCCGAACGGGCCGCCCGCTGCCCCGCCGAACTGCCCGGCGGCGCCCTGCCGGCCGATGCGCTGGGTCGGTTCGGCTCCGCCGATGCGCTGCGTCGGCTCCGCGCCGCCGACCTGCGGGGTCGGTTCGGCTCCGCCGATCCGCTGGGTCGGCTCCGCGCCGCTGACCTGTTGGGTGGCGTCACTGTCGGGAGCCGGCTCGGCGGCCTGCCCCGCCTTCCCGGCGTCGGTCGTCGGCTTGCCGGCACCCGGCCTGGGCGGCGGCGCCATCGCGCCGGTCGGCACGTCCAGGGCGGGGGGCGGCCCGCTCGGGTTGGTCTCGTCGAGGGCCGCCTCGGGCCGGGCCGTGGCCTCCGGCTGGGCCGGTCGCTCACCCCGACGGAGGGCAGCCAGCCGGTCGGTGAGCGACTCGCCGGCGCCGATCATCGCCCGGCCGCCGATCTGGCCGCTGGGCTTGGGCTTCGGCTCCTCCGCGACCGGCGTGGCCGGCTGGTAGGCCACCCGGGGCACCGGCACCACCGCGTACGGGTCGGTGACCAGGTTGGCCGGCGCCTTGCTGGCCAGCGGCCCGGCCAGCAGTTCGCGCAGCATCGCCCGGGAGGCGTGCACGTCGAGCCGGCGGGCCGGGTCCTTCTCCAGCAGGCCCATCAGCACCCCGGTCAGCGGGCCGCACCGGGTCGGTGTGGCGGGCGGGTCCTCGACCACCGCGTGCATGGTCTCGATCGGGTCGCCCCGGTCGAACGGCGGCCGACCCTCGACCGCCGTGTAGAGGGTCACCCCGAGGGAGAAGAAGTCGCTCGGCGGGCCGAAGTCCTGGCCCATCGCCCGCTCCGGGGAGATGAAGTGCGGCGAGCCGAGCACCATGCCGGGCGTGGTGAGCTGCACGTCGGTGGGCATCCGGGCCACCCCGAAGTCGGTCAGCACGCACCGGCCGTCGGAGCAGATGAGCACGTTGGCCGGCTTGACGTCGCGGTGCAGCACCCCGTGGGCGTGGGCCACCTCCAGGGCGCCGAGCAGCGCGATGCCGATCTTGGCGACCGCCCGGGGGGCGAGCGGCCCGTCCTCGATCACCATGTCGGCAAGGCTGCGGGCGTCCAGCAACTCCATCACGATCCAGGGCCGACCGCCCTCGGTCACCACGTCGTAGACCTGCACCACCGCCGGGTGCTGGAGCGCGGCGGCGGCCCGGGCCTCCCGCAGGGTCCGTTCGTACATCGCGTCGCGGTCGCTCGGGGCCAGGCCCGGGGGCAGGACCACCTCCTTCACCGCGACCTCGCGGCGCAGCAGGGTGTCGGTGGCACGCCACACTGTGCCCATGCCACCGTTTCCGACCGCTGACCGCAGGGAATAGCGCCCGCCAATGGTTGTGCCGGGGGCGGCACGTCCAGTGGGGGTGTTGACCGGTCCGCCGCTCCACGTCGGGATTTGAGTCACAGAAAAGCCACCGGGGGAAATCGAGGGGGGCTGGGACACAACCCCCCTATCTTGCGGGTTGCGACAGCCGATGCGAAACCCGACCCGACGGTGCTTTCCGGAAGGTTGACGATCAGTGTCCGGAGGTTCACCCTCGGTCCAGCCGATCGGACCGGCTGTGCGGAATCCCTCACTGTACGGCCCCGGGCGGATCTCCTGCCAGGAGGCGTCGCGTCCTACCATCCGGGGATGAGTGAACGGCGGTCGAGCGAGTCCGGTTTCCCGATCAAGGACGTCTACACGGCGGCGGACCTGCCGGGCGATCTCGACGCCCGTACCGGCGCGCCGGGGGAGTACCCGTACGTCCGTGGGGTCTACCCCACCATGTACACCTCCCGGCCGTGGACCATGCGGCAGTACGCCGGCTTCGGCACCGCCACCGAGTCCAACGCCCGCTACCACCAGTTGTTGCGGGCCGGCACGATGGGCCTCTCGGTCGCCTTCGACCTGCCCACCCAGATGGGGTACGACTCGGACGACCCGATCGCGCACGGTGAGGTCGGCAAGGTCGGGGTGGCGATCGACTCGATCGAGGACATGCGGCTGCTCTTCGACGGCATCCCGCTGGACAAGGTCTCCACGTCGATGACCATCAACGCCCCCGGCTCGGTGCTGCTCCTGCTCTACCAGCTCGTCGCCGAGGAGAACGGGGTCTCCGGCGGGGCGCTGAACGGCACCATCCAGAACGACATCCTCAAGGAGTACATCGCCCGGGGGACGTACATCTTCCCGCCGAAGCCCTCGCTGCGGTTGGTCGCCGACACGTTCGGCTACTGCCGCAAGGAGGTGCCGAAGTGGAACACCATCTCCATCTCCGGGTACCACATGGCCGAGGCGGGTGCCTCGCCCGTGCAGGAGATCGCCTTCACCCTGGCCAACGGGGTCGAGTACGTCCGGGCGGCGCTCGCCGCCGGGCTGGCCGTGGACGACTTCGCGCCCCGGTTGTCGTTCTTCTTCGTGGCCCGGACCACCCTGCTGGAGGAGGTGGCCAAGTTCCGGGCCGCCCGGCGGATCTGGGCCCGGCTGATGCGGGACGAGTTCGGGGCGCAGAACCCGAAGTCGCTGATGCTGCGGTTCCACACCCAGACCGCCGGGGTACAGCTCACCGCCCAGCAGCCCGAGGTCAACCTGGTCCGGGTGGCGATCCAGGGGCTGGGCGCGGTGCTCGGTGGCACCCAGTCGCTGCACACCAACAGCTTCGACGAGGCGATCGCGCTGCCCACCGAGAAGGCGGCCCGGCTGGCCCTGCGTACCCAGCAGGTGCTGGCGTACGAGACCGACCTGACCGCCACCGTCGACCCGTTCGCCGGGTCGTACGTGGTGGAGGCGATGACCGCCGAGATCGAGGCGGCGGTGGACGAGTTGATGGAGCGGGTGTTCGGGCACGGTTCGGTGGTCGACGCGATCGAGGCGGGCTTCCAGAAGCGGGAGATCGAGACGTCGGCGTACCGGATCGCCCAGGAGATCGACTCGGGTGAGCGGGTGGTGGTCGGGCTCAACCGGTTCGCGATCGACGAGGAGGAGCCGTACGAGCCGCTCCGGGTGGACCCGACGATCGAGGCGACGCAGGCCGAGCGGCTGGCCGAGCTGCGGCGTACCCGGGACGCGGGTGCGGTCGAGCGGGCGCTCGGTGAGCTGCGGGTCGCCGCCACCGGTACCGAGAACGTGCTCTACCCGATGAAGGAGGCGCTGCGGGCCCGGGCCACGGTGGGCGAGGTCTGCGGGACGCTGCGCGAGGTGTGGGGTATCCACCGGCCGAGCGACCGCTTCTGATCATCACCGGCACGCCTGCGGTCCGTCACACGGCACATCCGCCCGACCGTCGGGCGGGTGTGCCGTGCGGCTTTCCGGGTAAGTGGAGGCGGTCGATCCGGTAGCCGTCGATCCGGTGGCCGACCGGGAGCGGCGGGTGCTGCGTCGATCCGGTGGGCGTGGTGGTCGATCGGGTCGGTGGGTGGCCGGGCGGTGGTCGGCTCCGTCGGATCGGCGGGCGGGTCGCCCTGATCGTCGCGCCGGTTCGGCCGATCGGTCCGGGGTGCCCTGACGGACGCTTTGTGCGGTCCGGGCAAGGAACGGTGTGTAACGGTGAGGAGTCTCCGGACTGCTCGGCGTACGCGCAGTTGACGGACCCACCCGGATGGTGAGCCGGGAAATGGGACAATCCGGATTGACCGGTCGGCTCTCCGGGTGGCGGTGACCTGCCCACCCGGGCCGTTACGCCTGGTAGAGGAGGTGGGGGTGGATGACCGCACTTGATTGGGATCCGCGGGTCGCTCTGCCTCCGGTCGAGCGCTCCGAGCGGGGGGACCGTGACTCTTCGCGGTCCGACCATCACCGGAACGAGGTTGCGCAGCGTCACCGCCGGAGGTCTAGGCTGTCTGCTGTTCCGCCCGAAGATCCATCCATTCCTAGTGATCGAGAATTCGACGTGACGAGTGCGTTGACGCTGCCCGTTGGCAGCCAGCTGGCGTCGTCGGTCTCCGCGACGCCCACCGGAGCCCAGCCGCTTCCCTTCGAGCTGGACGAGCTGCTCGCTCTCCGGGTACCGGACCTCATCGCCACACGTCGCTTCATCCATGCCCACCCCGAACTCTCCGGCCAGGAGTACGAGACCGCCGCGCTGATCGCCCGGGAGCTCTCGCTCGCCGGTCTGCACCCCCGGCTGCTGCCCAAGGGCAACGGGGTGATCTGCGACATCGACGGCCGCCCGGACGGGCCGGTGGTCGCCCTGCGGGCGGACATCGACGCGCTCCCGCTGACCGACGTCAAGGACGTCCCCTACCGCTCCACCGTCGACGGGGTCTGTCACGCCTGTGGCCACGACGTGCACACCACCGTGCTGCTCGGGGTCGGGCTGCTCCTGGCCCGGCTCGCCGAACGCGGGGAACTGCCCGGCCGGGTCCGGCTGCTGTTCCAGCCGGCCGAGGAGATCCTGCCCTGCGGTTCGCTGGAGGTCATCGAGGCCGGCGGCCTGGAGGACGTCACCCAGATCTTCGCCCTGCACTGCGACCCCAACCTGCCGGTCGGCAAGATCGGCCTGCGGGTGGGTCCGATCACCGCGGCGGCCGACAACGTCACGGTCCGGCTCAGCGGGCCGGGCGGGCACACCGCCCGGCCACACCTGACCGTCGACCTGGTCGACGCCCTCGGTCGCCTCGTCACCGAGGTCCCGGCGCTGGTCAGCCGCCGGGTGCCGGCGAACAGCGGCCTGCTGCTGGTGTTCGGGCAGGCCTCCGCGGGCACCCGCTACAACGTCATCCCGAGTGAGGCGATGGCCTCCGGCACGCTACGGGTCCTCGACCGGGACACCTGGGAGAGCGCCCCCAAGATCGTTGCCCAGGTGGTTCGCGACGTGGTGGCGCCGACCGGCGCCACCGTCGACCTGGAATACCTGCGTGGCCGGCCGCCGGTGTGCAACGACAGCCGGGCCATCTCCGTGCTCACCGCCGCCACCGCCGCCGCCCTCGGCCCCGAGGGCATCGCCGAGACCCCGCAGAGCATGGGCGGTGAGGACTTCTCCTGGTACCTGGAGTACGTCCCCGGCGCGCTGGCCCGGCTCGGCGTCGGTCGGGCCGCGCCCAACATCGACCTGCACCGGGCCACCTTCGACGTGGACGAACGGGCGATCACCGTCGGGATCAGGCTCCTGGTCCAGACGGCGCTGCGTTCGATGGCGGCTCAGTAGCCCGCGGTTCGGCAGTCATCGGCGCCCGGGGTGCCGGGGGCATCTGATCCGGTACCCCCGGTCCGGCCGGCCGGACCGGCGGCGTCGGCAGCCCGACGGTCGCCGGCACCGGGCCCGGCCGCGCCGCCACGGGTGCCGGGCGGGCGGCCCGCCGACGCCGCAGCCAGCGGAACAGCACCCACAGCGGTACGCCCAGCACCACCAGCCACGGCAGCAGTGCCCCCACGACGGTGAGTACGACGACCGACGTGTCGAGGAACGCGCGCCAGCCGGCCTTCAGCCCCACCAGGAACCCGGCCTCGTCCTCCTTCTCGGCGGGCGGTGCCGGGACCACCTCGCGGAACTCCACGGTGATCGTGGAGAGCGCGGTCAGGTCCGCCAACCGGCGCTGCTTCGCCTCCAGGGCCGCCAGGTCGGCCTCCCGCTTCGCCACCTCGCTCTCCAGCGAGATCAGCTCACCGAGCGTCTTGGCCTGGGCGAGCAGCCGCCGTCCACTCTCCACCCGGGCCCGCTGGGTGGCGATCCGGGCCGCCAGGTCGACCGTCTCCTCGGTCACGTCCTGGGTGCTGATCTCCCGGCGCAACTGCTCACCCAGGCCGGCGAGCTGGTCCACCACCCCGGTGAACTTCGCCGCCGGTACCCGCAGCTCCAGGTCGGCCTGGGCACCGCTGCGCCCGCTGTTCTCCCCGCTGCCGATGATCCGCTCGCCGCTGCGCCGGTCGGCGCCGACGAACCCGCCGGCCGTGGTGACGATCCGGATCGCGTCCGCCGCCGCCGTGTCCACGTTGTCGACGCGGACCCGCAACGATCCGGTGTAGATGATCGACCGCTGGTCGACCCGCTGGTCCGGGCGGGGCGCCTCGGCGGCCGGTTTGCCGGCCCCACCCGGTACCGCCTGCTCGGGTGCCTGCTGCTTGTCGGCCGGCGCGCCGGCCGGCGCCTCGGCGGCGCTGTCCCGGCCGGCCGAACTGTCGGCGGAGCCATCCGGTGCACTGCTGCACGCACCGACGCCGACCAGGGCGGTCAGGCCGAGTACGGCCAACAGCAGGCCCGGCCGGTGCCGTCGGAGAAGATTCATCGTCCACACCTCTTCGTCAGTGCCCCACGGATCGAGGCGATCCGTCAGACGTGCGGCGGGGGTACACCGGTTCCGGCAGACTGCGTTCAGAGACGTCACGATTCGGCCAACACGACGGTTATCGAGGAGCAACGATGCGGTTGACCAAGTACACCCATTCCTGCGTCCGGATCGAGCACGACGGGGGTGTGCTGGTGATCGACCCGGGCATGTTCGCGGAACCGGCCGCGCTGGACGGTGCCGACGCCGTACTGATCACCCACGAGCACCCGGACCATCTGGACGTCGAGGCCCTCACCGCCCAGCTCGACCGTCGTCCGCTGACCGTTTTTGGACACTCGACTCTGATCGACCGGCTGGGCGCTGCGGCGGCGGCGTTCACCCCTGTCGAACCGGGCGAGTCGTTCACCGCAGCCGGTGTGCCGGTACGCGCCTACGGCGGCGCGCACGCGGTCATCCACCCGGACATCCCCCGGATCGCGAATCTGGCGTACCTGGTCGACGACCGGGTCTACCACCCCGGGGACTCGCTGGTGGCGCCGGAGGACACCGAGGTCGAGACGCTCTTCGTGCCGATCCACGCGCCCTGGCTGAAGATCTCCGAGGCGGTGGACTTCGTCCGGGCGGTGGCGCCCCGCCGCGCCTTCGCCCTGCACGACGGGCTGCTGAACGACGCCGGACTCCAGTTCACCAACGCCAACCTGGCCCGGCTCACCGACTGCGGGTACACCCGGCTGGATCCGGGGACCCGGTTGGACTGACGGGCCCCCAATGCCGTCCCCGTCGAAGCCCGGTCGGAGTTCCCCCGCCCTTTCCCGGGAACTGGTCGAGCGGCTCTACGCCGCGCCACCGGACGGTTTCGTGGCGGCCCGCGACGCGGCGGTCGCGGCGGCCCGGGCCGCCGGTGACGCGGCCGGTGCCCGGGAGTTGGCCAAGCTGCGCAAACCGACGGTGGCGGCCTGGCTGGTGAACCTGCTCGCCATCCGCCGTCCGGAACTGATCGCCGATCTGGTGGCGCTCTCCACCGCGCTCCGGGCCGCCCAGCGGGAGCTGCGCGGGGACACCCTCCGGGAGCTCTCCGGGCAGCGGCGGGCACTGGTCGGGGCGCTGGTGGCCGAGGCGCGTTCGCTGGCCGTCCGGGCCGAACCGGCGCCACCGGCCGGCAAGCTGCCGCTCGGCGAGGTCGAGGCGACACTGCACGCGGCGCTCTCCGATGTGGACGTCGCCGAGCAGGTCCGGTCCGGTCGGCTGGTCCGCTCGGTGAGCTACGCCGGTTTCGGCGAGGTACCCCGTCCCCGGCTGCGCCTGGTCGCCGGAGGCGACACCGAGCCGGCCCCGGAGTACGCCGGGACGGACCGGAAGGTCGAGACCGGGCGGGTGAAGGCGGACCGGAAGGCCGAGGCGGAGCGGAAGGCCGAGGCGGAGCGGACGAAGGCGGACCGGAAAGCCGGGAGCGGGCGCGGCAAGGCGGACCGGAAGGCTGAGGCGGACCGGAAGGCCGAGGCGGATCGAAAGGTCGAGGCCGAGCGGGCGAAGCGCCGCCGGGCCCTGCACCGGGAGCTGGCACAGGCCCGGTCCGAACAGGACCGGGCCGAAGCCGACCTCGACCGGGCGCGGGCAGCCGAGCGGGCGGCCGCCGAGGAACTGTCCGGTCTGGTGGCGGAACTGGCGGCGCTGGAACGGCGACGGGCCGCCGCCGAACAGGAGGCGGGGCAGCGCAAACTCACGCGCAAGGGTGCCGAGCGGACCCTGACCCGGGCCCGCCGCCGGGTTGGCGAGGTCGAGGCGGCGGTGGAGAACCTCGACCGGGAGGGGGCTGCGGGAGACGGCGGAACCGGTGCAGACTCAGGCGGGTGAGCGTGGCGGGGCCACAGCGGTGGCCGGGACGGAGGCGGGTCCGGTGACTCCCGAACAGACCGCAGCAGCCAGCAAACCGCTCGTCGTCGAGGTCGGCGGTGCCTTTCACCAGTGGCCGGGCACGCTGCACCGGGCCCGCCTGCTCGGGATCTCCAGTTGGGCGTTCTACGTCGCCGGGCGCGGCGGTGCCCTCGGGGACGTCCGCGCCGGGACCGTGGCGGCGGCACTGGGGTTCATCGCGCCGGACGCCGTCGCCGACGGGTGGGACGCCGTGGTCCGGGTGACCAGTCCGGCAGAGGTGGCCACCGTCAGCTACACCGAGTGCTGCCGCTGGGGTGCCGAGCATCTCAGCGACCTGCCCGGACTGGACCGGCTGGTCGAGCTGACCGGCCGGGCGGTGGCGGCGGCGGACCCGACCGGCATGCCGCTCTTCGCCGCCTGGCGGGCGATGCCGGTACCGGACGGGTCGTCCGGGGCGCGGGCCGCAGCCCACCTGCACGTGCTCCGCGAACTCTTCATCGGTGCCCATCTGATCGCGGTCCGGGCGGCCGGGATGACCCCGTTGGCCGCGGTGGTGGCCGGTCCGGAGGGGCCGGCCGGGGCGGTGGCCTGCGGGTGGCCGCCGCCGTACCCGGCGGTGGCCCCGCTGGTGCGCCGACGGATCTGGGCCGAGTCGGTGACCGACCGGCTCGTCTCGCCGGCCTTCGCCGGCCTCGATCCGGTCGAACGGACCGAGCTGGTGGATCTGCTGGACGTGGCCCGGGGCCGGCTCGGACCGGACCGGCCCACCGGGCAGATCGTGCCCTCCGGCAACGGATGAACCGCCGGCGACGGTTGAACCACCGGCAGCGGATGGGCCGCCGGCAACGGTTGAACCGCTGACATCGGATGGGCTGCCGGCCGGCGTGGGGCGGGGCGGCGCGGCGGAAAATCAGCGGCGGTCCCGGACCTGATCGGGTTAGCTGCCAGCCGTGACGCTTCCCGCCGGCTGGACCACCCGCCGCCCCACCCTGGACGACGCACCGGCGATCCTCGCCGTGGTGCACGCCGCCGACACCTTCGCGGTCGGCTACCCCGACTTCAGCCTGGACGATGTGCGGGAGTCGTTGACCGCGCCGTACACCGACCCGGCGCAGGACTGCTGGTTGGCCGTCGACCCGGACGGGGCGGTGGTCGCCTGGGCGACGGTGGACAACCCGACCGGTACGGGGCGGGAGTTCGTCGAGGTCTACGTCGACCCGGAACGGGGCGTGCCGGCGCAGGGGCCGCTGCTGGAGCGCCAGCTCGCCCGGGTCGCCGAGCGCGCCGCCGAGCGCGGGCTACCGGAGCTGACCGTACGCTGCGCCGCGTTCCCGCCGGAGGAGCACTGGCGGGGCCTGCTGGGCGACGCCGGGTTCGGGTTCGTCAAGAGGTACGTGCGGATGACCCGGTCGCTCGCCGGGGTGGCCCCGGAACCACCGGTCCCGCCGTCCGGGGTGACGATCCGGCCGGTACGCCCCGACGACGATGCGGACCTGCGCACCTTCCACCGGATCTACGACACCGCGTTCCGGGACACCCCGGACTACGAGCCGGTCGGTTTCGACCGCTGGTACGCCGAACTCACCGGCCGGGGCGACCTGGCCTGGGACGAGTGGTTCGTCGCCGAGTGCGACGGCGTACCGGCCGGGGCGCTGCGCTCCTCCGACCAGGCGCTGGACCAGGACATGGGTTTCGTGAAACATCTGGCGGTGCTGCCCGGTCATCGGCGCCGGGGGATCGGAGCGGCGCTGCTGCGTCACGCGTTTGGCTGCTATGCGGCGAAGGGGCGCGGGTACGCGGGCCTCGGCGTGGACCTGAGCAATCCCACCGATCCGGTCAACCTGTACCGCTCGGTGGGGCTGACCGAGGTGCGTTCGATCGAGATGTACGAACGTCGGGTACCCGCCGCAGCCTGACCCCGGCCCGGTGACCCGCCCGTTCCGACAAGGGCGGGCCACCGGCTGTGCGGCAGTTCACATCCACATTCCCCTCCTCGACCTGAATACTTGAAGAAATTCTCAATTGTTCAAGGCTTCAGGTGGCGGGTCCGCCGAAGCCGTCGAGATGGGAGACCTGTGCCCGTTCCGCTCTACCAGGCCAAGGCGGAGTTCTTCCGGATGCTCGGCCATCCGGTCCGGATCCGGGTGCTCGAACTGCTCGGCGAAGGGCCCAAACCGGTCCGGGACCTGCTCGCCGACATCGGCATCGAGGCGTCCAGCCTCTCCCAGCAGTTGGCCGTGCTGCGCCGGGCCGGCATCGTGGTCTCCACCCGCGAGGGCACCACGGTCACCTACGCGCTGGCCGGACCGGACGTCGCCGACCTGATGCGGGCCGCCCGACGGATCCTCACCGAGATGCTGGCCGGGCAGACCGTGCTGCTCGACGCCCTGCTCGACGTACCCGATCCGCAGCGGCCCCCGACGGCGGACGCGTGAGCACCGTCGCGGACCTGGCCCGGCACGCCGCCCGGCTGCTCCCCGGCCGGGCCGACCTGGCCGCACTGCGCCGCCAACCCGGCCGTGACCTGCTCGCCGGGCTGACCGTCGCGGTCGTCGCCCTGCCGCTGGCCCTCGGATTCGGGGTGGCCTCCGGGCTCGGCGCGGCGGCCGGTCTCGCCACGGCGATCGTCGCCGGGGCGGTCGCGGCGGCCTTCGGCGGGTCCAACCTCCAGGTCTCCGGCCCGACCGGCGCGATGACCGTGGTCCTGGTGCCGATCGTGCACCAGCACGGCCCGGGCGGGGTGCTCACCGTCGGGCTGCTCGCCGGGGTCATCCTCGTCGCCCTGGCGGTGCTGCGCGCCGGCCGGTACATGCGGTACGTCCCGGCCCCGGTCATCGAGGGGTTCACGCTGGGCATCGCGGCGGTGATCTTCCTCCAGCAGGTGCCCGCCGCGCTCGGCGTGCCGACCGGGAGCGGGGAGAAGGTCCTCGGCCTGGCCTGGCAGGGGGTACGGGACTTCGCCGGCCGGCCGGACTGGACCGCCGTCGCGCTCGCGGTCGGTGTCGCGGTGGTGATGCTGGTCGGCGCCCGGTGGCGACCCACCATCCCGTTCTCCCTGGTCGCGGTGGCCCTCGCCACGATCGTCGCGGCGGTCGCCGCCCTGGACGTGACCCGCATCGGCGCGCTGCCGGCGACCCTGCCCCGGCCCTCCCTGGGCTTCCTGGACCCGGCCGCGGTACCCGCGCTGCTGGGGGCGGCGGTCGCCGTCGCCGCACTCGCCGCCCTGGAGAGCCTGCTCTCGGCGGCGGTCGCCGACGGGATGACGGTCGGCCAACGGCACGACCCGGACCGGGAGCTCTTCGGCCAGGGGCTGGCCAACCTCGCCGCGCCCCTCTTCGGCGGGGTACCCGCCACCGCGGCGATCGCCCGGACGGCGGTCAACGTGCGGTCCGGGGCGGCGTCCCGGCTGGCCGCGTTCACCCACGCGATCGCCCTGGCCCTGCTGATGCTGGTGGCGGCGCCCCTGGTCGGGCAGATCCCGCTGGCGGCCCTGGCCGGGGTGCTGCTGGCCACGGCGGTGCGCATGGTCGAAGTCTCGGCTCTGCTGGCGCTGGCCCGGGCCTCCCGCTCGGACGCGCTGGTGATGGCGTTGACGGCCGCCGCCACCCTGCTGCTCGACCTGGTGACGGCGGTGATCATCGGTCTGGTGGTGGCCGGTGCCCTGGCGCTGCGCAAGATCGCCCTGGCGGCCCGGTTGGAGGAGCTGCCGTTGGACCCCGCCGACCATCACGCCGAGGAACACGAACTGCTCAGTCAGCACATCGTCGCGTATCGGATCGACGGGCCGCTCTTCTTTGCCGCCGCCCACCGGTTCCTGCTGGAGCTCACCGAGGTGGCCGAGGTCCGGGTGGTCATCCTGCGGTTGTCCCGGCTGAGCACCGTCGATGCCACCGGCGCCATCGTGCTGCGGGACGCGGTCGACCGGCTGGTCCACCGGGGGATCGTCGTCTACGCCTCCGGGCTGCGGGCCGAACACGCCCGGGTGCTCGACGCGGGTGGACTGCTGACCCGGCTCCGGGCTGAGGGGCGGCTGTTCGACACCACGCCGGAGGCGATCGCCGCAGCCCGGGGCCAGTTGCACCGCGCCGGAGTGCTCCCGGCCACCCACCGGGGTTGATCTTGCAGTTTGGGCCCCTGATTTGTCCTCTTCGTTACTTGTGTCGGGGCCACAACTGCAAGATCGACATGTCGGGGTGGTGGGGACGGG
>NZ_WVUH01000380.1 GCF_017614955.1 Micromonospora echinofusca
GGCGGGAGGTGCGGATCGGGGAACGTCGGGCCGGCCTGCACGCCGACGGGCACGGCGCCGAACGGCACGTCGAGGACCGGTGGGCGACCGTGCACCGGTCCGGCCCGGAGCCGGCAGGACCGGCCGGTCGGCGCCGCGCACCGGACAATGCGCCAGGTGGCGGTCCGGCCGAACCGACGTCGGGCGGCTGGGAGTCCGGGTCACCGTCCGGTGGCTGGGATGCCGGGCCGCCCTCCGGCGGCTGGGAGACCGAGCAGTCCCCGGGTGGCTGGGAGTCCGGGCCGCCGTCCGGGTCATGGGACACCGGACCGTCCGCCGGGCGCCGTCCGTACGGCCCGGGAAGGTACGACAGCGGAGCGCACGGTGCCCGGGGTACCGCCGAGGCGGATCCGGGGGAAGTCTGGGCCACGAAGGCCGGTGGCCCGTCCCGGCGACGGCACGAGCGGGACGACCGGGACGCCGAACTGCCCTACCCGGGTGGCTCCCACCACAGCGGCGGCTCCTACCGGTCGGCAGCCCGGCACGGGGACGGCCACTGGCGCTGACCGCGCCCCGGAGCAGCCACCGCGCCGGTCACCACCAGAGGGCGCCCCGGAGCAGCCACCGCGCCGGTCGCCCGCCTGGCCGCGCCGGTCACGTGTCGATGTCGCCGGTCACTTGTCGATGTCGCCGACCACGAAGAACATCGAGCCGAGGATCGCGATCAGGTCGGGTACCAGGCAACCGGGCAGCAGCGTGGCGAGGGCCTGCACGTTGGCGTACGACGCGGTGCGCAGTTTGAGCCGCCAGGGGGTCTTCTCGCCCCGGGAGACCAGGTAGTAACCGTTGATCCCGAGCGGGTTCTCGGTCCACGCGTAGGTGTGCCCCTCCGGCGCCTTGACCACCTTCGGCAGTCGGGTGTTCACCGGCCCGGTCAGCCGGTCGACCCGGTCGAGGCACTGCTCGGCGAGGTCGAGGGAGACGTACACCTGGTCGAGCAGCACCTCGAACCGGGCGTGGCAGTCGCCGGTGGTGCGGGTGACCACCGGGACGTCCAACTCGCCGTAGGCGAGGTACGGCTCGTCGCGGCGCAGGTCGAGGTCGAGCCCGGAGGCGCGGGCGACCGGGCCGGACGCGCCGAACGCGGCGGCCTCGGCGGCGGTGAGCACCCCGACCCCGACCGTGCGGGCCAGGAAGATCTCGTTGCGGCGGATCAGGTTGTCCAGGTCCGGCAGGCGACGGCGGACCTCGTCGATGGCGGCCCGGGCGCGTCCGGTCCACCCGGCCGGTACCTCCTCCTTGAGCCCGCCGACCCGGTTGAACATGTAGTGGATCCGGCCCCCGGAGACCTCCTCCATCACCGCCTGCAACGTCTCCCGCTCGCGGAAGGCGTAGAACATCGGGGTGATCGCGCCGATCTCCAGCGGGTACGAGCCGAGGAACATCAGGTGGTTGAGCACCCGGTTCAGCTCGGCCAGCGCGGTGCGCAGCCAGACCGCGCGTTCCGGCACCTCCAGCCCCATCAGCCGTTCGACGGCGAGCACCACACCCAGCTCGTTGGAGAACGCCGACAGCCAGTCGTGCCGGTTGGCGAGCACGATGATCTGCCGGTAGTCGCGGACCTCGAAGAGTTTCTCCGCGCCCCGGTGCATGTAGCCGACGACCGGTTCGCAGGAGACCACCCGTTCCCCGTCGAGGACGAGTTTCAGCCGCAGCACACCGTGGGTGGAGGGGTGCTGCGGCCCGATGTTGAGCACCATGTCGGTGCCGAGCTGCTGCCCGTCGGCGGCCGTGTCGGGGACCAGGCCGGCTCCGGTACCGACGGTCAGCTCACGCAGGGCACCGGCGTCCGTGGTCATGCCCGTCATCGTGCCATGGACGGCGTCGGGTCGATGCCGGGCGCCAGCAGCGGCGCCGGGTCGATGCCGACCGGTTGCAGCAGCCACCAGTGGCCGCCGAGGCCGGCCGGGTCGGTCAGTTCGGCGGCGGCGGACGCGGCGGCCAGCGCCCGGACGTACCCGGCCGGGTCGGTCCCGGCCAGGGCCAACGGCGGCCGGGCCCCGTCGACCCCGAGCGCCCGCAGCGCCCCGGCCTGACCGACCAGGGTGTACGGCTGCCCGCCCGGCACCACCCCGGCCTCGGCGACCGCGTCGACGGCCACGTGCGCGGTGAGGTCGGTGGAACCGTCCGGCACCGGGGGCACCTGCCGGCCATTCCGGTACCCGGTCAGCGTGCCGTCGACCGGCCGTCCGGCACGCAGGTGGCCGTAGTCGACGGCGAGGGCGAGTCCCGCGTCGAGGGCGGCCACCGCCGCCGCCCAGGCGGTGTCCCGGGGACGGCCGATCTCGGCCCGGCCGGCGGGGCTGCCGCCCGACGTCCCGGTCACCGGCCACCAGCGGGCCAGCCATTCCGCGTCCGCCCCGGTGACCGGGGGACCGGCCTGCTCGGTGCCGTCCGGGGCGACCAGCACCTGCCGCCAGCCGTCGGGGCCGGTCTCGGCCACGTCGACCGGTACGTTGTCCAGCCACTCGGTGCCGAGCAGCAGCCCGGTCAGCCCGTCCGGTACCGCGTCCACCCAGTCGACCCCGGCTGGCAGGTCCACCGGTCGGGGGGCGAGTTCCACGGCGACCGGCCGCAGCCGGGCGGCCAGTTCCGGCGGGGCGAGGTGGGTGAGGGTACGCAGCAGTTCGGCCCGGCCGGCGCCGATGTCGACCAGGTCCAGCCGGGCCGGCCGGTCGAGTGCCACGTCGACTCGGTGCAGCAGGCGCAGCAGCGCCCCGGCGAAGGCCGGGGTGGCGTGCACGCTGGTCCGGAAGTGCCCGGCCGGCGCCCCGGTGACGAAGAACCCGGCCGGCCCGTACAGCGCCTCCGTCATCGCTGTCCGCCAACTGCGCAGCATCAGTTCACCCGCCGTTCAAAGCCTGTCACGCTGCCGACCCTACGGTCGCGGCCATGAGTCGATTCGCCGTACCGCTGCGCGCGCCCGTCCTGGTCGCCGTGCCGCTGCTCGTCGCCGTACCCCTGCTCTGGCCGCCGGACGCGGACGCGGCGCGGACGCCGCAGGCCCGGCCGTCGTCGGCGGTCCAGGACCAGCTCCGGCTGGTGCACGCCCGGGCCGAGACCCCGGCACTGTACGACGACACCGCCGGTGGCGACGCGGACGCCGACGACCCGGCGATCTGGGTGCACCCGACCGACCGGGCCGGCAGCCTGGTGATCGCCACCGCCAAGAACGGCGGGCTGCGGGTCTACGACCTGCGCGGCCGGGAGCGGCAGGCGATCGCCACCCCGCCGGCCCCCGGACCGGACGACGAGTCGGGCCGGTTCAACAACGTCGACCTGGTGACCGGCTTCCGGCTCGGCGGTCAGCGGGTGGACCTGGCGGTGGTGACCGACCGGGGACGGGACCACCTGCGGTTCTACCGGATCGACCCGGTGACGCGGCGGCTGACCGACGTCACCGCCCCGGACGTCCGGTACGCGTTCAGCGCCGACCAGGACGAGGTGAACGACCAGCGGACGGCGTACGGGTTGGGCACCTTCACCGACCCCGACGGTACGACGTACGCGCTGGTCAGCCGGCGCAGCACACCCGAGGTGGGGATCTTCCGGCTGGTCGCCGAGGGTTCGACGGTCTCCTACCTGCCGGTGGACCGGCTGACCCTGCCGTCGACGTTCACCCTGCCCGACGGCTCGGCCTGGGCGCCGTGCGCCGACCCGGGCGACGGGCCGCAGGTCGAGGGGACCGTGGTGGACCCGGCGACCGGGGTGGCGTACCTGGCCCAGGAGACCGTCGGGCTCTGGCGGATCCCGGTGCGGGGTGGCCGGTTCCAGGGTGCCCCGCAGGTCGTCGAGCACACCCGCGAGTACGGGATCCCGGCCGCGTACGACGCCGAGGAGGACGAGTGCGTGGTGGACTACCCGGCCGACCCCGGGTTCGGCGGGCGGATCGCCGCCGACGTGGAGGGGCTGACCATCCGGCCGCAGGGCCCGTACGACGGCACCCTGGTCGTCTCCAGCCAGGGCGACGACACGTTCTACACGTACGACCGGCGTACCCTGCGCCCGACCGGCCGGTTCGCGGTGACCGACGGCCGGGCGGTGGACGGGTCGCAGGAGTGCGACGGGGCGGCGGTGGTGGCCACCCCGTTGCCCGGGTACCCGGGCGGCCTGCTGGTGGTGCACGACGGCGGAAACACCCCGGAGGTGGTCGGACCGGACGGCGAGGCGCGCCCGAACACGAACTTCAAGTTCCTCGACGCGGGGTTCCTGCGGCAGGGCTGAGCCCGGTCGGCTCTCGGCTCGCGGTGATCAGGTGTTAGGAAGGGGCCCTTCCTCTACCGAAAGCGTTAACAAGGGGCCCTTCCTTACCGCCCGGCGGGCGGTGAAGGTTTTCACACCGTCTTGTGACCACTCGGCAACAGCGGCGCATACTTGCGATCGACCGGTACCCACTTCCGAGGACTGGATCGCTGCCATGAGCGCTTCTCCGCGCCCTGCCCCGGGTGCTGCTCCGCGCCCTGTAACCGACGCCGCTCCGCGCCCAGGCGAGGCGGTGCCCGTCGGGGCCGCCGTGTCGGGACCCCCGTCCGTCCACCCGCGTCGACCGTTGACCGTCGGGGTGGTCGGTGGTGGCCGGGTCGGCGCCGTCCTCGGTGCCGCCCTGCACGCCGCCGGGCACCGGGTGGTCGCCGCCTCCGGCGGTTCCGGGGCGACCCGCGCCCGGATCGCCCTGCTGCTGCCCGACGCCGCCCACCTCGACGTGCCCGCCACCGCGCGGGCCGCCACCGACCTGCTGCTGCTGGCGGTGCCGGACGACGCCCTGGCCGGGGTGGTGTCCGGGCTGGCCGGGGCCGGGGTGCTGCGCCCCGGTCAGGTGGTGGCGCACACCTCGGGCGCGCACGGGACGGCCGTACTCGCCCCGGCGGTCGCCGCCGGTGCCGGTGTGCTGGCCCTGCACCCGGCGATGACCTTCACGGGTACCCCGGACGACCTGGCCCGGCTGGCCGGCATCTCGTACGGGGTGACCGCCCCGGCGGGGCTGCGCCCGCTGGCCGCCCGGCTGGTGGCCGACCTCGGCGGGGTGCCCGAGTGGGTCGCCGAGGCGGACCGGCCGCTGTACCACGCGGCGCTGGCCCATGGCGCGAACCACCTGGTCACGCTGGTCAACGAGGCGGTGGACCGGCTGCGGGACGCCGGGGTGACGCAGCCGGAGAAGGTCCTCGGGCCGCTGCTGCGGGCCGCCCTGGACAATGCCCTGCGACTGGGTGACGCCGCCCTGACCGGCCCGGTTTCCCGGGGGGACGCCGGTACCGTCGGGAAGCACCTGGACCGGTTGGCCGCGACGGCGCCGGAGTCGCTGGCCCCCTATCTCGCCCTCGCCCGGCGGACCGCGGTCCGGGCGATTGCCGCCGGCCGGCTCCGGCCGGTCGACGCCGAGTCGCTGCTCGGCGTCCTGGCCGACCGTGACCGGGAGGTTGTCGGATGACCGAACTGCTGCACACCCGCGCCGAGCTGGGCAAGGCCCGGTCCGGGCTGACCGGCACGGTGGGTGTGGTGATGACGATGGGTGCCCTGCACTCCGGGCACGAGGCGCTGCTGCGGGCCGCCCGTGAGCAGGCCGACCACGTCCTGGTGACGATCTTCGTCAACCCGTTGCAGTTCGGTCCGAACGAGGACTTCGACCGGTACCCGCGCACCCTCGACAGTGACCTGGAGATCTGCCGGCGGGCCGGGGCGGACCTGGTCTTCGCCCCGGACCGGGCGGAGATGTACCCGGGTGGCGCGCCCGAGATCCGGGTCGAGCCGGGGCTGCTCGGTGGGGAGTTGGAGGGCGGCAGCCGGCCGGGCTTCTTCCACGGGGTACTCACCGTGGTGCTCAAGCTGATCAACCTGACCCGTCCCGACCTGGTCTTCTTCGGCGAGAAGGACTACCAGCAGCTGACCCTGGTCCGACGGATGGTGGCGGACTTCGACCTGCCGGTGCAGGTCGTCGGGGTGCCGACCGTGCGCGAGCCGGACGGCCTGGCGCTGTCCAGCCGGAACCGCTACCTGTCGGCGCCGGAGCGGGCCGCCGCGCTCAGCCTCTCGACCGCGCTGCGGGCCGGGGCCGCCGCCGCCGAGCGCGGGCTCGATCCCACCAGCGTGCTCGCCGCCGCCCATCACGCCTTCGACTCGAGTACGCCCGGAGCCCGGCTGGACTACCTGGTGCTCACCGACCCGGATCTGGAGCCGGGGCCGACGGGTGGTCCGGCGCGGATGCTCATCGCCGCCTGGGTCGGTACCACCCGACTGATCGACAACACGGCGGTCCGGCTCGCCGCCCACGACTGACCGTTCCGCCCGCCGCCGGGGACTGGCCGCCCGGCCC
>NZ_WVUH01000381.1 GCF_017614955.1 Micromonospora echinofusca
ACCAGTCGACCGTGCCGCTGACCGGCGAGCAGAAGGCCAACGCGAAGGCCATCGTCGAGGCCACCAAGAAGGCCGGCATGGACGAGCGGGCCGCCGTGGTCGCCATCGCCACCGCCCTCCAGGAGTCCAAGCTGGAGAACCTGGGCCACCTGGGCGACCGCAACGACCACGACTCGCAGGGCCTGTTCCAGCAGCGCCCGTCCAGCGGCTGGGGCACCGTCGAGCAGATCACCGACCCCGCCTACTCGACCACCGCGTTCCTCAAGGGCCTGAAGAACGTCAACGGCTGGCAGGACATGCCGCTGACCTACGCCGCGCAGGCCGTACAGGTCTCGGCCTTCCCCGAGGCGTACGCCCAGTGGGAGACCCAGGCCGCCGACCTCGTCACCGAGCACTGGAACAGCTGACCCGCGACACCCACCGACACCGGGCCGGACCCCACACGGGGTCCGGCCCGGTGGTATCTGCACGCTACGACAGGCGCGGGAAGGCCGGGTGCGGCTGGCCGACGCGGTCGCCGGACAACAGTTGGTCACGCAGCCGTGCCGCGCCGGTGGGCAGGAACGGCGCAAGCTCGGTGGCCAGCGCCCGGCACGCGCCGACCAGGACCGCCAGGACCGAATCGAGCCGTGGACCGGCTGTTCCGTCCCCGGCATGCTCCGCCCGCGCGAGCTCCCACGGGCGTTCGGCCTCCACCAGCCGGTTACCCTCGTCGACCACCGACCAGAGGGCGCCGGTCGCGGCGCGGAAGTCGACGTCGCGCAGTGCGTGGTCGATGCGGTCGGCGAGGCCGGTGTACGCCTCGACCAGGCGGGTGGCCGCACCGGTCGGCGTCGCGCCGGGCACCCGCCCGGCACGGTACCGGTGCACCAGGGTCAGGGTGCGGTTGACCAGGTTGCCGAGCCCGTTGGCCAGGTCGCCGTCGGCCCGCTGCACCAACCGGTCGACGGTGAAGTCGGTGTCCCCGACCCGCGCCACGTCCCGCAGCAGCCACCAGCGCACGGCGTCCACCCCGTACCGGTCGACCAGCTCGGTCGGGTCGACGGCGGTGGCGGCGCTCTTGGACAGCTTCGCCCCGTCCACGGTCAGGTAGTCGTGGACGAAGACGGCGGTGGGCAGCGGCAGACCGGCCGACAGCAGCAACGCCAACCAGTACACGGCGTGGAAGCGGACGATGCCCTTGCCGACGACGTGGACCCGCTCCGCCGAGTCCACCCACCACCGCTGGTAGTCCGGGGCGTCAGTGCCGTAGCCGAGCGCGGTGACGTAGTTGGTGAGCGCGTCCCACCAGACGTAGACCACCTGGTCGGGGTCGTCGGGCACCGGAATGCCCCAGCCGCCGGCACGCGCGGCCGGCCGCGAGACGCTGAAGTCGGCCAGGCCGGCACGCACGAAGGCGAGCACCTCGTTACGCCGGGCAGCGGGTTCGACGCGTACCTGCCCCGTCTCGAGAACGTCCCGCAGCCGGTCGGTGTACCGGGACAGCCGGAAGAACCAGTTCTCCTCGGCGACCGCTTCGGGCGCCACCAGGTGCTCCGGGCACCGCCCGTCGACCAGTTCCGCCTCCCGGTAGAACTGCTCGCAGCCGACGCAGTACCGGCCCGCGTAGCGTCGACGGTAGAAGTCGCCGGCGGCCGCGCACTCGCGCCACAGCCGCGTCACCCCCGCGACATGGCGCACGTCCACGCTGGTACGGACGAAGTCGTCGAACGACAGCGCCAGCGGGTCGCGCAGGGCGGCGAACCGGGCCGCGTTGCGGTCGACGAAGGACCGCACGTCCACCCCTGCGGCGCGGGCCGCGGTGACGTTCTTCAGCGCGTTGTCGTCGGTGCCGGTCAGGAAGCGCACGGGTTGCCCGCGCAGCCGGCGGTGCCGAGCGAGCACGTCCGCCTGCACGAGTTCCAACGCGTGCCCGAGGTGCGGCGCCGCGTTGACGTACGGAATGGCTGTCGTGACGTAGAACCGGTCGTCGGTGGTCATCGTCTCCCCCTTTCGTTCGCCCTGACCGAGCGGGAGACGACGCAGCAGGCCCCGCAAGACAGGGCCTGGACGGTGCTGCGGTGCTACCGCACGCCGAGGAGCCCCGGGAAGGGGCGCATCATTCGCTGACGGTGCGGTCGCATGCGTCACATGGTGCCAGAAGCCCCGTCCCGTCGCCTTCGGTATAGGACCCGCGACGCGTGCTCCCGACCCGGCGGGGTGGACGCCTGCCCCGGGGGTGTCCCGGGACAGGCGTGCCGGTCAGAACGGCCAGTCGGCGTCGCGGCCCGCCTCGATCAGCGGGATCATCCGGAACGTCGCGTGGATCAGTTCCCCGAACTCGATCCGGTTCGGGGTACCCGCGTCGAACGCGGTCCGCTGGTACCCGCCCAGGTTGAACCCGTACAGCGGGGTACCGCCTCCGTCACCTCACCGGTACCACGCCCGGGCGCGAACGTCTGCATGTCGGAGATGACGATCACCCGGCCGTGACCGCGCCACGTGGCCCGGATCGAGTCGGCGATCCGGGTACCGTGCCCCACCTCGCCGACCCGGCGCACGAACCGGTCCACCTCCCGGATCACCGACGCACCGGCGCGCACCCCGTGCCGGAACACGCCGTCGGCGAAGCCGTGCAGGTCGACCCGTTCACCCCGGGCGGCCACCTCGTCGCCGACGCCGGCCTCGTCGAAGTTGCGCAGCAACGCCATGTACCCCATGCCGGCTTCGGCGGGCGACATCTCGTTCGTGCTGTCGGGAGTACCGTACGAGCGGAGCCGTTACCCGGCAACGGTTTACCGCCTGCCCGGAGACGGACGGGCTCAGCGGCCCTGCTCCAGCAGGTCGGCCACGGCGACCAGCGGGTCGAGCAACGGCCGCACCGGGCCGGGTTCGGTCAGCTGACCGCTGCGGTAGGTGATCAGCCGGGTGCCGCGCACACTCCACGCCGGTGCCGCTCCGGCCAGGTGCGCGGCGACCAGAGCCGGCCCGACCAGGGCACGTTCCGCCGGTGAGTCGGCCACCAGCCGCCACTGCCGGTCGAACGCCTCGACCCCGATCGCCTCCGGGTAGCTGCCCGACAGCGCCCGACCCAACTTGGACAGCAGGTCACGCGGTACCACCGCCAGTTGCGGGAAGGGGCGGCGCAGCAGCACCGAGCAGACCACGTACGGATGGGTGTGCGAGGTGGTCTGGCTGCTGCCGTTCGCGTCGGTCGTGGTGTGAGACGTGGTGTACGCGTACTCGGCCACCTCGACCGGGCGACCGTGCAGGATGCCGGTCATCGCGAACCGCACGCCCCGTCGGTTACGGCCCGGCACCCGGTCGGTCCAGTCGACCTGGGGCCGCTCGGCATAGGTCCAGCCGTACCGGGCGGCCCAGAGCTGCCAGCGGTTGCGCCGCTCCCGCTCCTCCTTCCGGACCTGCACGGCGAGGAGGACCAGGCCCGCGACGACGAGCGCCACCAGCGCCGGGCAACCGACCATCCAGAGCAGCAGCACGGCATCCATGCGCGGCAGCATATTCACTGCCTGCATCCGGGGCCCGCTCGTGCCCGCGCCGCCATCCCCGGTGACCGCCTACGATCCACGGAAGCGTCGGATCGACCTGTACGCGACGACCGGTGGTCTGGGCCTGACCGTCACCGGCCGGTCCCGGCCCGACCTCCGGTTCGAGGTCGCCTCCGGTGGTCGCATACACCGCCCGGCGCCACGACCGCCGACCCGCACCGGGCCGGGCAGGCGGCCACCCGCCGGTTCGCCGAGCTGTGCGCCGGTCTACCGTCGGCGGGCCGGACCCGGGGGACCGTCCGGTCGGGGCCGGGTCAGCCCGGTGGCCACCCCGGCAACCAGGTCGACGGTCGTCTCGCCGTACGGGCTGCGTACCACCACCCGCTGACCGACCGCCGAGAGCAGCCGTACCCGCAGGCCGTCGGCGTCCCAGGCGAGTTCCTCGACGGTCACGCCGCCCCGGCAGGCCACTCCCCGGATGGCGCCCCGGTCCAGGCCGACCGGCACGGCGGGCAGCAGCCACACCAGACCCGGCCGGGAGTGCACGAGCGCCTCGATGAGCACGGCCGGCAGGGTGTGCGCCGCGTCGGCGTTGTAGATCTCCAGATCCGGGTTGTGCGAACTCATCAGCGACCGGAAGAACATGTCGTTGCCGACGATCTTGAGCAGGTTCGCGCCGACCAGCCCGGCGTCGCGCAGCCGGGCGGCGACCAGCGCCCGGTGCAGACTGCCGTGTGCGGAGAGGTTCTCGTCGCCGCGCAGCACGAGGGCCCGGTGGGCCGCCGCCGCCAGGTCGGGCGTGTCGTCGGGGTTGATCTCGTCCAGCGGCCAGACCGGGTAGAGGTGGCTGACGTGCCGGTGTTCCTCGTCGGCGTGGTACCCCGGCCAGACCCACTCGGCCAGCGCGCCCCGCCCGTCGACCCGGTACGCCGGCAGCCGCTCGCGCAGCCCGGTCCACCGGTCGACGCTGCCCGCCGCCGCGCTCGCCGCGACGTCGGCCGCCCCGACGGCGCTCGGCTCGACACCGGCCGCCTCGGCGGCGGTGGCCAGCGCGTGCCGGGCGGCGGCGACGTCCATGGTCGCGTTCACCGCCAGGTAGACGGGTCGGCCGGCGCCGTCGGCCGGGCCGGTCTCCACCGAGAACGACGGCACCACGACCAGGGTGCCCGTGTCGTCGGTGACGGTGAGGAAGTCGGCGAAGAAGTCCGCCACCTCGGCCAACCAGCCGGCCACCTCACCCAGCGGTTCGCCGGTCACCAGGTGGTGCTCCCAGAGCGGGTACAGCAGCCAGTCCGCGCCGGCGAGCCAGGCCGCCCACGGCCAGTCGGCGTCGAAGTGGAACAGGTGCCCGTGTTCGCCGTCGGTACGCCCCGGCGCGAGCAGTCCCCGTGCGCCGTACACGGCCTGCGCGTTGCGCCGCCAGTCGTCGACCTGACCCCGGACCAGCGTCGCGTGCGCCGCCGTCACCTCGGGCAGGGCACCGATGTTGGCCCCGGCGAGCTGGAGGTTGAGGTTGGCGTCGGTGGTGAAGTCACCGGCCCACGCCGCACCCCACGCGCCGAGCCACAGACCGGTCAGCCGGGGCGGCAGCACCCCGCTGGCGCTGATCGTCAGGTACCGGCCGGAGTGGAACAGCCGTTCCAGCAGCGCCGGCAGGAGTCGGCTGCGGTCGGCGTTCTGCCGGGCGATCAGCTCACCGACCGGCAGGCCCCGCTCCGCTTCCGGTACGCCGAGGTCCAGGCTGACCCGCCGGTACATCGGGGTGTGCCGGGCGGTGTGCCGGGCCAGGAGTGCACCGTAGTCCAGGCTCGGCAGCCCGACGAGCCGCTGCTCCAGTTCCCCGGTCCGCCAGCGGTCGTCGTCGCGCCGGTCCAACACCGTGGTCAGCAGGGCCGGTCCGCGTACCGCCACCCGGTCCCCGACGATCTCCGCCGCGCCCTGCACGAGGGTCAGCCCCTCGAAGCCGTACGCGCCGTCACCCCCCGGTGGGTAGAGCCCACGGATCCGCAGGAAGATCCGGTCACCCCGGCGGTACGCGCCGGTCTCGTAGCGCACCTCGTCGGGGCGGCCGGGCAGGTCACCGGTGAGCCCGACGACGTAGCCGACCATGTCGACGTGGGTCACCACGACGGCGTCGGCCCGCGAGACGAACGCCCGACGGGAGCCGCCATCCCACTCGACGACCACCTCGCCGGTGGTGAAGTCGGTGCTGCGTCGGTACCCCGTCGGGCCGCCGCCGGGCTGCTCCCCGGTCGCGTCGATGGTCATCGCGTACCCGGGATGGAACGACTGGGTCCAGCGCAGCTCGCGCCCGTCGGTGAGCAGTGCGCTGGCCTCGGTCCGCCGGCCGGCGAGGATCAGCTCGCGGATCTCGGGCATCCGGTCGGCGAGCTGCGGCGGACGGGCGTGCCGGGTGCCGTTGGGCAGGACGAAGCGGTGGTGGTTGACCACGATCCGCTCGGCGTACGGCGCACCGGACACCATGATCCCGTACTCGCCGTTGCCGGACAGGAAGGCGTCCTCCCACCGGGCCGCCGGGACGGTGTCCCAGATGCGGTGAGCGGACGCCGGCATGGCTTCCGTCATCGTCGGGCGCTCCTTCTGGTCGACGTCGCGTCGTGCCGGTCAACCGTAGAAGCCCCGCACCGCCGACCGGCGTCGCGGTCCACGTCCGTGCTCCGACGGTCAGCGTGTCCATTGTGGAACTTTGTGGGAGTGCCTAGTAGTGCTTTGTTAGGTTGGGACGAGTTGGTGGCAGAGAGGGCAGAACCCGAGCCAGGTCGCGAGTAGGTACTGCAGTTGCCGCAGGACGGCGTAGAGGCTCAGGTCTGCCCCACTGCTTTTGGGCG
>NZ_WVUH01000382.1 GCF_017614955.1 Micromonospora echinofusca
GGCGTGGTCGGGGTCGGGGTGGGTCCGCCGAGCCGGTCGGCGACCAGGATGCCCCGGCCGTTGGTACCGAGGTAGACCCGGCCGTAGACCCGGGGGTCGCCGGTCAGCGCGTCGCCCGCGTTGCCGTACTGGTGCTGGTCGTCGTTGATCCGCACCCAGGACGCACCGGCGTCGTCCGAGCGGTGGACGCCGGGCGTGCCGTCGACGGTGCCGAACAGGTACAGCGCCGGGTACGTCTGCCCGGGGGCCGCCTTGCCGAAGCCGATGTTGCCCGAGGTGCTCACCGCGCCGAGCCTGGTGAAGCTGGCCCCCGAGTCGGTGGAGCGCCACAGGCCGCCGGTACCGGCCAGCCACAGCTCCCCCTGCCGGCCGGGTACCGCCTTGAACCGGACGTTGCCGGTGGCGGGCAGGCCGGTGGCGGCCGAGGCGGTGAAGCTGGCCCCGCCGTTGGTGCTGACGTAGAACCGGCCGCCACTGAAACCGTAGAACCGGTTCGGGTCGACCCGGTCGGACTCGACGGTGGCGTTCGCCGGGATGCCGGTCGACGCGGCCCACGAGGTACCGAAGCCGACCGCGTGGACGACCTGCCGACCGGCGTCGCCCGGTGCCCAGACGAACCGGCTGCCGTCGGCCGCCGCGGCGACCGTACCGCCGTTGTTGATGCCGGACGGCTCGCTGCCCTGGAACCAGTTCGCCCCGCCGTCGGTGGAGAAGGCGACGTGACTGTCGTTCGGTCGGTCCGCGTCGGTGAAGTTGCCCGCCCGGACCAGCACCGACGGGTTCGTCTCGGCGTAGTCCAGGCTGGTGGTGCTGGTGAAGGTCGGCTGGGTGAACATCGTCGCCGGTACGGCGTCCAGGCTGGTGTGCCGGAAGCCGCCGATGTCACCGAGCGCGCTGACCAACGGCGCACCGGACGGCGGGCTGATCAGGTCGAGGACGGCGGTCTCCTCCAGCCCCTTGACCATCGGCTTGATGGTGAACTGCTCGGCGGTGCCCCATCTGGTCAGCTCGGTGGTGCCGTAGATGGTCGCGCCGGTGCCGTACATCATCCGGTTGGAGTCGTGCGGGTCGATCTCCATCGACTCGTTCATCCAGCCCAGCTTCGGTGAGACCTCCGGCGGGTTCGGGTTGCTGTTGCCGAAGTTCAGCCACGGCGCCGAGGAGATGTCCATCGTGTAGCGGAAGCTGCGGTTGGGGTAGCTGGTCCAGTCCCAGATCCGGGTCCAGGTGGCGCCCCCGTCGGTGCTGCGGAAGAACTGCGCGTCCGGCCACCAGGAGATCTGGGTGGCCACCATCAGCGTGTTCGGGTTCTGCCGGTCGATGGTCAGCCCGCTGTACCCGAAGTAGCCGTCGGTGCTGCTGGACGGCACCGGCGAGATCTGGGTCCAGGCCCCGGTGGCCCGGTTGAACTTCCAGACGTCCCCCTTGGCCCCGTCGTACGGGCCGCCGGTGTCGCTGGTGGCGATGTAGAGGAAACCGCCGACCGGGTCCACCACGCCCTTGTGCGCGAGGTAGCCGGTGGGTTGACCGGGGATCCGCTCCCAGGTGGCGCCACCGTTCGTGCTCCGGTACACCGGGTTCTGCTTGTCCGCCACCCCGACGTAGACGGTCTGCGTGGCGGTGCCGGCCGTACCCGTGCTCTTGTCGAAACTCACCCAGGTCAGACCCTGGTTCTGGCTCTGGTAGCCGCTGGAGTCGTTCGGGTCGGCGACGTAGTTGCCGACGTTCGGGAAGTTCGCCACCTTCGCCCAGGTGGCCCCGTGGTCGGTGCTGCGCCACAGGCCGTTGCCGCCCTCGGCGCCGTAGTACACGATGCTGTTCTTGTTGGGGTCGACGGCGAGCCGCTCGCCCATGCCCCGGCCGGGCATGTTGCCGCCGTTCTTGAACGGCAGCTCGGTGACCTGCCAGGTGGCGCCCCTGTCGGCGGAGCGGAGGATCGCCCCGTTGTTCGGGTCCCAGCTGTTGGTGTACATACCGACCGCCGCGTAGACCCGGTTGGTCTGCACCGGGTCGGTGGCGACGCTCACCACCCCGTTCCAGCCCCACCGGTCCGCGCCGACCCAGTCCAGCAGCGGCGTCCAGGACTGGCTGGCCTGTTCCCAGCGGTACAGCCCACCGATGTCGGTACGGGCGTAGATCAGGTTCTTCTCGGTGGGGTTGAAGACGATGCCCGGCACGAAGCCACCGCCGTCGATCCGGACGTTCCTCCAGGAGTACGGTTCGGCTGCGGCGGCTGCCGCCTGGGTGGTCGGGCTGAGGGTCAGTTGGGCCGCCACGACCGTCGCCGCGGCGGCGAGCACGGTCGCGAGGGTGCCAGCGAGACTTCTCCGCATCAGCGGTTCCTCTCGGGTACGGGTGACGTCGGGCCGACGGCGTCAGCCGCGTCACCGGTGTGAGCACACGGTGCCTGCCGGAGTTGCCCTGACTCCCGGGGAGCTGCCCTGGCTCCCCCACCCGGCGCGCTGGCTCCCGCACCCGGAAGCAGACATTCACACACCCCGAAGAACGGTGTCAATAGCCCGCCGGTCCGGCGACTTGGAATGGACCGCAAACTATGTTTCCGGTGTTCCGGGGCTTCCCGGTCGGCGACTTTCACCCGGTACGGGTGAGCAGCGGTCACCCGTACCGGGGTCACCCTGGCAGCGACGGAACCTAGTCGCGGGAGGGACCAACCATGGCCACGGCAGCGATCACCCGCACCGACCAGGACATCCAGTCCGACGTGCTGGACGAGTTGAACTGGGAGCCACGGGTCCAGCCGAACGAGATCGGCGTGACGGTCTCCGAGGGCGTGGTGACCCTCACCGGGTGGGTGGACAGCTACGCCAAGAAGTGGGCCGCCGAACGGGCCGCGCACCGGGTGGATCGGGTCCGGGCGGTGGCCAACGACGTCCAGGTCCGCCTGGCCACCTCGGCACAGCGGACCGACGCGGAGATCGCCACCGCCGCCACCCGCGCGCTGGAGTGGGACGCGTTCGTACCGCTCGACGGGCTCGACGTCACCGTCTCCGGCGGGTGGGTGACGCTGCGCGGCGAGGTCGAATGGGAGTACCAGCGGCGGGCCGCGGAACGTTCGGTCCGCCGGCTCACCGGGGTGCGCGGGCTGAGCAACGGGATCGTGGTCCGCCCGGCGGGCCGGCCGACCCGGGGCGACCTGACCGACCGGATCACCCGCGCCCTGGTGCGCAGCGTCGAAACCGACGCGGAACGGATCTCCGTGGAGGTGCGGGGCGACACGGTGATCCTCGACGGGCTGGTGCGGTCCTGGCTGGAACGGGACGAGGCGGAACGGGTCGCCTGGTCGGCACCCGGGGTCGCCGAGGTGCACAACCACATCACCGTCCGGCTGTGAGGCGACGATGACGACGCCGTTGCAGATCACGGTCAGCCGGCTCCGGGTGCCGGTCGACGCCTCCGACCACGTCCGGGGCGCCGCCGACGCGGCGGTGACCGTCGTCGAGTACGCCGACTTCCAGTGCCCGCACAGCGGCACGGTCCACCCGGTGCTGCGGGAGGTGCTGCGCCAACGGGCCGACCTGGTCCGGCTGGTGTACCGGCACTTTCCGCTCGCCGAGGTGCACCCGTACGCCGACGCCGCCGCGGAGGTGGCCGAGGCGGCGGCGGTCCGGGGCCGGTTCTGGGAGCTGCACGACTGGCTCTTCGAGCATCAGGACCAGCTCGACCCGGTGCACCTGTCGCTCGCCGCGCAGCAGGTCGGACTACCGGTCGAGGAGGTCGATCCGGAGGTCGAGCAGCACGGGTACGCCGACCGGGTACGCCGGGACATCGTCAGCGGTATCCGCAGCGGTGTGGACGCGGTGCCGGTGTTCTTCGTCAACGGCGTCCGCTACGACGGCCCGTACGGGCTGCCCGACCTGCTCGCCGCCGTGGACGGGGTGGCGAACGCCTGACCGGGTACCAACCCTTCCTTACAGCAGGTGGAGTTCGCGGGCGCGGCGGACGGCGTCGCGGCGCCGGGTGGCGGCCAGCTTCCGGTAGATGTTGCGCACGTGCGTCTTGACGGTGTTCACCGAGACGGACAGCTCGCTGGCGATCTCCACGTTGGACAGGATGCTCTGGAGATAGCGCAGGATGGTCAGTTCCCGCTCGGTCAGCGGTTCGCCGAGGGGGGTCGGGCCACCGGCGACGGCACCGTCGGGTCGGACCGGGACGCCACCGCTGCCGGTGGCGGGGATCCGGTCGCCGTGGTCCAGCAACTCGGTGAGGGTCGGCCAGTGGGCGGTACCGGTGTCGAGGTGGGCGACCAGCAGGTCCCGCGCCGACGGCACGCCGCGTAGCAGGAAACGCCGCAGCCCGTCCGGCTCGGCCAGGTCCAGTGCCCGTTCCAGCAGCCGGGCGGCCCGTCGGGGGTCCCCGGCCCGTTGCGCGAGCAACGCGTCGAGCAGGCCGGCTTCGACGCGTACCGCCACCGGCAGCCGGGCGGCGCCCGGCCCGTCCCAGTCGGGGAGTGCCCGTCCCGCCGCGTCCGGGTTGCCGGCGGCCAGTTCCACCCGGGCCAGGGTGACCGCCGCCAGGCTCGACCCGGCCGTCCGGGCGGCGAGCAGTTCCCGGGCCCGGGTCAGGTCGCCCTGCCCGGCGCGCAGGTCCGCCTCGGCGGCGGCCAGCCAGTTCCCCGGGCCGTCCGTGAGGTCACCGAGCCGCTCCCCGGCAGCGGCGAGCACCTGGTAGGCCCGGACGGGGTCCCCCCGGTCGGCCAGCAGTTGACTGTGGCAGCGGGCCGCGCTGGCGGTGAAGGCGGCCCGGTCGGGGCCGGCTCCGTCGGCCGTCGACCGCTCGGCCAGGGTGAGCTGGGCCCCGGCCTCCGCCGGCCGGTCCCGGTGCGCGGCGACCAGGGCGAGGGCGAGGTACGCGTACCCGCAGTCCACCCCGGCCGGCTGTGCCGGGCACGGTGGCCCGGTGAGCACCCCGGTGGCGAGCGCCTCGGCGGCGCGCAGTTCGCCCCGGAGGGCGGCGACCAGGGCGAGCCGGCTCGCCGCGACCGCCTCGACCCGGGGCAGCCCGGCCGGTCCGGCCTCGACGAGCCCGGTGGCGAGCGCGTCGGTGGCGGCGGTGAGCTGACCGGCGCCCAGTCCGGTCAACCCGAGCGCGGTCCGGGCGACGGCCCGTACCGCCGGACCCGGTGGTGCCGCCGCGTCCGGCGGGGCCAGCCGGAGCAGCCGGTCGGCGGCGGCCCGGACCTGTTCCGGATCACCGTCGGCCTGGGCCCGGACCAGCACCAGTCCGGCCGTCGCGCAGCGCAGCCGGGTGCGGTCCGGTTCCGGCAGGGTCCGGGCCGCCTCGTCGGCGGCGGCGAGGTACCCGTCGACCGCCGGCTGCCCGGCCGGCCCGGACCGTCCGGTGGCGTCGGCCAGGCCGAGCCGGTCGGCGGCGTAGGCCGCCGCGACCGCCGGGTGGTCCCGGATCAGCTCCTCCGGTGGTACGGGCACCGGTGGCTGGTCCGGCTCGTCCCGGTCGTACGGCAGCAGCGCAGGCCAGTGGTCGAGCAGCAGTCGGGTGGCGTCCGCCCAGCGGGCGGCGGCGAGGGTGTGCCGGAGGGCGGACCGGTGCCGGCCCACGTCGGCGTACCACCGGGCGGCCCGCCGGTGCAGGTTCCGTACCTGATCGTCCGGGCGGTTCGCCAGGCCTGCGCGGAGCAGGTCGGCGAGGAGCCGGTGGCAGCGGTACGCGGGCGGCCGGTCGGCGGTGCCGGTCAGGAAGCCGGTGCGCTGGTCGAGTTCGGCGAGGAGCTGGTCCGCGTCGTCCCGCCCGGTGAGCGCGCCGACCAGGTCGCCGGTGACCGGCTCGGTGACGGCTACACAGTCCAGGACGTCGCGCTGGCCGTCGGGCAGGCCGGCCAGCACCTCCGCGGTCAGGTAGTCCGCGATCTCCGGCTGGTTGCCGGTGAACCGCGCGGCGAAGCCGGCCGGGTCGGGGTGGTCCCGCAGGGCGAGGGCGGCCAGTCGCAGACCGGCCGGCCAGCCCTCGGTACGGTCCCGCAGCGCGGCGACGCCCGTCGGGGGTAGCGCCGCGCCGAGCGTGGCGAGCAGCTCCGCCGCCTCGTCGGCGGTGAAGGCGAGTTCGTCGGCGTGGATCTCGGTCAGCTCCCCGCTGACCCGGAACCGGTGCAGCGGCAGGGGCGGGTCGGTGCGGGCGCCGACGACCAGCCGGAGCCCGTCGTCGGCGTACCGGAGCAGGAACTCCACGGCCGCCAGGGCGGCCGGGTCGGCGGCCAGATGCAGGTCGTCGCAGACCAGGACGACCGGCTCGGACCGGCCGGCCAGGGCGGCGGCGAGCCGCTCCACGGCGGCCTGGTCGGGTGGGCCGGGGA
>NZ_WVUH01000383.1 GCF_017614955.1 Micromonospora echinofusca
GCCCAGCAGTGTTGATCTTGCACTTTAGGCCCCTGTTTTGTTCCTTTTGTTGCTTGTGTCGGGGCCGCGACTGCAAGATCGGCGCGACTGGGGTCAGCCCTTGAGTACCAGTTTCGGGTTGGCGGTCAGAAACGCCTCGACCCGGCCGGCCCGCAGCTCGGTGAGGAACCGCCGCCCCACCGGGTCGAGCTGCTCACCCCGGTAGCCGGCGCCACTGCCCACCGACCGGCCGGGGAGCCCGACCAGGGTCAGCGCGTCCGGGCGCAGCCCGCCGAGGGCGTACGCGACGTCGACCAGTCGGTACCCGTCCCCGACGAAGGTCATCGCGCGGCCCAGGGACCGGACGATCGCGTCCACCCGGCCCGGGTCGCGGGCCAGGTCGGCGCCCTGGATCTGCCGGACCATGGCCTTGACGAGCTGCTGCTGGTGCCGCTGCCGGGCGTAGTCGCCCCCGGTGAGGTACCGCTGCCGGGCGTAGTCGATCGCCTGCCAGCCGTTCAGGTGCGCCGGGCCGGGCTGGTAGACCATCTGCGGGCCGGCGTAACCACCGGGCACGGCCCGGCGGTGCTTCCCGTCGGGTTGCCGGTGCCGGGAGACCACCCGCTGGTCGATGGTGAGGTCCACCCCGCCGATCGCGTCCACCAGGTTGTCGAACCCGCCGAAGGTGAGCATCGCGCCCCCGTCGAACCGGTCGATCCCGGTGTACCGGCTCACCGTGGTCGCCAGCAGCTGGTAACCCTGGGCCGGGTCGGGAGTGCCCCGCCGGCCCGGTACCCGGCTGCCGTAGCTCATCGCATGGGTCAGCTTGGTCCGCTGGCCGGGGAAACCCGCCGCCGGGAAGGCCGGAATGTCGACCACCAGGTCCCGGGGCAGGGAGAACAGGTACGCCCGGTCGAGTCCGGCCGGTACGTGCAGGACCACCTCACCGGCCCGGTTCAGCGCACCCGTGGTGTTGCGTTCCTCCGGGCACGGCACCCAACCGCCGTCGGTCCACGCCTCCCACACCAGCGGGGCGTTCGTCGGGTCCACACCCCGCCCGGCGACCACCCAGTCCATGGTGAGCAGCACCGCGCAGCCCGGTACCGGCCGGTCCAGACCGAACAGCACGGCGTCCCCGGGGGCCGGCGGGTCGGCGAACGCGGCGATCCGCTCCGGGCCGCCCAGGTCACCGGTCCGGTCGGCCTGTTCCCCACCGGCCGTCACGGTGGCCACCGCGACCAGCTCGCACGGGGGTACGGTCAATTCGCGGACCGTCTCGAAGGTCACCGGCTCGACGTTCTCGGCGCGTACCGTCGCCACGTGCGTGCCGGCGGGTACCACCACCGGCACGTCCCGGGGCGCGGACAGCCAGAAGGTCACCTCCGTGGAGGCCACCGACGGCGCGAACGGGGTGACCCCGATCAGGTCGAGGAACTTCACGTAGTGCCGGTCCGGTACCCGGTTGAGCCGGTACAGCAACTGGTCGACCAGGTACGCGAACGTCTCGATCAGGGTGACCCCCGGATCGGAGACGTTGTGGTCGGTCCACTCCGGGCAGCGCTGCTGCACCATCCGCTTCGCGTCGTCCACCAGGTCCTGGAAACGCCGGTCGTCGAGGTTCGGTGGGATCAGGGCCATCAGTCCGCTCCGGGCTCGTGCGCGGGGATGGTGTAGAACGGGAACACCAGGTTGCGGGGGTCGTTGTCGTGCCGCAGCCGGTACCGGATGTCGATGAGCAGCTCACCCCGGGCGGCGTCGGTGAAGTCCACCAGTACGTCGTCGAGTTCGATCCGGGGTTCCCACCGGTCCAACGCCCGCCGGACCTGGTAGGCGATCTGCCCGGCGGTGGACGGGTCGGCCGGGGCGAACACCAGCTCGTGGATCGCGCAGCCGAACTCGGGCCGGCCCGGCCGTTCACCCGGGGCGGTGCTCAGGATCAGCCAGATGCTCTCCACCACCTCGCGGTCCCCGCGTACCAGCGCGATCCCCCCGGTCGGGCCGGTACGCAACGGGAAGGCCCAACCGGAGCCGACGAAGTCGTCGCCCATCGCTCAACCGCCGATCAGCACGGTCGGACAGCCGCTCAGGATCGGCGCCCCGCAACCGGTCAGGTCCCCGACCCGCGCGGCCGGCCGCCCACCGATGAGCACCGTCGGGCAGCCGGGCGGCACCACCGGCGACGGCGGGTGCGGCGGGGTACCGGGGAAGGTGCAGGCGTGCATCGTGCCCACCGTGGCGGCGGGCTGCCCGCCGATCAGCACGGTCGGCACGCCGGGGCCGCCGAGCGTACCCGGATGGCCGGTCGGGTCACCGACGCGGGCGGCTGCTGGCACGGCTCATCTCCCCTCACTCTCAGTTGATCCGGACGATGCCGCCCCGGACGGTCACCGCGCTGCCGCCCTCGATGCCCAGGTCGGCGCGGGCGCGTACGGTCACCTGCTGCCCGGCCAGCTCCAGCGCCCCCGAGCCGGCGTCCAGGGTCAGCCCGTCACGGCCACTGATGGTCACCCGGCCGTCGCTGACGATCTCGATCTGGTTGCCGGTACGGTCGAGCCGCACCAGGAACTTCCGGTCCCCGGTGGCGATGAGGACCCCGTCCGGGCCGCTGCCGGCCTCCAGCAGCTCCAACCGGTGACCGGTCCGGGACACCAGCGCCCGGGCCGCGATCCGACCGCTGCCCCCGTCCACCGGATCGGTGTCCAGCTCCGGCGGCTTGTCCCGGCCGTTGTGCAGACCACCGAGCACGTACGCGGCGTCGAGGTTGCCGCCGGTGAACCCGACCAGCACCTCGTCACCCACCTCGGGCAGCAGCACGGCACCCCGGTCGGCCCCGGCACCGGCCTGCACCACCCGCGCCCAACCGGTGGTGTACCTCCCGTCCAGCCAGGGCAGGGTCAGCCGGACCCGCCCCAGTTTCCGGGGGTCCCGGACGTCGCTGACCACCGCCGGGACCAGGCCGTCGGCCACCCGCCCGGCCGGCGCCCCGCCGCCGGACAGGCCGTACAGGGTGTGGTCCGAGCGGCCGGAGACGGTGAACGCGGTGGTGTAGCCGGCCTGCTCGTTGAAGACATGCCGGGTGCTGGTCAGCACGTACCTCCCCTCGAACGGCGCACCCACGTTGGCCAGGGCCACCGCCGCACCGGCCCGCAGCCGGGCGTTGCCCCGGGCCACCCCCTCGATCTCGGCGCAGCCACCACCGAGCAGGTCGGCCGTCGCGCCGGCCGCCGCCCGGACCGCCGCGTCGGTACCGAGGGTCGGATCGGCCACCAGGTACGCCGGGGCACCGACGTGGCGCCCGAGCGCGGCCGGGTCGGCGCCGATCCCCTCCGCACCCGGTACCCGGGGTGTCGCGGCGGCGTCGACCGCCTGCTTGGTGTCCGGGTCCCAGCCCCGGGCGGTCACCTCGGGCACCTGCGCGGCGGCGGTGATCCCGGCCCGTAACGCCACCAGGTTGCGGTTGACCTCCAGCACCAGCGGATCCTCGGTGGCCCGCGCCGACGGGTCCGGTGCGCCGGCCGGCGGCTGGGGCAGCCGCAGGTGCAGGGCCCCGTCGACGACCGTCACCTGCGCGCCGACCAGCCCGGCGAGCCGGTTCAGGAACACCCAGTCGCTGACGTTGTCCTGACTGATCTGCACCTCCGGCGTACCACCGAAGCCGGTCACCGGGTCGACCCGGCCCACCGGCAGCCCGGCCCGCTGCGCCACCGCCCGGACGATGTCCGGGACCGTCATGTTCGGGTACGCGGCCACCCGCCGGCCGCGCATCAGCCGGTGGGTCAGGTCCAGGCCACGGACCTCGGTGAACGTGCCGTGTGCGTCGAGTTCGCACTCCACCCCGGTCACCTCACCGGTCAGCAACGGCAGGGGCCCACCCGGATCGGAACTCTGCGCGGTCAACGTGACCCGGGCACCGATGGTGAACCCGCCCTTGGCCAGCACCGAACGGTCCGGGTCCCGGTAACGCAGCACGAACCGGTCCGGCAGGTTCCGACTGTCGTCGACCGCCGCGTACGTCAGCAGGCCGGCGACCGCGGCGGGCAGTGCGCTGCCGCCCACCTCGACCAGCAGCGCGTTGGCGAACTGTTCATTGGCCATGCGCACCGACCAGCGTGGACAACTCCTCGGGTGCGGGCACCAGCAGGGCCCGCCCGGGCCGTAACCGCATCGGGTCGTCGATCCCGTTGGCCTCGGCGATCACCCGCCACAGCCCGGCCCGCCCGTACGCGGCGTAGGCGATCGAGTGCAGGGTGTCCCCGGCGACGACGACATGGACGTTCCGCGCGGCCAGCGCCCCGGAGGTGGGGTTCTGCCCGGACTGCTCACCGGAGATCTCCTCCAGGGTGACCGTGCACAGCGCGCGGATCGGTGTACCGCCCGGGGTGAAGAGCGTGTACTTGGCGTTGACGCTGGCCACGAAGGCGGGGAAGCCGACCATCCCGCCCCAGTGGAACACCACCCACGGTGGGGAACCCTTCTTCTGCTGCCGGCTCGCCTCGGTCGGTACGCAGCAGGCGAAGAGCTCCTCGACCCGCTTCACCACCGAGGCGTCCATCGTGTCGGTGGCGTCGAAGAACATCTCCAGGGTCAGCTTGGCCGGGTCGGCACCGGTGAACTCGGGTACGCCGCTCTTCTTCGCGTTGCGCTGCGCGTCCCGCTTCCACTTGGCGGTCTTGGTCAGGGCCAGTTCCTTCGGGTTGAACTGGAACGGGATCCGACTCAGCTCCGGGCCGGGGGAGGCGGTCCCGCCGTTGCGCGGTGGCTCGTGCAGTTGCAGATACGCGTGGGTGAGCTGGGGCGGGGCACCACCCTGCGGCCCACCGGAACTGCCGGCGGCGCTGAACGTGACCGGGGAGGCGCTCACCGGTCACCCCCCGGTACCCGGGCCGAAGAACCCGTGATGGGCCAGTTCCAGGGTCTCCACAGCCACCTTCGGGTTGTCCGGGCTCAACTGCGGGCCCGTCCAGCGCACCGGGATCACGTCGAGCAGACCCCACCGGGCGATCACCGTGCCCTCCAGGGTGCGCGCCTCGATGGTGGCGGTCTTGCGGCGCAGCCCGCTGGCCATGCCGGAGAACCAGCGCATCAGCTTCGCGCTGTCCGCGGTGACGGGGCGGGAGAGCTTCACGTTGGAGAACTTCATCCGGGTCGGCAACTGCCAGACGTGACCGTTGTTGCCGCCCTCCTCCCGCTGCTCCACGACCACCTCGCACCCCAGCCCGTCGCAGGTGTTGAACGCGCCGAGATCCTGGTCGTCGATCTTCACGACGAAGGCGATCGCGACGGCGACCTCGTCCCTGCTCATCGCTCCTCCTCGCTCTTCTTCTCGGGTTCGTTTCCTGCCGGTCTGCCATTCCTGGTGGGGATCAGCCGGGGCCGAGCACCCCGTGCCGTTCCCGGTCGAGCCGCAGCTCGGTCCGCAGCCGGCGCAGCAGCGGGTCGTACAACTTCTTGAGTAGTTCCTCCGGCTCCATTGCGCCGGCCGGGCCCGCTGCCGGACTGCCTGCTGCCGGTGCTGCTGTCGGGCTGTCCGGTGCCGGAGGTGTCGCGTCGCCAACCGGGTCGGCGGGAGGATCGCTCGGCGGCGGCGGTGCTGCTGCTGGCGGATCGCCGGCTGGCGGGCTGTCGGGAGTCGGGAGCGGGTCGTCCCACCCGGTGGCCCGCTGCCACACCGGCTGGTCTGCCGGGCGTGGCCTGGCCAGTACCGGCACGGGTGCCGGCGCTGGCACCACCGGCGGTGTCGATGTCGGCCATCCCGTCGGTTGTCCGGCCGTCGTCGCCTCGGGTGCGGACCCGAGCGGGGCACCCACCCACCGCTGCACCGGTGCCGGGTACGTCCCGACCGGTGACCCGGATGCGGGTACGGCACCCGTCGTCGCCGGCCCCGGGCTGCTGTCGCCCGGTCGGCTGCCCGTCCAGTGGCCGCCTGTCCAGTGGTTACCGCCGGCACTGGCGGACGTCGTCGACCAGGTGGTGCCGCCCAACCCGGTCGACCGCTGCACCGGGACGCCGACCGGCAGCGACGCGGCGCCGACCGGCGACGTTGCGATGCCGGTCGACAGCGTCGCGGTACTGGCTGGGGTCCGGTCGAGATCCGCCCCGCCGAACGGTCCCGGCATGGGACCCGGGTCACCCGGCTGCCCAACCGACGGTGCGCCGGAGGGAACGGCCGGGCCGGTACCCGGCTGACCGGGGTACTCCGGCTCGTCCCGTTCCCACCGCACACGCTGAACGGCCGGCGGTACCGGAGTCGACGCCACCGGCTCGACGCCGCTGAACAGTACCGGCGGCCGGTCACCCATGAGCCGGGCGACCACCGGCGGGGGTGGCGGGGGAGCGCCGGCCGGCTC
>NZ_WVUH01000384.1 GCF_017614955.1 Micromonospora echinofusca
CCGGGGCGGGGGTACCGCAACCGGTATGACCGACGACGACCGCGCCGTGTGGCGGAACGAGGAACGGCTGCCCCTCAGCGAACTGGAGCGGGCCGTGGCCACCTCCCCCGGCGACGGGCAGGTGGAGGACGTGACCGGCAACGAGGCTGGCGCCGAGGCGGCCTTCGGGCACGGCCCGGCAGCGGCCGACGGGCGGGGCGAGGCAGCCGGGGAGGGCCGGGAGCCCACCGACGCGGACCGGGCGTACCGGCCGTCCACCACCGGACGGACCGGGCCGCACTGACCGGCCGACCACCGGGCGGTCCCGCCCCCGGAACAACGCCGATGTTGCAGCTTGGGCCCGACTTTTGTCCGTTTTGTACCTGATGTCGGGGCCACAACTGCAAGATCAACCCTGCGGGTGGGGGCCGGTCAGCTGGCCGCCGGGCGACGCACCGAGGCCGCGTAGAGGGCGAGCAGGACGACCGCGCAGACCACGAGCGCCGGCCCGAGGGCCTCCACCGAGGTGCGGCTCAGCAGCACGCCGAAGCCGGTCGGCAGGAGCGCCCCACCCAGCCCGGCGGCGCCGATCTGCAACCCGATGGTCCGGTCGGCGTGCGCCGTACCGACCCGCTCCGCGGTGGTGAGGGTGAGCAGCGGGAAGACCGGCGCGGCGGCGAACCCGACCACACCCAGGCCGAGTACCGCCACCCAGGCCGGCGCGGGCAGCGCCACCAGTACCGCGCCGAGCACCATGCCGACCAGGCTGCCCCACATGATCCGGGCGGTACCGAGCCGTTCGGCGAGGACCCCCTGGACGACCCGGCCGGCGAAGAGGCTGCCCCAGTACCCGGACACGCAGAGCCCGGCGACCGTCGCGGCCATGCCCCGGCCCTCGGTGAGCAGCAGGAACGCCCAGAGGCCCGCCCCCGCCTCGATGGCCACGTAGAGCGCGAAGGCGACCACCCCGAGCCAGACGGCGGGCAGGCGCAGGGTCGCGGAGATCTGCACCGGCCCGACCGGCGGGGCGGGGCTGTGCGCCGGGCCGCCCCCGGTGGCGGGAGCCGGTCGTACCCAGGCCCGCACGGTCAGCGCGAAGGCGGTGGCGAGCAGCAGTTGGGCGGCGGCGACGGCGGCGTACCCCCACCGCCAGGCGAGACCGAGGCTGAGCGCCCCGGTCATGATCAACGGGCCGAGGGCGACGCCCAGGCCGAAGAACGCGTGCAGCCAGTTCATGTGCCGGGGGCCGAAGGCGCCGGCGGCGTACGCGTTGAGCCCGGAGTCGATGGCACCGGAGCCGAGCCCCAGGAGCAGGGCGCAGCCGACCATCACCGCCAGCACGGGTGACAGGGCGTACCCGGTCAGGGCGGTCGCGGCGAGGACGGTACTGCCGGCGAGCAGCCAACCGACACCGAGCCGGCTGATGGTGAACCCGGCGGCCACGCTGGAGAGGAGGTACCCCGTCGTGCCGGCGGTCAGGACGAAGCCGACCGCCGCGGTGGGCACCCCGAGATCGGCGCGGATCGACGGCCAGCCCACCCCGAGTAGCCCGTCGGGCAGACCGAGGCTGACGAACGCCAGGTAGGCCAGCAGGAGCAGGCCGGCGCGGGGGGCGGGTACCGGATGGGACATGTGCTCCGATCCTGCCCTATCGGCTGTCCCACGCCTACCCCGTGCTCCCGTGGGCCGAGCCACAGGACCGCGCCCTCCGGAACGCCACGCGAACCGGACAGCTCACCCACAAATGGGCCGATCGGCTGACGGCAACCCGCCGGATCGCGCGCAAGACTTTCGGGATGCGCCAAAGTTCCGGTTTCCTCTCCGTGCGGCAGCGTCGGTTCGCCTGGCTGGGCTTCCTGCTCGCCGCACTCCAGGCCCCCGTGTCCGCCATGCTGGTCTCGGACGACTCCTGGCTGTTCAGCGTGGTGGTCGCCGTGATGGTGGCCACCGTGATCATCGCCGACGACGCGGCCCGGCAACGTCCGGCGGACGCCCGCTCCGGCGAGTAGGGCCCGGTCCCGGGCCCGGTGGATCGGCCGGGTGCCTCCCGGCGGGACTCAGCCCTCCCGCCCCGGACGGGCCTCGTGTCCGGGGCGCCCCCGGCTACGGCGACGTTCCTTCATCTCCGCCTCGTACAGGTGCCGGCGCCCGCCGACCAGTTCGTCGCGGGCACGGGCGTCGAGGGCGCGGAACAGCGCGTAGTACCCGTCGTCGAAGTCCTCGACGATCTGGAACGTCCAGCGACCGGCGATCACGTTCCGGCCGAGCAGGTCCCCGGCAACCGCGTCCGCGAGCGACTGGTGGCCGGCCTCCCGGAGCAGTTCCACCGCCTCGTCCAGCATCAGGTCGGCGTGTCCGATCAGCTGGTGCAGCGAGTACAGGTGGCCACGGGCCCGTTCGACCGTCTCCAGCGCCTCGCTGAGCTTGCCGAGCGCGGCGACGGTCCGGTCGCCCACCCCGGCCGGGCGGCGGTGCTGCGGGTCCGGGCCGTCCCGGTCGTCCTGGGCCATGTCGCTCCCCCTGTGTCATCCTCGTCACGGCTGGCCCTGGGCGTACTGCCCCGTCCCGCGCGGCGGTAATCCGATCCGGCGCGGTCACCGGCCGGCCGGTCGTCCGGCATCAGCCGACCGGCCGAGGTCACCGGGTGTCACTCCTGGTTAACCTCGGTCCCCATGCGCCTGCCCTTCACCGCCGGTGCGGCCCCGTCGGCGACCACCGGGCCGCACGCCGTCCTCGCGTCCCTGCTGTCCTCGGTGGGTACCGCCGGACTCGCCGCCGCTGCCGCCACGCCCGGTCTGCTCGCGGCGGTCGACCAGCACGCGGCGGCGGTGCGGGACAGCCTGGACGGCGACGTGTGGCCGGTGACCCGGGTCGGGCTGGCCGGTTACGCCGAGGGGGTCCGGGACGCAGCCCGCGAGCACGGGTGGCAGCCGCCGGCCGTTCCGGTGGACTGGTCCGCCGTCGACGACTGGGTGCTGCTCCGTCTGCTGGCCGTCTGTCTCCTGGCCGAGCAGCTACCGCCCGGCCGCTGACCGACGGCGGGCGCCCACCGGTGACCCGGTGGACGCCCATACCTCATCTGGGGCTCAGCGCTCCGGCGGACGCATCCGCTCCGTCGCGTTGCCGGACTGGTACGTCCCGGTGCCGCCCCGGCCGGACATCGCCGACTCCTGGGCCCGGGGCATGGCCTGGGTGCGTTCCGCACCGGTCCGGTCGGCCATCTGCCGGTTGACGTCGCCCCGCCCGGCTGCCTGGGCCTGCCGGTGCGACCTGACCGCCTCGGACTCCCGCGCGGCCCGGTCCAACCAGCCGTCCCAGCGGGACTGCATGGGCTTCACCAGACCACCACCCACGCCGACGATCAGGATGCCGGCGATGGTGGCGAGCACCGCGACGAGGACCGGCGTGGTCACCGTGGTGGCGATGCCGACCTGGTTGAGCGCGGCGATCACACCGAGCGCCAGGACGAAGATCGACGCGACGTCGCCCAGGATCCGACCGTAGGACAGGCCCCCGAGCGCACCGGTGACCAGGTCCCGGACCGCGCTGGCGATGGCCGCCGCGACCACCACGATCACGATCGCCACGAAGGCGCGTGGCAGCCATCTCACGACGCCGCTGATCAGGTCACTGATCGCGTTCGGACCCCAGACCCCGAACGCGAACTGCAACGTGAACAGCAGGACGGCGTAGTACGCCAGTTTGGCCAGGATGTCGCTGGCGTCGTACTTTGTCCGTTCCAGCGCCCGACCGACGCCACCACGTTCCACGGCCCGGTCGAAGCCGACCCGTTCCAGGGCCGCGTCGACCACCTTGAGCACCGCACGGGCGATGATCCAGCCGATCACGAGGATGGCGATGAACGCGATCGCGCGCGGCACGAAGAGCAGCACGCTGCGCCACATGTCGCTGACCGCGTTCCCGATGTCGACCTGCCCGGCCGCGAGGGTTTTCGTCATGATGTCCCTCCTGTCACCTGGTTGCCGCCGGGCGCATACCCGATCGTCAGCGACAAACCCCTGACCTGCGGGTCTGGTTTTCCGACATCGAGCACCAGCCGGCCCGAAAGGGGGCCGATCCGGCTCCCGGGCCGGCTCACGCAGCTCTGGCGGGACACCCCCGGCCAGCGACCGCCATCAAGATCCATACGTGCCGGGAGCGGTCCCGATAGGCTGCTGGCATGCCAGGCACGGTCGGGCGAGTCCCCACTCCGTCAGCGCCGGTATCCGGCGCCCCCACCGCATCGGATGCCGCCGCCCTCGTCCTGCACCACCCGTGGGCCCAGACCCCGCTCGGCCCCCCGGAAGCCTGGGATCCGGCGCTGCGTGCGGTGATCGACCTGATGCTCGGCTCACCGGTCCCGATGGCCCTCAGCTACGGCGACGACCTGGTGCTCGTCTACAACGACGGGTACGCCGAACTGATCGGCGGCAAACACCCGGCAGCCTTCGGTCGTCCCAGCGCCGAGGTCTTCGGGGAACTGTGGGCCCTCCCCGGCGTCGGCGACGTCGTCGGACGGGTCTACCGGCTGGGCGAGCCGTTCCTGGAGAAGGAGACCACCCTGCCGGTGTCCCGGACCGGCACCGGGACCGTCGAGCAGGCCGTCTTCACCCGGGGCTACTCGGCGGTGCGGGACAGCGGGGGCGACATCGTCGGCGTACTCACCGTCGCCGCCGAGACCACGCAGGTGACCGAGCAGTTGCAGAGCCTCAGCGAGTTGGCCTCCGCGCTGTCGGGCACGTTGACCCTGGACGACGTGGCCCGGGTGGCGCTGCGCTCCGCGCTGACCTCGTTCGACGCCGACCAGGTCGGCTTCGCGGTGGACGACGGGCCGGGCTGGCGGGCCGTCCGACGGGTCCGGGGCGAACTGCTCGACGAGGCCGACGAGCGGCTGCCGCCGCTGTGGCGGCGTTGGCCGGCCGACGCGGGTACCCCGATGACGGTGGCCGCCGAGACCGGGCGGCCGTCCTTCACCCCGGACGGGCAGCCCCTGCTGGCGACGGCGGTGGACCGGCACGACCAGAAGGTCCGGGCCGTGGCCGCGCTGCCGTTGCGCACCTCCTCGCTGCGCGGCGCGCTGACCGTGGCGTACCGGGAGGCACATCCGTGGACCGCCGCCGAGCGGGCCCTGCTGGCCGCCTCCGCCGAACTCGTCGCGCAGGCCGCCGAGCGGGCCCGCCGCTTCGAGAACCAGCACGGTACGGCGCAGCTGCTGCAACGGAGCATGCTGCCGGAGCACCTGCCCGACCTGCCCCGGCTGCGGGTCGCCGCCCGCTACGACCCGGGTGTGGACGGCAACGCCGCCGGGGGCGACTTCTACGACGCGTTCCTCATGCCCGACGGTGGGCTCGGCATCGTCCTCGGTGACGTGGCGGGTCACGACGTGCAGGCCGCCGCCCGGATGGGCCAGGTACGCGCCGCCCTGCGGGCCCTGGCGCTGAGCCAGTCGCAGCCGGACGCCGTGCTCACCGGCCTGGACCGGCTGGTGGGCAGCCTGGGCGCGGAGGGACGCACCGACGAACTCTTCGTCACCGTGGTCTTCGGCGTGATCGAGCCGGACCGGGAGCTGATGACCCTGTCCAGCGCCGGTCACCCGGCCCCGCTGCTACGCCGGTGCTCCGCCGACGGTGACCCGGTGGCCGAGTACCTGGAGATCCCCACCGGCCCGCCGTTGGGCCTGGGCGGCACCCGGACCAGCACCAGTGTCCCCTTCTCCCCCGGTGACACCCTGCTGCTCTACAGCGACGGCGTGATCGAACGGCGCCGGCAGAGCCTGGCCGCCGGGCTGACCGACCTGGCCGCCGCAGTCGCCGGGGCGGCCAGCGGCGACCCCCGGGCGCTCTGCGCGGTCGCCACCGCGGCCGTCGCCGGTGCCACCGAGGACGACGTCGCCGTGCTCGCCGTCGAGCACGTGCTGACCCCGAGCCGGTCGGCGAGCATGGAGGTACCGGCCGAGCCGACCGCACCGAGCCGGGTCCGGCACTGGATGAGCGCGCAGCTCGCCGCCTGGCAGGTACCCGAGCAGGTGATCGGCGCGGCGGTGCTCTGCACCAGCGAGCTGACCACCAACGCCCTGCTGCATGCCGGTACCGCCGCCCGGGTCGAGATCGACCTCAGCCCGGAGCGGCTGCTCGTCTCGGTGGCCGACAGCGGTACCCGGGGCACGGTGACCCGGGCCCAGACGGACACGCTGAGCAGCCGGGGCCGGGGTCTGGGGCTGATCGAGGAGCTGAGCGACGCCTGGGGGACCGACCCGACGGTACGCGGTTCCACGGTCTGGTTCGAGATGCTCATCCCCGGCGGCTGACCACCGGCTCCCTCAGCCGGGCTGAGCCACTCCCC
>NZ_WVUH01000385.1 GCF_017614955.1 Micromonospora echinofusca
GACCCGACGCCACCCGACGCGCCCGCTCCGACCCGACGCCCCGACCATATGAAATCCACCGACAGGCATCAAGGTTTGCCTGTAATTTTCCTTCAGCAGTCGAGGGCGGTGATGCCGAGGCCCGGCGCGTCGGGCAGGACCACCTCCGCGCCGGAGTACCGGATGCCGCCCCGCACCGGGGACCAGGCCAGCCACCAGGCGGCGTCGAGGTCGGAGACGGCGGACGTGCCGTACGCGGCGACCAGGCTGGCCGCCGCGCCGAGCCCGATCTGGCTCTCCATCATGGATCCGACGACCGTGCCGACACCGTGGGCGGTGGCCAGGTCGAGCAGGGTACGCGCCACCGCGAGCCCACCGCACTTGGCGAGCTTGACGTTGACCAGGTCGGCCGCCCGGTGCCGGATCACCTCGACCAGGTCCCGGATGTCGAAGACCGACTCGTCGGCGAGGATCGGGGTGTCCACCCGGTCGCTCACCCAGGCCATGCCCTCGATGTCGCGCCGGGCGACCGGCTGTTCGACGAGTTCGACGTCCAGCCCGGCGTCCTCGACACCCCGGATCACCCGGACCGCCTCGCGCGGGGTCCAGCCCTGGTTGGCGTCCAGCCGCAGCCTCGGTTCCGGGCCGACGGCGGCCCGTACCGCCCGGACCCGGGCCAGGTCGCCGGCGGGGTCGGTGCCGACCTTCAGCTTGAGTACGCCGAAGCCCTCGGCGCACCGCTGCTTGGCGGTGGTGGCCAGGTCGACCGCGTCCCCGGCGGAGAGGGTGACGTCGGTGGGTACCCGCAGCCGGGTACCGCCGAGCAGCCGGACCAGGGGGACGCCGAGGCGACGGGCGGCCAGGTCGTGCAGAGCGACGTCCACGGCCGCCTTGGCGGCCTCGTTGCCGGCGACCGCGCGGCGGACCTCCGCGCAGCGGGCCACCAGGTCGTCCGGGTCGCGTCCGGCGACCAGCGGGCCGAGGATCTCCTGTACGCACGCCTGCGCCCCGGCGATCGACGCGCCGGTCACCTGCCAGACCTGGGGGGCTTCGCCGAACCCGGAGCGGCCGTCGGTGTCGGTGACCTCGACGACCAGGGTGTCCACCGTGGTGGTGCGGCGCAGGGCGGTGACGAAGGGGGTGTGTAAGGGGGCGGAAAGCCGGTGGGTGCGTACCGCGGCGATCGTCATGTGGGGCACCCTATACGCAGGATGCGCGGCGCTGGGGAGGCCGAATTGATCGGGCAGGACTGGGAGCTGCTGGGTTCGCCGAATGCGCGGGACCTGGGTGGCCTGGTGGGTGCGGATGGTCGACGGGTCCGGGCGGGGCGGCTGATCCGCAGTGCGGCGTTGGGTCGGCTGGTCGACGAGGACCTGCCGGTGTTCGACCGGCTCGGGGTGACCTGTGTGGTGGACCTGCGCGGGGGGCCGGAGGCCGAGGTGGCTCCGGCGGACCGGTTGCCGGGTGATCCCCGGGTGGTGCACCTGCCGGTGTACGACCCGACGCATCCGCTGTTCACGTACGTGTCGGCGTTGCTGCTCGGGCACGACCTGTCGGGGTACGGGGAGTTGGCGCGGCAGGGCACGCCGGGGGCGATGGCGGCGATCTACCGGTGGTTCGTCACGGGGGAGTCGGCGCGCGCCGGTTTCGCCGGGGCGGTGCGCCTGGCGGCGGAGTCGCCGAACCTGCCGCTGCTGTTCCACTGCAGTGCGGGCAAGGACCGTACCGGCTGGTTGGCGGTGGTGCTGCTGACCCTGCTCGGGGTGGACGCCGAGGCGGTCCGGGCGGACTATCTGCTGACCAACGAGCGGACGGCGAGCCTTCAGGAGGTGCTGCTGGAGGCGATGGCCCGGCGGCATCCGGGGTTGGACGTGGCGGCGGTGCGGCCGGTGCTCCAGGTCCGCCCGGAGTACCTGGACGCCGCCTACGACGAGGTGGCGCGGGTGTACGGCTCGTTCGACCGGTACCTGCGGGACGGGCTGGGGATCACCGGTGAGCTGCGGGACACCCTGCGGGAGAACCTGCTGGTCTGACCGGTGGGTCTACTCCTGGGGAGGTGCCGCTCTGAGGCTCCGCGAACCAGGGTCCACCCGGTAGGACGTGCAGATCTCGTCGAGGCGGGAACCGGCTGCGTGCCGGGGGACGTCGAATGTCCCCACCTCGGTCCCCTCGGACGCCACGGGTACGGGGTGGTCGTCCTGGCCGGTGTCGACGACGGCGGCCAGGATGACGCCGTCGGCGTCGTAGACGGCGGTGATCCTCATGCGCCGCTCACCCAGCTGGCGCTCAACCGGTGCAGGGTGCTGCCGTTGCCGGCCACGCGCAGATCGAAGTGATCTATGTACTGGTTGCCGACCCAGACGGTGAAGTGTCGGACGATTTCCGATTCGGAGAGTTCGGCAAGGGGGCGGAAGGAGAATGTCCAGTGGTGCTCACGTTCGCCGATCTGCCACGTCCAGTGGGCGGTACCCGGGCCCTGGAAGAGGTCGAACCATCGATGGCCGGTTCCTGTTGACATGAAGCCAAGATAGCGTTATGTGAGATATATGAGTTGAGAATGCAGAAAGTCCCATTCTTGGCTGTTCCTCAGGGGGCAGAACACCGGTGCCTCGGCTACCGGCCGAGGGCGTCGCGGGCGGCCCAGACGGTGGCGGAGATCCGGGCGATCAGCCGGCAGGCGTCGTCCTCGTCCTCCTCGCCGCTGGGGCCACCGTCGGCGAGGTCGGTGGTGGTGCAGACCACGATGGTGTACGGCGGGGCGTCGTCGGGGAAGACCACCCCGGCGCCGTGCCGGACGCCCCGGACCCAGCCGTTCTTGTGCGCGATCCGGACCCCGTCGGGCAGTCCGGCGGCCAGGTCCTCCCGGTGCTCCTGGGCGAAGAGCACGTCGAGCAGGGCGGCGCAGGTGGCCGGGGCGGCGAGCGTCCCGGGGGTGGTCGCCCCCCGGGCGATCGTGGCGAGCAGGGCGGCCAGGTCGGCGGCGGTGACCAGGTTGGTGATGCCGGCCTCGCGGGCGGCGAAGTCCTCGATGCCCCGGCCGGTGACGCTGTGCCGGGCGCCGACCAGGGACCACACCTCGGCGACGGCGGGCCGGCCGACGTGGCCGAGGACGATGTTGGTGGCCAGGTTGCTGGAGCGGACGATCATGCGGTGGGCGAGCCAGCGCAGCGGCGCGGTCCGCCCGAGCCGGTCCCAGACCGCGTCGTCGTTGTCGTAGTCCTGCGCGCAGCCGAACCGGGGTGCGCCGGGCAGCGCGGAGTCGAAGCTGTTGTGCACCGGGACCGGGGCGTCCAGGTCGAGCCGGCCGGCGTCGGCGGACCGGTGCAGGGCGGCGAGCACGGCGGCTTTCATGGTGCTGGCCGCGTAGTGGGTGGCGTCGGGCAGCCGGGTGTACGTGGGCGGTCCGTCGAGCCGGCCGACGTGGACCGAGACCGTGCCGGGTACGGCGTGCAGCAGGTTGTCGAGATCGTCGGCGAGCATGGCGCAGACGGTAACCGATCCGGGTCGGGTGCCGGGGGACGGCACCCGACCCGGGACGGTCAGTTGGCGTGCTTGCGGCGGGCGGTGGCGCGGGCCCGGGCGGTCTGGTCGAGGACCACCTTGCGGATCCGGACGGCGGCCGGGGTGACCTCGACGCACTCGTCCTCGCGGCAGAACTCCAGGGCCTGTTCCAGGGAGAGCTTGCGCGGCGGGATCAGCTTCTCCGTCTCGTCGGCGGTCGACGAGCGCATGTTGGTGAGCTTCTTCTCCTTGGTGATGTTGACGTCCATGTCGTCGGAGCGGGAGTTCTCCCCGACGATCATGCCCTCGTACACCTCGGTGCCGGGCTCGACGAAGAGCTGGCCGCGTTCCTGGAGGTTGGTCATGGCGAACGCGGTGACCGCGCCGGCCCGGTCGGCGACCAGGGAGCCGTTGTTGCGGGTACGCAGCTCGCCGAACCAGGGCTCGTAGGACTCGAAGACGTGGTGCAGGATGCCGGTGCCCCGGGTCTCGGTGAGGAACTCGGTGCGGAAGCCGATCAGGCCCCGGGCGGGGACCAGCCACTCCATCCGGATCCAGCCGGTGCCGTGGTTGACCAGCTGTTCCATCCGGCCCTTGCGGGTGGCGAGCAGCTGGGTGATGGCGCCGAGGTACTCGTCGGGGGCGTCGATGGTGAGCCGCTCGACCGGTTCGCAGGTCTTCCCGTCGATCTCCCTGGTGACCACCTGGGGCTTGCCGACGGTCAGCTCGTAGGACTCGCGGCGCATCTGCTCGACCAGGATGGCCAGGGCCAGCTCGCCCCGGCCCTGGACCTCCCACGCGTCGGGACGCTCGGTGGGCAGGACCCGCAGCGAGACGTTGCCGACGAGTTCCTTGTCGAGCCGGTCCTTGACCATGCGGGCGGTGACCTTGGCGCCCTTGACCCGGCCGACCAGCGGGGAGGTGTTGGTGCCGATGGTCATCGAGATGGCCGGCTCGTCGACGGTGATCAGCGGCAGCGGGCGCGGGTCCTCGGCGTCGGCCAGGGTCTCACCGATCATGATGTCCGGGATGCCGGCGACGGCGATGATGTCGCCGGGGCCGGCGGAGTCGGCGGGCTTGCGTTCCAGGCCCTCGGTCATCAGCAGCTCGGAGATGCGGACCCGCTGGGTGCTGCCGTCGGTGCGGCACCAGGCCACGGTCTGGCCCTTGCTGATGGTGCCCTGCCGGACCCGGCACAGCGCGAGCCGGCCGAGGAACGGCGAGGCGTCGAGGTTGGTGACGTGTGCCTGGAGGGGCGCCTCCTCGTCGTACGCGGGCGGCGGGATGGTGTCGAGCAGGGTGCGGAAGAGGGGTTCCAGGGAGCTGCTGTCGGCGGGTACGGAACCGTCGGCGGGCTGGGTGAGGGAGGCGATGCCGTCGCGGGCGCAGGCGTAGACGATCGGGAAGTCGATCTGCTCCTCGTCGGCGTCGAGGTCGAGGAAGAGTTCGTACGCCTCGTCGACGACCTCCTTGATCCGGGCGTCGGGCCGGTCCACCTTGTTGATCACGAGAATGATCGGCAGGCGGGCCTTGAGGGCCTTGCGTAGCACGAACCGGGTCTGCGGCAGGGGGCCCTCGCTGGCGTCGACGAGGAGTACCACGCCGTCGACCATGGTCAGGCCGCGTTCCACCTCCCCGCCGAAGTCGGCGTGGCCGGGGGTGTCGATGATGTTGATGGTGACCGGGGCGGAGCCGTCGGCGGGCAGGTAGCGGACGCCGGTGTTCTTGGCGAGGATGGTGATGCCCTTTTCTCGTTCCAGGTCCATCGAGTCCATCACCCGGTCGGTCAGCTCACCACGGGAGCTGTAGGCGCCGGCCTGCCGCAACATGGCGTCGACCAAGGTCGTCTTGCCATGGTCGACGTGGGCGATGATGGCGACGTTGCGGAGGTCGGTGCGAAGCTGCATGAAACCCATTCTCCCGCCCGCGCCGATCAGGGCCGAGTCGGGGTCGCTCCCGGACCTGCCCCGGATCCCGGGGGAAACTTCTGTCCCGCCGGTCACCGTGGCTGGCAGGCTGGCCGTCGTGTTCGGGGTACGGGATGCATGATCTGCTGACGTCGCTGGGGGATCTGCCGGCCCCGGTGATCTACCTGCTGGCCGGGTTGGTGGTGGCCGGTGAGACCGCCGTGCTCGTCGGGTTGCTGGTGCCGGGTGAGGCGACCCTGCTGCTGGTGGGGTTCCTGGCGTACGCGGGGACGCTGCGGCTCGCCCCGGCACTGGTGGTGATGATCACGGCGGCGGTGCTGGGGGACGCGGTGGCGTTCCGGGCCGGTCGACGGCACGGGCCGAGGCTGCGGGCCGGCCGGTGGGGTGCCCGGGTCGGTGCGGCACGGTGGCGCAAGGCCCACGACCTGCTGCACCGGCTCGGTGGGCGGGGCGTGTTCGCGGCGCGGTTCGTGGCGTTCGCCCGGACCCTGGTGCCCCGGCTGGCCGGTGCGGCGGGGATGCCGTACCGGCGGTTCGCGCCGTGGAACATGACCGGGGTGGCCGGCTGGGTGGGCGGTTCGGTGCTGGTCGGCTACCTGGCCGGGGAGTCGTACGAGACGGTGTCCGGGTACCTGGGTCGGGCCACCGGGGCGGTGCTGGTGCTGCTGCTCGGGGTCGCGGCGATCCTGCTCGGTGGGCGCTGGCTGGGCCGTAACCCGGATCCGGTGCGGGCGTTGCTGGCCCGGGCCGGGCAGTTGCCGCCGCTGCGCTGGTTCACCAGCCGGTACGGGGTGCTGTTCTTCCTGTTGGCGATGCGGATCGGGCCGGGGTGGACGCTGCTGCTCAACCTGACCGCCGGGCTGGTGCTGATCTTCTGGGCGGGGC
>NZ_WVUH01000386.1 GCF_017614955.1 Micromonospora echinofusca
GTACGGGGGCTCCGGGGGCGTCGAGCCGGGGTCGCCCCAGGAGGGAGGGCGAGGTGGTTCAGTCATGAGGTCACGGTAGGTCGCCGGGTCCACCCACGCCAGCGCGTACCGGACAGTAGGGGCGGATGATCGGCGGACCACGTGGGCGGGAGCGCACGTCGTGCGACAGCCGGTGACGTGGGTCTGACGGATCCGACGATCGCGCGTCCCGGCCCTGCCGACGTAGACTGGCACTCGCTACAGTCGAGTGCCAGAGCGTCCCGGCGGGTCGCATCGCAGGGGCGGGGAGGTGGAGCGGATGGGTCTCGACGACCGCAAACTCGACGTCCTGCGGGCCATCGTCGAGGACTACGTGGCCACCCAGGAGCCGGTCGGCAGCAAGGCGCTGGTCGAGCGGCACCAGCTCGGGGTCTCCCCGGCGACGGTCCGCAACGACATGGCGGTGCTGGAGGAGGAGGGCTACATCCGGCAGCCGCACACCAGCGCCGGCCGGGTGCCCACCGACCGTGGCTACCGGCTCTTCGTGGACCGGCTCTCCCGGGTCAAGCCCCTCACCCCGGCCGAACGCCGGGCCATCGAGCGTTTCCTGGTCGGCGCGGTCGACCTGGACGACGTCGTGCACCGCACGGTCCGGCTGCTGGCGCAGCTCACCCGGCAGGTCGCGGTGGTGCAGTACCCGAGCCTCGCCCGGTCGTCGGTGCGGCACCTGGAACTGGTGCCGATCTCCACCACCCGGTTGATGCTGGTCATGATCGCCGACACCGGCCGGGTCGAGCAGCGGCTGGTCGAACTGCCCGCACCGATCCCGGCCGACGACGTGACCGACCTGCGGCGCATGGTCAACGAGAAGCTCGGCGGCACCAAGCTCGCCGACACCCCGCCGCTGGTGCAGGCCCTGGTCGAGGAGGTCAACCCCGAGCTGCGGCCGGCGATGACCACCCTCTCCACCGTGCTGCTGGAGACCCTGGTCGAGCGGCACGAGGAACGGATCGCCCTCGCCGGCACGGCCAACCTGGCCCGGGGTGGCCTGCTCGACTTCCAGGGGTCGCTCCGCCCGATCCTGGAGGCACTGGAGGAGGAGGTCGTCCTGCTCAAGCTCATCGGGGAGGTGGAGCCGAGCACCACCCGGGTCCGCATCGGCGACGAGAACGAGATCGACAACCTGCGGGGTACCTCGGTGGTGAGTACCGGCTACGGGCCGGGCCGCATCGTCGGTGGTCTGGGTGTCCTCGGGCCCACCCGGATGGACTACCCCGGCACGATCGCGACCGTACGCGCCGTGGCACGCTACGTAGGCGAGCTGCTGGCGCAGAACTGACCGGGCGCGCAGGATGGACGCACCACCGACCAGGCGCCCGACAGGCCAGGCGCACCACCGACCAGGCACGCACTGACCTACAGGCCCGCACCCGACGACCGCGGGGCGTAACGCGAGACAGACATGGGGACACGGAACGCAGTGGCCAGGGACTACTACGGCATTCTCGGCGTCAGCCGGGACGCCTCCGACGACGAGATCAAGCGCGCCTACCGCAAGCTGGCCCGCCAGTACCACCCGGACGTCAATCCGGACCCGGAGGCCCAGGAGAAGTTCAAGGACATCAACGCCGCGTACGAGGTTCTCTCGGACGACCAGAAGCGGCAGATGGTCGACCTGGGGGGCGACCCGCTCGCCCCCGGTGGCGGCGGCGCCGGTCCGGGTGGGCCGGGTGGCGCCGGCCCGTTCGTCGGGTTCCAGGACATCATGGACGCCTTCTTCGGCGGGGCGGCCGGCTCGCGGGGTCCACGTCCGCGTACCCGGCCCGGCGCCGATGCCATCCTCCGTCTCGAACTGGACCTGCACGAGACCGCCTTCGGGGTGGAGGCGCCGATCACCGTCGACACCGCGGTGCTCTGCACCACCTGCACCGGTGCGGGGACGGCAGCCGGCACCCACCTGGCCACCTGCGAGGCGTGCGGCGGTCGGGGCGAGGTGCAGTCGGTGCAGCGCACCTTCCTCGGCCAGGTGGTCTCCGCCCGCCCGTGCACCGTCTGCCAGGGGTACGGCACCACGATCCCGCACCCCTGCCCGACCTGTGCCGGGGACGGCCGGGTCCGGACCCGCCGGTCGCTGACCGTCAAGATCCCCGCCGGGGTGGAGGACGGCATGCGGATCCGGCTCGCCCAGCAGGGTGAGGTCGGTCCGGGCGGCGGTACCGCCGGTGACCTGTACGTCGAGATTCACGAGCGGCCGCACGACGTGTACTCCCGTAAGGGCGACGACCTGCACTGCCGGGTGACTGTCCCGATGACTGCCGCCGCGCTCGGTACCCGGCTGACCATCAAGACGCTGGACAGCGAGGAACCGGTCGACGTCAAGCCGGGCACCCAGCCCGGTTCCACCCTGCGGCTGCGCGCCCGGGGGGTGCCGCACCTGCGTGGCACCGGGCGTGGGGACCTCTACGTCCACCTGGACGTGCGGACCCCGACCAAGCTCGACGCCGATCAGGAGCGGATGCTGCGCGAGTTCGCCAAGACCCGGGGCGAGGAGGTCGCCGAGCTGACCAAGCAGGGCGGTTTCTTCTCCCGGATGCGGGACGCGTTCAACGGTCACGGCTGAGCCGCCGCCGGGCGTCGTCCCGGTCCCGGCCCGGTCTACGCGGCGGCCCGTCGTCCCGGGTGGACGCCGGCCCCGGTTAGCCTGACCTGATGTCCGCACCGCTGTTCCTGGTCGACCCGCTGCCGACCGCCGACACCCTGACCCTCGACGGACCGGAGGGCCACCACGCGGCCACCGTGCAGCGGCTCCGGGTCGGCGAGGAACTGCTGCTCGCCGACGGCCGGGGTGGCACGGCCACCGCCGTGGTCACCGCCGTCGGCCGGGGCAGCCTGGAGCTGACCGTCACCTCCCGGGGGTACGCCGACGCGCCGGTACCCCGCCTCGTCGTGGTCCAGGGCATCGCCAAGGGTGACCGGGGTGAGCTGGCCGTGCAGGCGATGACCGAGGTCGGGGTGGACGAGCTGGTCCCCTGGTCGGCGGCCCGCTCGGTGGTGCAGTGGCGCGGCGAACGGGGTGCCCGCGCCCGGGAGAAGTGGGTGGCCACCGCCCGGGAGGCGGCGAAGCAGGCCCGCCGGCCGTGGTTGCCGGTGGTGGCCGGGGCGCCCGACGAGTCCACCGCAGCGGTGGCCCGCCGGATCGCCGGAGCCGCCGCGGCCTTCGTCCTGCACGAGGAGGCCACCGACCGGCTGGCCACCGTCGACCTGCCGGAGACCGGGGAGATCGTGCTGGTGGTCGGTCCGGAGGGGGGTGTCACCCCGGACGAGCTGACCACGTTCGGGGTGGCCGGCGCTCGGCCGGTCCGACTCGGCCCGTCGGTGCTGCGTACCTCCACCGCCGGTGTCGCGGCCCTGGCCGTACTCTCCGCCCGCCTCGGCCGCTGGTGACCCGTCGGCGGTGACCGGCGGTGACCCGGTTCCCGGCGTTCCGCCGGTCGTGGCCCGCCGGTCTCAGCTGCGCAGGTACGACGCGCCGTTGAGGTCGACGATGGTGCCCGACGCCCACTCCGCCTCCGGCGAGGCCAGCCAGTGCACCGCTGCGGCGATCTCCGCCGGCCGGGCCACCCGGTTGAACGGGCTCTGCGCGCGGACCTCCGCCCCCCGGGGCGACTTCAGGTGCTCGTTGGTCATGTCGGTCTCCACGAAACCGGGGGCGACGGTGGCCACCGCGATGCCGTACGGCGCCAGCGCCACCGCGAGCGACTGACCCATCGCGTTCAGCCCCGCCTTGCTGGCCCCGTACGCCGGCTGGTCCGGTTCGCCGCGGAACGCGCCCCGGGAGGAGACGTTCACGATCCGCCCGCCCCGGTCCCGCATGTGCTGGGCGGCGCACCAGCAGGCGTTCGCCGCGCCGATCAGGTTGGTGTCCACGACGTGCCGCCACTGCTGCTGCCACTGCTCGTACGGGATGTCGAAGACCGGGTGCGGCCGGTTCGCCGACCCGTACACCCCGGCGTTGTTGACCAGCACGTCCAGCCCACCGAGCCGGTCGGCCGCCTCGTCGACCATGGCGCGTACCGCGTCCGGGTCGGTCAGGTCGGCGCGTACCACGACGTGACCCCCGCCGGGCAGCGAGTCGCGGAGCTGTTCGGCCAGCGGCGCGGAGTCGCGGTGGTGGATGGCCACCCGGTCCCCGCTCGCGGCGAACGCCGCCACCACCGCCCGCCCGATCCCGCGCGAGGCACCCGTCACCAGTACCGCTCGTCCCGTCACGTCGACATCATGCCCTGCCCGGTGGCCGGTTCCGGCCGGGGGAGGCCCGGCCGCCCAGAGCGCCCGGCAACAGGACTGGCGGGGCTGCGGCGCCCCGTTGCCGGGCGCTCTAGCATTCCGACGTGGAGACTGACTGCCTGTTCTGTCGCATCGTCGCCGGGGAGATCCCGGCCACCATCGTCCGGGAGACCGACCGGACCCTGGCGTTCCGGGACATCGGCCCGAAGGCGCCGGTGCACGTCCTGGTGATCCCGAAGGAGCACTACGCGGACGTCGCGGTACTGGCCGGGGCCGATCCGGGTCTGGCCGGTGAGGTACTGGCCACGGCCGCCGTGGTGGCCGAGGCGGAGGGGCTGGGCGCCGACGGCTTCCGGATGATCTTCAACACCGGCCGGTACGCCGGTCAGGAGGTCTTCCACGCGCACGCCCACCTGCTCGGTGGCGCGCCACTCGGCCCGATGCTCGCCCGCTGACCCGGTTAGGAAGGGCCCCTTCCTATCGCTTTCGGTAGAGGAAGGGGCCCTTCCTAACACCCACTCGCTCCCTACAGTGGGCCCATGATCGAGGTGAACCGGCGGCTGGACCGCCTGATCCGGCAGGCACAGGCCGAGGAGCGCATCCCCGCCCTCTCCGTGGCGCTGTACCGCGCCGACCGTCCACTCTTCAGCCAGGTGGTCGGTACCACCGGGAACGACCAGCCACTGACGGTCGACACGCCGTTCCGGATCGGTTCGGTGACCAAGACCTTCACCGCCGTACTCGTACTCCAGTGCCGCGACGAGGGGCTGCTCGACCTGGACGACCCGGTGGGACGCCACCTGGACCTGCCGGCGCACGGTGCGGCGACCATCCGGCGCCTGCTGTCGCACACCGCCGGTCTGCAACGCGAGCCGTACGGCGACGTCTGGGACACCCTGCGCGCGCCGGACACCGACGAGCTGGTCGCCGACCTGGTCCGGGTGGAGCGGGTGCTGCCACCGGCCCGCCGGTTCCACTACTCCAACCTCGGGCTGGCCCTGCTCGGGCACCTGGTCGGCCGGCTGCGGGGCGGCACCTGGGCCGAGGTGCTGACCGAGAAGGTGCTGGTACCGCTCGGCCTCTCCGCCACCACCGTGCACCCGGCCCCGACCGCCGCGACCGGTTTCCTGGTGGACGCGTACTCCGACCAGGTCCGTGCGGAGGCGCCCACCGACTTCGGTGCGGTCGCCCCGGCGGCGCAGTTGTGGAGCAGCGCCCCGGACATGGCCCGCTGGGCGGCCTTCCTGGCCGACCCGGCCGCCCTCGATCCGGAGGGCCGGGTACTCGCCCCGGCCACCCTGGACGAGATGCGCTGGCCGCTGACCGTCACCGACGAGACGCTCTGGGGCGCCGGATTCGGGCTCGGGCTGATCCTGGTGCCACAGGGGGAGCGGGTGGTGCACGTCGGGCACGACGGGGCGATGCCCGGTTTCCTGGCCAGCGTGTACGGCCGGCGGGGCGGGGCCGGCACGCCGCAGGCGATGGGCTGCGCGGTGCTCGGTTCCTCGGGTACCGCCGCGGAGGTGTTCGACCTGTCGCACCGGCTGCTCGCCGAGGCCGCCGAGCACGATCCGGCGGACATCGCGCCGTGGACGCCGGGGGAGCCGGCTCCCGAGGCGTACCGGGGGCTGCTCGGCCGCTGGTGGGGTGAGGGCTTCGAGTACGTCTTCTCCTGGCGGGACGGGACGCTGCGGGCCCGGGGCGCCCAGGACCCGGCCGGTAGGCCGCCGGCGGTCTTCGCGCCGCTGCCGGACCGGCCGGACGTGCTGCGTACCGTCTCCGGCCGGGAGGCCGGCGAACTGCTCCGGCTCACCCGGGACGAGCAGGGGGTCGTGGTCCGGATGCACTGGGCCACGTACCGCTTCACCCGCGTCCAGCAGACCTTCGAGGGGTACGACTTCCGCCGTCCCGACTCGGCCTGACCGTCCCGACCGGCACAGGAGCGGACGCGGTCCGTCGGCACCGGGGCTGACGCGGCCCGGGGGCCGGCGGGTCGCCGGCCCCCGGGCGCGGGGTGTGGGTGG
>NZ_WVUH01000387.1 GCF_017614955.1 Micromonospora echinofusca
ATGGAGTTGTGGTGCCCCACAAAGGCCACGAATCGGGGCAGAACTCCCACCACAAGTCCATGATCGGCGGGTTCCTCCGGTCGGCGTGGCCGGCGCTGGCCGGCTACCTGGCGGTCCGGCTGGTCGGGCTGGCGCTGCTCTGGGCCTGGGCGCAGGCCAACGGCAAGAGCATCGGGACCCTGCTCGCCACCCGGGCCGACGCACGTTGGTACCTGGCCATCGCCGAGCACGGGTACGACAGTGGCGCGGGGCAGAGCAGCATGGCCTTCTTCCCGCTCTACCCGGGGCTGGTCAGGGTCCTGGAGCCGGTGCTGCCGCTCGGCCCCGGAGGCACCGCCGTACTGGTCACCTGGGTCGCCGCCCTCGCGGCGGCGGCCGGGCTGTTCGCCATCGGCAACCACCTGTACGACCGGCGGGTGGGCATCCTGCTCGCCATGCTGTGGGGGGCGTTGCCGCACGCGGTGGTGCAGTCCATGGCGTACACCGAGGCACTGTTCACCGCGTTCGCCGTCTGGACCCTCTTCGCGCTGCTGCGCCGCAACTGGCTGACGGCCGGCCTGCTCTGCCTGCTCGCCGGGTTGACCCGGCCCACCGCGTCCGCGCTGATCCCGGTGGTCGGGCTGGCCGCCCTGATCGCGGTGTTCCAGCGGCGCGACGGCTGGCGCCCCTGGGTGGCGATGCTGCTCGCCCCGCTCGGTTACCTCGGCTACCTGGGCTGGGTGGCGCAGCGGACCGGCCGACTGGACGGCTGGTTCACCATCCAGAACGACGGCTGGAAAATGTCCTTCAACGGCGGCCGGTACACCGTCGGCGTGGCGAAAACCGTCCTCGTCGAGGGTTCCACCCTCGCGCTGTACGCGGTCACCCTGGTGCTGACACTCGCCGTCGTGCTGTTCGTGTTCAGCCTGCTGGACCGGCAGCCGTGGCAACTACTGCTCTACAGTGCGCTGCTGCTGGCCACCTCGCTCGGCGCACACGGGTACTACCACTCCAAGGCGCGTTTCCTGCTGCCCGCGTTCCCGCTGCTGCTGCCGGTCGCGGTGGCGCTGGGCCGGACCAGCCGGCCGAAGCGGTGGATCGTGGTGGCGGTACTCGCCGCCGGATCGGCGTACCTCGGCGCGTACCTGCTGCTCCGCTGGAAGTACTCCCCCTGATCCGGGTACCGCTCTGATCCGCCCACCCGCTCGAATGCTCCCGACGGCGATCCCCATCGACGCAGGCACTGCAGACGGGACCACGGAACCTACCTCCCCCAACTCGGCGCGCACTTGACCCTGACCGTGAAAGCCAACCAGCCCCACCTGCGCGCACCACTCACGGACCCGCCCCGGCAAGCGGTCCCCGACGCGCCCCTGCGACACTGACTGCGGCAACAACGCCGCGAGATGCGCGCATACCGATCCTGACCTCCCCTTCGGATAGAGATCCCACGCGCCGCCTAAGCGATGAGGATCCGCCATTGCGGATGCCGCCTCGACCAGGCGAAACGGTTCACGCCAAAGCCGTCTACGAGATCACCGACCTGCGTGTCCACCGGGTCACCCAGTCCATCTAGCCGGAGGATCCGCGGCCACCGGTCGATCGAAAACAAGCTCAACCGGGTTCGGGACGTCACCAATGACAAAGACTTCCCAGATCCGCACCGCCGCCCGACCACACGTCGTGGCCGCCCTGCGCAACGCCGCTATCGGCGCACTTCGTACCGCTGGCGTCACCAACCTCACCACCGCCAACCTTCACCACGCCCGCAGCACCTGCCCGATGGGCCCTACCCGGCCTTAATGCTTGCCCAAGCCCTGGCCAGAGCACCGGCGCAAGTTCGGCCATTTTCGCCGTCCCCGCAGCCGATCGCCGCCGGCCCACCAGATCGACCAAAGCCCGGCGCCACGGCATTGCACAAGTCCAGAATCAGCACCCGATAGGCAAGAACACTAGACAGATCGTTCAAGTTCTATATAGAGTTGCATGCACACGGCACCCTCATTGGCCAGGTCACCGGTCTCAAAGAGAGGCAATCATGATTACTCGCCTATGGGCTCGCTTTGCAGCAGTCGCGGGTCTAGCACTTGCAGCCATTGCAGCTAGCAGCACCCCCGCCCTCGCCACGGACTACAGTTTTACCGTAAGCCACTACCATGCGTCGGGAGCACTCGCAACTCAGGTTACCGGCAACATCGTCTGGCATAACCGCTCGGCGCAACTCACCAATATCCGCATCTACACCCTGGCAGGCGAGTGCGCATACGGCGAATTCTTCGGTTACCACAATGGAACCGCCGGGTACATCGACCACAAGAGCACAGCGATCCGTTGCTCAAACGTAAACATGTGGCACGACAACATTTCCGATATTACGATCGAGGATTCAAGCTCGGCTCAGATCAGAATTGACTGGATTGGCATCATTGCAAACGACGATACGCACATCGCCTATTCGGCTGGCAGCGCGAGCCGCTATTGAGACGATGCAGGGTATCCGCTTATCCTCGGTGGCGCGCTACTTAGCCAGGCGGCCGAGTAACTCACCGAACCACTGACCCGCCGTCGCCCCCCCATTCGGGCAACAGCCAGAGCCACCTTCCTCCAAGGGAAGGTGGCTCTGAACTGGTTTCACCGGTGCTCGGATCGAACGGTCGCGGCCACCCTGGGAGACCACAGCGGGCTGGCCTGCTGGCGCGTGAGCTGCGCCAAGGATGATCTTGGACAGACCTACCAACGACTGCGAGAAAAGCACCTACGGGCGATTCAGCGGTAATGTGATTGGCATGAGCCTCGATCGTTCATGGCCAGCACCAGTCGTTTCGGCGCCACGTCGGTGACCGTTGGCATTCCATTCGGTCGGAGCGTAGGCATGGCCGTCTCGCACCGCTGACAACGCAGCACTCAGGGCGACGCTGCGGTCCAAGCCGCAAATCAAAAACCCACGCGTCGTGTGGACGATGCCGCAACCCTCAGCAATGCCCTGTTAGAGTCGACACGCAGACGGTTCGGGCCCGCAACACAATTGACTGGATTCACCCAACGCATCGAACGCAATACAAAACAGATTCCGGAGATACGGTGCTCAAGGTCAGAGACATCAGCTTCCGGTACGGGAAGAAAGACGTGCTCACCGACGTCTCACTCGACCTGACCACTGGCGCGAACCTGTTCCTCGGCAGAAACGGTGCCGGCAAGACCACGCTCATGCGCGTACTGGCGGGTGCGGCCCGGCCGCATTCCGGCGAAGTCCACCTGAATGGCGAGCCGTTCAGCTTCACGCTGGGCTCGGACCGGCGGATACTGCGCCGGGTCGGCTGGCTCCCGCAGACGTTCGGGTTTCCGCCCCGGATGAAGGTGGCGGAGTTCGTCGCGTATGCGGCCTGGCTGAAGGAGGTGCCGTCCAGCCTCGTACCCGAGCGAAGCCGGGCGGTACTCGAACTGGTCGACCTGACGGAGAAGTCCCGCCAGCCGCTCAACTCCCTCTCCGGTGGTCAGTTGCGGCGTGCCGGGCTGGCTGCGGCCCTGGTGGCCGATCCTGACGTGCTGATTCTGGACGAGCCGACCGCCGGCCTGGATCCGGAACAGCGGGACGCCTTCCACGAGCTAATCCGTCAGGTCCGTCAGGAGAAGATCGTGGTGGTGGCCACGCATCTGCTTGAGGACGTCGAGGCGTTGGCGGAGCACATCGTGGTCATCGACCACGGCACGGTCCGGTGGACGGGTTCTCCGGCCGAGCTGGTAAGTCACGGCGGTGGCGAATCCGGCCTGGGCGGCCTGCGGAACGGTTTCCAGACGATGATCGGTCAGCGGTCATGAGGAGCACCGCGCCCGGCAGGGCCAACCCGGCGTACCTCGTCGTCGGAGTTGCGGTGGCACTTCTCACCGCGCTACAGGGCGTCATCGTGGTGGCCGCCAAGTCGGAACGGTGGGCCGGGCACTGGGCAAACACCAGCGCTGCCGTGGGCTGGGCAACCATCTGGGGCTGCTGCATCGGATCCGCAGCGACGGCCTGGCTCGTGGCTTCGGCCCGACGGCACCACTACGAACATCTGATCCAGGCGTCCTCCCGATCCTGCTTCGCGATCTACCGTTCCTCGTTGCTCACGGTCGCACTCGGCAGCCTGGTCGGGTACGCCGTGGTGCTCGGGTACGCGGTCTCCACCACCGGTCCACGCGCGATGCACGGTCAGTTGAGCGCTGTCGAGTTGGCGAGTACCCTTGCCGCCGTGCCGCTGGCGATCGGCCTGGGCGGTGTCGCCGGCCGCCTCGTCCCGGCTCTGCTGGCGCCGATCGCCGCCGCCGTCGCGCCCTATGTCATCTACATGCTGCTCGTCTATGCGGATGCCTACAGCGGAAGCGTTCTCTTCTCCGACATCTCGCTGTCGGACCAGGTGGACCGCACCTATCTGAGTCTTCCGGTGGAGCTTCTGCTGGGGCGGGCGGTGTTCTGGACAGCCGTGGGTGCCTCCCTGCTCTGCTGGGCCATGCTCGCCGGCCGGGCCGCGTACGCCGCGACACTGGTCGCCAGCTTCGGTTTGTCGGCCGTGCTGCTCACCGCTGGCACGCGCTTCGAGAAGCCCGGTGAGTACGAGGCGGTCTGCTTCGCTGGCGTACCCGCCATCTGCGTCGACCGGGCCCACGAGCACCTGGCCGACGAGTACGTCGCCAGGATCAGGTCGGCTGCCGCCGTTGTTCCCGGATTCGACTTCGCCGCGACCACCGTGATCCTCGTCGAGGGTCTGGCGGAGCGAGCAGGGCAACCACACGGCGAGGGCTCCGCAACAGCGAGAATGCTTCTGGTACCGGTCGTCAAAGGCAACACATCACCCGCGCACCAGATCGATCCGACTGCCCTCGATGCCGCTTTCGGTGCCGCCGTGTTTCTCGATCCATGCCTACGGGCGTCCGGCGCGAACGGCGAGGCCGGTGTCACCGACCGGCTCAGGATGGCAGTCCCGCTCTACGCCTGGTGGCTGGCCATGAGAAAAGCCCCACTCGACGGCAGTAACTATCCCGGCGAGCTGGACGTTCGTTCCGTACTCGCGGAAGATGCCGCATACGCTGCTGCCCTGGACGGCTTTTCCCGTCTTCCCAGGGCGGACCAGGCCGCGTGGATCAGCGCGAACCAGGACAGGATCTCCAGGTGTCAGGCGCTCCCGCTGCCATGAGAACGTCGACCAGGCCACGCACCCGGGTCCTGCTCGCGCTCGCCTTCGCCACCGCACGCGGCGTCACCCTGTGGGGCGTCGCCGCCTACGCCGCGCTCTGGCTCCTCATCGGTGTGGTTGCCCAGTTCAGCATGTCGGCCCTGGGTCTGCGGTTCGCACCGCCGGGGAGTTCGTCTCTGGACACCGTCGCCGTAGTGTTCATGCTGCTACCAGCGGCTGCCCTGGCAAGCAGCACGGTCAGCCGGGCCACCGAACTGGAGGCCGTCCGGGCACGGCCGATACTCAGGGCCCAGAGCCTCTGGATGCTCGTCGTACTGGGTGCCGGGTCCATCGGCCCCTGGGCCACCTCGTTCGCACTGCCCCAGGCCGTCGACCGGATCTCGTACGTCGCGGCGTGGTGCATCGTGTTCGCATCCGTACTCATCGTGGGTGCGATCTCGACCGTCATGGTCGCCTCGATGTGCACGATGGGGCTGATCGCCGCGTTCAGCACTCCCGGGCTCGTCCCGTGGGAGTACAACCTGATGTACAACGTCACCGCGAGCAGGGCCGCAGCACTGCTGGGGATCGTCCTCCTGCTGGTCGGAGGGTGTCTCCAGGTCGTCCGCCACCGATGACGTGATCGTTTGCAGTTCAGCAGCACTCAGTCCGGCGTGTCGTACCGCTCGACGACAAACGATCAGGGCTCACCCGTTCACGGTTCCCGCATCCAGGTGGCCGGATCAGTCACGAAGATCCCCTTGCCCTGGTGGCGCCGGATCACCCGTAACGCCTCCAGACGGGCGTAGGACATCTGAACTGTTCCGTGACTGACGCTGTACTTGGCGCGCAACTCAACGATCGAGGGCAGTTTGTCCCCCGCAGTCAACTTCCCGGACCTGACGTCTTCGATGACGTCATCAGCGATCCGGATGTAGTCCGGCACTTCAGGCATGGCACTCCTCGCGTGGCAATCCGATTCGATCACAACGCGACGCGCCTAACAAGCAGCGTTGACTCTTCTAGCTATTCTAGATATGTTGCCTACGAGCTGCTCTTCGTGTGGCAACGGGGTGGCTCATCCCCCTGGTCGGGGCGGGTGCGCGTGCCCGCCCCGACCCCCGGAC
>NZ_WVUH01000388.1 GCF_017614955.1 Micromonospora echinofusca
GCCCGCGACGTGGTCTCCCGCCGCCCGGCCTCCGGCACGGCCGACGAGGAACCCTCCGACGAGGACGTCACCATCCAGGCCGGCGACGTCATCCTGCCCGAGATGCTGCACGAGGGCGTGAGCATCGCCCGGGTCGCCACCGCCGACGACGCCGGCCACCGCCTCGGCCGGCACCTGCACCTGCTGCGACCCGACCCGACCCGCCTCGACCCGTGGTTCCTCGCCGGGTTCCTGGCCGCCGAGGACAACCTCAACGCCGCCTCGTCCGGCACCTCCGTGGTGCGCATCGACCCGCGACGCCTGCGGCTCCCCCTGCTCCCCCTCGCCGAGCAGCAGCGCTACGGCCGGGCGTTCCGCCAACTTGCCGCGCTGCGCACAGCGGCGGACCTCGCCAACCGCCTCGCCGACGAGACAGCCCGTACCCTGGCCGCCGGCCTCACCGCCGGTGCGCTCCTCCCACCCGACACGGCAGAAGGAACCCGTTGAACAGCAGCAAGCACACCGAACTCGCGAACCACGCCTGGTCGGTCGCCGACCTCCTGCGCGGCGACTACAAGCAGTCCGACTACGGCAAGGTGATCCTGCCGTTCACCGTGCTGCGCCGCCTGGAATGCGTCCTCGAACCGACCAGGGACAAGGTCCTCGCCGAGTACGACCGGCTGTCCGGGCAGAACGTCGACCTGCCCCGCTTCCTGCGCCGCGCCTCCGGGCACAGCTTCTACAACATCAGCCGGTACACGTTGAAGGCCATCGCCAACGACTCCGCGCAGACCGCGAAGCACCTGCTCGCCTACGTCGGCGCGTTCTCCGACAACGCGCAGGAGGTGTTGGAGAAGTACGACTTCGCCGCGCAGGTCCGCCGGCTCGACGGCGCGAACCTGCTCTACCGGGTGGTGGGCCGTTTCGCCGACCTGGACCTGCGCCCCGTCGAGCTGAAGGACGGCCAGGTCGTCACCGACGAGCGCGGCCAACCCAAGGTGATCGTCTCCAACCACCAGATGGGGTACGTCTTCGAGGAGCTGATCCGGCGTTTCGCCGAACAGTCCAACGAGACCGCCGGTGAGCACTTCACCCCGCGTGAGGTCATCGAGCTGATGGTGAACCTGCTCGTCGCCCCGGACGACGACGTGCTCAGCGTCCCGGGTGTCTCCCGTACGGTGATGGACCCGGCCTGCGGCACCGGCGGGATGCTATCCGCCGCCGAGGAGCACATCACCGCGCTCAACCCGTCCGCGACGGTCACCGTCTTCGGTCAGGAACTCAACCCGGAGTCCTGGGCGATCTGCCGGTCCGACATGATGATCAAGGGGCAGGACCCGGAGAACATCAAGTTCGGCAACTCGTTCAGCGACGACGGCCACCGCGGCGCCCACTTCGACTACCTGCTGGCCAACCCGCCCTTCGGCGTGGAGTGGAAGAAGGTCAAGGACGAGGTAGAGCAGGAGTACGAGACGCTCGGCGACAGCGGCCGGTTCGGCGCCGGCCTGCCCCGGATCAACGACGGCTCGCTGCTGTTCCTCCAGCACATGATCTCGAAGATGAAGCCGGTCACCGCCGACGGCAGGGGCGGCAGCCGGATCGCCATCGTCTTCAACGGCTCCCCGCTGTTCACCGGGGCGGCCGAGTCCGGCGAGTCCCGGATCCGGCAGTGGATCCTGGAGAACGACTGGCTGGAAGGCATCGTCGCCCTGCCCGACCAACTCTTCTACAACACCGGCATCTCCACGTACTTCTGGATCCTCACCAACCGCAAGGCCACCGACCACAAGGGCAAGGTCGTCCTGCTCGACGCCCGCGACCAGTTCGCCAAGATGCGCAAGTCGCTCGGCGACAAGCGCAAACACCTCACCCCCGAGCAGATCAAAACCATCACCAAGCTGTACGCGGACGCGCTGCACGTCGCCGCCGACCCGGAACACCCGCTGCACGGCAAGGCGAAGGTCTTCGCCAACGAGGACTTCGGGTACCGCCGGATCACCGTCGAACGCCCCCTGAAGCTGCGCTTCGAGGTCACCGAGGAGACCCTCACCGCGCTGGCATCCTCGAAGCCGATCCAGAAGGTGACCGACGCCGACGCGCTGACCACCGCACTGAAACCGCTGATCGGGCAGGTGTGGACGACGAAACGGGCCGCGTGGGACGCGCTGCGCACCACGATGGCCGGAGCCGGCGCGCCCTGGCCGACGGGCACCGCCTTCCAGAAGGCGTTGCGGGACCTCGTCGGAGTCCGCGACCCCGAGGGCGAGGTGCAGCTCGTCAAGGGCAGCCCCGAGCCCGACCCGGAGCTGCGCGACTACGAGAACGTGCCGCTGCACGAGGACGTCGAAGAGTACCTACGCCGCGAGGTGCTCCCACACGTCCCGGACGCCTGGATCGACCACGACAAGACCAAGATCGGGTACGAGATCCCCTTCACCCGCCACTTCTACGTCTACAAACCCCCGAGGCCCCTCGCCGAAATCGACGCCGAACTGAAGGCGCTTGAGGCGGAGATTCAGGCACTCCTGGGCGAGGTGACCGAATGAAGTCGGCGTTCGAGGCTGTCCCTGCTGGGTGGAGAGTGACCCGAGTTGATCGGGTCGCTTCAGTGCACGCACGGATCGGCTGGAAAGCTCTGACAGCAGCCGAGTATCAAGAAGACGGGTACGCCTTCCTGGCCACTCCAAACATCAAAAGTCCAGAAATTGACTTTAAGAACGTCAACTACATATCCGAGTTCCGATACGAGGAGTCACCTGAGCTGAAGCTCGCCGAAGGCGATGTGCTTCTCGCCAAGGATGGGAGCACGCTCGGCATCGCCAACGTAGTGCGTTCAGTGCCACGACCAGCCACTATAAACGGTTCGATTGCAATATTGCGGCCAAGGGGAATTGAACCCAGATTCTTGAGGTACGTTCTAGCGAGCAGCATAATACAGGGGTTGATTAACTCCGTAAAGGATGGCATGGGAGTCCCTCACCTATTCCAGTGGGACATCAAACGACTGCCGGTACCCCTGCCGCCACCCACCGAGCAGCGCCGCATCGCCAACTTCCTAGATGCAGAGTCGGCCCACATCGATCACCTTGTTGGATTGCAAAATTCCGTGAGGCAGAAGCTCGACGAGCGAGATCGCGCATCGCGAGACACGCTTGCCGAAAGGCTAGCAAGCAGAGTGGGCGAACTTCCCTTCCGACGCTTCGTCACCAGGATAGAGCAGGGCGCCAGCCCTCAGTGCGAAGCGGTCCCCCGGCAAGGAATAAACGAGTGGGGCGTCCTCAAGCTGAGCGCAGTTAAGGGCGGATACTTCGATTCAGCAGAAAACAAGAGGCTTCCCGACGAGGTCGAGCCCGTCAAAGCATACGAGGTTCGAGCCGGGGACCTGCTGGTCACACGCGCCAATACGCCAAATTTGGTGGGCGACGTTGCAGTGGCGACCGGAGATGTAAGCCGCCTCCTGCTTCCAGATCTCATCTACCGCGTCAGATTGGCAGCAGGAATCCGGGCGGACTATATTGTGCAGATCGCTCTGAGCAGTCGGGTCCGCATTCAGATCGAATCTGCCGCTCGCGGCACATCTCAGTCCATGGTTAAGTTGCGTGGCGAGGACATCAAGGAATGGCCAATTCCGCGTGCCACACTCACTGAACAGGACAATTTTGTGCGGGAGGTCGCCCGAGGCGCAGAGGCGACGGGGAGACTGCGGGCGGTGATTGATCGACAGCTCGGCCTTCTGTCCGAGCGGCGCCAAGCGTTGATCACCGCTGCCGTCACTGGTCAGATCGATGTGTCCACCGCCAGTGGGCGGGGAATCGAGGGCTGACGCACCCCAGGTTGCTCATGGCCGCACAAACCGGTTCGTTTCACTCGGTGCGTGCGGCCCTGGCTCGTTGCGAATTATCATGCCGTCTCCGTCTTGAGGCGGCGGCTTAGGTACGGCTGGGACGGTCGTTGGAAACAAGCGCCGGAGACGCGGGACTCGATTGTGCGGATGTGTCGAAAACCCTGCCGGCGGTAGTAGTCGTGTAGCTGTTGGTTCGTGGTCCAGGCGTCCAGCCGCAGCCAGGTCAATCCCGCCTCGTAGGCCCGTCCGCCGGCCCAGTCCAGCAGTTCTGCGCCGAGGTTCTCACCAGCATGGACCAGTGGGATCATCATCTTTGCCGCGTACAGGGCATCTGCTGGGTCGTCCTCCGGGTACCACAGCGCTTCGGGGTCCCGGTCCGGCTTCCACAGGCTGTCCACGTCCACGTAGGCAGTCAGGGTGATGGTGGCGATCGGGTCGTCGCCCTCCCAGACCAACCACGTCTGTCCAGCGGAGACGGTCGCCGCCACGGCAGAGCGGGGTAACGGGATGGACCACTGTTCCTCGCCCCGGGCGGCGAGCCATGCCACGCGCTCGCGCCGCCAGGCCATGATGACGTCGACATCCTTCAACCGGGCCGGGGTGATGATCATTCGGGGGTTTCCTCGGGGCGGAACCTGGCGATGAGGCGGACATCTCCGTGGGTGGTGACGATCTGGTTGCGGTCGCCGGCGAACACGTTGAAGGACACCCGGACCGGGCGCTGTTCGGTGTAGCCGGTGCGGACGTGCAGCAGGATCGTTGTGCCGGGCTGCAAGCCGAGTAGGTTCGTCTCCTCGGGTGTCGGCATCCGGGAGATGTACTCGTCGTAGTAGGCGGTCTGCTCGTGGCCCCGTTCGGCCAGAAGCCTGGTGGTCCCCTGCGGGATGTCCTTCGGCGAGAGCAACTCGCGGATCTCCTCGGCCAGGTCCATGGGGTAGTAGGTGTCCTGCAACGAGGACGGCTGGCCGTTGACGTACCGGACGCATCGGCGCAGCACGGCGACCGAGTCGGTCTCGACGTGGAGGCGTTCGGCAAGTTCGGGTGAGAGCGACTGGATCATCAGGGAGAACTCCTGTGACGCCTCGTAGCCCTGCGCGACGACTTCCGAGCGCCAGGCGTCCGTCTCGGCTGTCGGCTGGGCGGGCATCTCGGCGCGGTGGGCGTGGAACGTCAGAGTGACCTTCCTTCGGACGATCATGCCGCCCGCGCGTCCGGGCACCCTGTGTACGAGGCCCTCGTTCACCAGCAACGCGGTTGCGTCGCGGACGGTGTTACGTGAGACGCCGTACTGGTCCTGGAGTTGGGGCTCGGTCGGGAGCCGGTCACCTTCGCGCAGGGTTCCCGACACGATCTGGCCTCGAAGCTCGCTGGCGATCTGACGGTACTTCGGCTGGCCCACGTCGCCGTCCTTCCTGATGTCGTACCAACCAATCTATCCGCACGGTCTTGACTACCCATTGCCCACCTGTAATGGTTGGGATGATTCCAACGTCACGGAACGCTAGACCTCAGTCACTGGAGAGCCGCATGGATGACCAGACCGGCGAGCTGGCACGGGACATCGAAGTAGTGAACCGGGCCCTTGCATCGACCCGCGTCCACCTGGCTGCCCTAGCGCGGGCCGAAGACGCACTTGAGCTGCGCCGGCCGACCAACTCGCCGCTACTCACGCTTGTGGAGCAGGCCGAGGCGGTGGCAGCCAGCGTCACGCGATACCTACGGGAAATCTCGGCTATGAACAGCCCCTCTGCCCTGCCCAGGAAGCGAGACTTTTCGTGATCTCCGAAGTGGTGCCGATCGTGTTCGGTGGGCTGGTACCGGGCTTCCTGCTCGGGTTGCTGGCGTTCCGGGTCAAGTCCCGCTGGTGTCCGCGCTGTGGCGGGTACACCCACGCTGTCCCGCCACCGCCGGAGGGGCAGCGGTGACCGGGCCGGGCCGGCGTGCCGGCAACCAGTCACCCATCGGGCGCCGCATGGCCGTCCTGCGGGTCCGCCGGGGCATGAGCCAACAGGTCCTCGCCGACCGCATCGGCAAGTCCAAGAGCTGGGTCGACAAGGTCGAACGGGGCGTACGCACCCTCGACCGCCTCTCCGTCATCGAAACCGTCGCCAGAGCGCTCGGGGTCACCCCGAACGTCCTGCTCGCCCAGCGGACCCGCGCCGAACCGGTCACCGACCTCGCCCCCGACATGGAATCCGTCCGGGCGGCCCTGGCCCGACACGACCCACCCGAAACCGACCACCCCAGCCTGCGGCAACTCCACGACCAGGTCGGCTACGCCTGGACCGCCTACCGCAACGGCCACCACCCCCAGGTCCTCCGGGCCCTGCCCGGCCTGCTCGCCGGCATCCGACACCCCGGCCACCCCCAGGATCCGGACGCGCCCACCGCTGACGTGCGCGTCCGGATCCTGGGGG
>NZ_WVUH01000389.1 GCF_017614955.1 Micromonospora echinofusca
ACGTCGCCCAGGAACTCAACGGCCGCCCACGACAGACGCTCGGCTGGGACAACCCAGCCGAGCGTCTGCGTGATCTACTGACAACCACATAAGCCATCAGGTGTTGCGACGACCCCCAGAAACCGCCTCGCTTCTGGTATAGGAAGGGGCCCTTCCTCACACCTCAGGGCAGCGGCCACTCGTGCACCGGGCGGTTGCTGTGCATCAGGGTCACGTAGTGCCGGACCACCTCGCGTAGCGCCGCCGGCCGGTCCAGGTGGTCGCTGGCCTCGAACCGGTGCAGCGCCTCGACCTGCCAGCTCGCCCCGTTGCGCCCGGTCAGGCAGCGCTGCTCGATCACCGTCAGCAGCCGGTCCCGCTCGTCGGGGGCCACCCCCCACCGGTCCAGCCCCTCGTACGCCAGCGGCAGCAGCCGGCGCAGCACCAGCTCGGTCACCGGGACGTACCCCAGACCCGGCCAGAAGACCTGCGCGTCGATGCCGTGCCGGGCGCAGCCGTAGAAGTTCTCCTCGGCGGCGCTGAACGACATCTGGGACCACAGCGGCCGGTCCGACTCGGCGAGCGCACGGACCAGGCCGAAGTAGAACGCGCCGTTGGCGATGGTGTCCAGCACGGTCGGCCCGGCCGGGAGCACCCGGTTCTCCACCCGCAGGTGCGGCCGGCCGCGCAGTACGTCGTACACCGGTCGGTTCCACCGGTAGATGGTGCCGTTGTGCAGGCGCAGCTCGGCCAGTTTCGGGACGTCGCCACCGGCCAGGGTGCGGGCCGGGTCCTCCTCGTCGCAGACCGGCAGCAGCGCCGGGAAGTAGCGGACGTTCTCCTCGAAGAGGTCGAAGACGTTGGTGATCCAGCGTTCCCCGAACCACACCCGGGGGCGTACCCCCTGCGCCTTGATCTCCTCCGAGCGGGTGTCGGTGGCCTGCTGGAACAGCGGTATCCGGGTCTCCGCCCACAGGTGGCGGCCGAACAGGAACGGGGCGTTCGCGCCGAGGGCGACCTGCACCCCGGCGATCGCCTGGGCGGCGTTCCAGTAGTCGGCGAACTGGGCCGGACTGACCTGGAGGTGGAACTGGGTGCTGGTGCAGGCGGCCTCGGGCAGGATGGTGTCGGCGGTGGTGGTGAGGCGTTCCACGCCGTTGACCGCGATCTCCAGGTCCTCCCCCCGGGCGGCGAAGATCTGCTCGTTGAGCAGGGCGTACCGGGGGTTCGCGGACAGGTTGGCCCGGCTGAGGTGTTCGGGGCGCAGGGTGGGCAGGATGCCGATCATCACCATGTGCGCGCCCACCGTACGGGCCCGTTCCTCGGCCGAGTTGAGGCTGGCCCGGACGTGCGTCTCGAACTCGCCGGCACCGTGCCCGGCGAGCCGCCGGGGTGCCACGTTGATCTCCACGTTGAACTGGCCCAGCTCGGTCTGGAAGGCCGGGTCGGCGATCGCGGCGAGCACGTCGGCGTTGCGCATCGCTGGTTGGTACCCGTCGTCGACGAGGTTGAGTTCGATCTCCAGGCCGGTCATCGGCCGGTCGACGTCGAACCGCGACTCGCGGAGCATCTCGGCGAACACGTCCAGACAGCGGCGGACCTTTTCCCGGTACCGGGCCCGGTCCTCGCGCGTGAAGGTGCGCACCCCGACGTCCTCACCCATCTGTCACCATCCCGTCACGTCCTGGTCCTTACAAGCTTGCACCGCCCGGGCGCCCGGGAAAGGGCCCACCGTCCTTTTGCCCAGAGCCGAAGGGAGTGATGCCCGTCCGACTTCCGGACGCCGCCGCCGAGGCCGCTCCCGGCAGCGCATACCATGGCCAACCGGACAGGTGAGAGGAGAACGATGGGCGCCAGGGTGACCAGACTGTTCGTGCTGGCGGCGATCGCCGAGGCGATCTCCTGGGCGGCCCTGCTCGCCGGGATGGCGGTCAAGTACGGCCCGCCCGGCAACGAGCTGGGCGTGCAGGTGTTCGGCCCGATTCACGGCGCACTCTTCGTCGCGTACGGTCTGCTGGTGCTGGCGGTCGCCCGGATCCACCGGTGGAGCCTGCTCGCCACCGGGGTGGCACTGGCCTGCGCGGTCCCGCCCTTCGCCACCCTGGTCTTCGAGCGCTGGGCCCGCCGTCGGGGTCTGCTCGGCCAGGTCGCTCCGGTGGCCGCCGTTTGCGAGAGCACCCCGCTGGCCGGCTGAGGAGCAAGGCGCTACGACCGGGCCGCGCACGTCCTGGGCGCTGTGGGGAGCGGACCGGAGTCGGTCTGCTCCCCGGTGTCAGGTCAGGACGGTGCAGGCGCCGATCAGGCCGAGCAGGAGCACCCCGAGCATGGCCTGGAGCACCAGCGGCGGGCCGAGGTGCGACCATACGGTCGGGATCCGGGGGGTGAGCAGCTGCCCGCTGGTGATGTTGACGATCCGCTCGATCCGGGGGGCGAGGTCCGGATCCTTCTGCTGGCGGACGGTGAGCTGGATGTGGTCCCCCGGGTGCAGGGCGCTCTGCGGCAGGTGGCCGTGCAGCTCCAACTCGCAGATCCGGTTGTCGGCGTCGCGGACCTGCAACGGGGTGACCAGGTATTCCGGGCCCTTCTTCAGGTCCTTCCACTTCCGGCGGCTGCCGGCGCCGGTGCCGGCCCGCAGCACCGAGGTGACCAGCAGGCCGATCAGCCGGACCACCCCGGCGGCGGTGAGCACCGCGACGAGGATCGGCTGCCCGACCTTCAGCTCCCGTGAGTAGCCGTCCAGCAGCCGGACCACCCGTCCGGTGACGATCGGGCCGACCGGGCGGGTACGCCGCTGCGGGTACAGCTCACTGCTCATCGCCTACCACCCAAAGTCCGCTCATCTTCACCGATCGTATCGACGGCCGGAGCATGAAGACGTGAATGAACCATTCATGGGCGTGGCGCGCGGCGCGCGGGCGTGGCCCATGGTGCGTGGGCGTGCGCTGGCGCGCGTGGTGCGTGGGCGTGGCGCGGGGCCCGGCCGAACGACCGGCTGCCCGGTCAGGTGAACTCCCCGACGGCACGGGTATGCGCAGGGCCGAGCTGGAAGGGGGTCGACCATGCAGCTGTCGTTCCTGCGCCCGGTCTACGACCGTCCCGGACCGTGGTGCTCGGTCTATCTGGACGCCTCACGGGACACCGAGGACGCCCACCCCGCGCTTGATCTGCGCTGGCGGGCGCTGAAGGGGCAGTTGATCGACCAGGGTGCCGAAAAGGAGAGTATCGACGCGCTCGACCGGTTGGTCCGGGGACACGAACCGATGCCCGGGGACTACGGGTTGGCCGCCTTCGCCACCCGGGGACGGGTCGCGCTCAGCGAGTACCTCGCCGCGCCGCCGCCGAAGGACCTCGCCACGTACGGGCCGCTGCCGCACACCATGCCGCTGGTCGCGCAGCGGGGCGAACAGGTGGCCTGGGTGCGGGTACTGACCGACCGGGCCGAGGCCGACGTGGAGTCGGTCAGCGCGGGCGGCGTACCCCGCCGGGCGCACGTCAAGGGCCGGGAGACGTACCAGCTCAGCCGGGTCAGCCCGGGCGGCTGGTCCCAGTCACGGTACCAGCGGGCGGCGATGGAGGCCTGGCACCACAACACCGGTGACGCGGCGGCGGCGACCACCGAACTGGCCGACCGGATCGGTGCCGAGGTGGTGGTGGTCGCCGGAGACGTGCGGGCCACCGGGATGCTCGCCGCGCAGTTGCCCAGCCGCTGGCAGGACCGGGTGGTCCGGACCGACGCGGGCAAACGGGCCCGGGGGGCGGACCGGACCCTGCTGGACGACATCACCGCCCAGGTCGTCGCCGAGGCCGCCGAGGCGCACATCAGCGAGGCACTGGACCGGTTCGGCACCCAGGAGGACATCGGCGGGGGGCTCGACGCGGTGGTCTCCGCGCTGCAACGCGCGCAGGTCGACACCATGCTGATCGTCGACGACCCGTCCTCGACCGACCAGCTCTGGATCGGGCCCGAGCCCACCCAGATCGCCTGCGACCCGCAGACGCTCGCCGACCTGTCGGTACCGGATCCGCAGCAGGTCCGTGCCGACGACGCCCTGGTCCGCGCGCTGGTCGGCACCGACGCGGAGGTCGCCGTCCTGGGCCGGGACGAGGCCCCCGGGCTGACCGACGGGATCGGCGCGGTGCTCCGCTACGCCGACGCGGCCACCCCGGGACGGGGCCGTGGCTGAGTCCCGGTCGTCGTGGGGCGCGACCGGGGTGGCCCCGGCGCGGCGGGTGGCCGACCTGGTCGTGGAGCGGCTGCGGGCCTGGCAGGTACCCCGGGTCTTCGGCTGCCCCGGCTCGGCGGTCACCCCGATCGTCGACGCGTTCGCCGACGCCGGCGGCGACCCCGCGTTCGTGCCGGCCCGGCACGAGGAGACCGCCGCGTTCATGGCGGTCGGGCACGCCAAGTACACCGGCGGGACCGGCGTCTGCCTGGCCAACCAGGGCCCCGGCGCGGTGCACCTGCTCAACGGTCTCTACGACGCCAAACTGGACAGCAAGCCGGTGGTCGCGTTGATCGGCCAGGAGACCGCCGGTCCGCTCGGTCGGGCGCACGCCGACATCGAGATCGGACGGCTGTTCAGCGACGTCTGCCACCAGTTCGTCCGTACCGTGCAGACCGTCGAGCAGGTGTCGGCGCTGCTGGACCGGGCCATCCAGACGGCGGTGGCCACCCGCAGCCCCACCTGCCTGGTGCTGCCGTACGAGATCCAGGTCGCCCCGGCTCCACCGGCACCGTCGCCCGCCCCGGGCGGCGGGGTGCTGGCCGCCAACCCGGGGCTGCCGCTGGCCCGGGTTCTGCCGCACGACGCCGATCTCAACGCCGCGGCGCAGGTGCTCTCCTCCGGCCGGCGGGTGGCGCTGCTGGTCGGGCAGGGCGGCTACGGGGCCGCCGACGAGATCCAGGCGCTGGCCGACCGGTTGGGCGCCGGGGTCGCCACGTCCCTGCTGGGCAAGCCGGTGCTCGACGAGCGCCTGCCGTTCCACACGGGCGTCATCGGGGACGTGGGTGGTGACGCCAGTGCCCAGCTCATGGCCGGCTGCGACACCCTGCTGCTGATCGGTACCAACGATCCGTGGACCGGGTACCTGCCGCCGCCGGGACAGGCCCGGGTGGTGCAGATCGACATCGACGGGCGGCGGGTGGGCAGCCGGTACCCGGTGGACGTACCGCTGATCGGCGACGCGGCCGAGACCCTCCGGGCGTTGATCGACCGGATCCCCGATCGGCCCGGCCGGCAGTGGCGGGAGACGGTCGAGGCGTCCGTGGACCGGTGGCGCGGTACCGCCGTCGAGCGGGCCGGGCAACCGGGGGAGCCGGTCAACCCGCGACTGGTCTTCCAGGAACTGTCGCCCCGGCTGCCCCCGGACGCGGCGGTCGCGGTGGACGTCGGCTCGGTCACCTACTGGTACGCCCGGCACGTGCAACTGCCACCCGGGGTCTCCGCGCACCTCTGCGGCACCCTGGGCTCGGTCGGCTGCGCCCTGCCGTACGCGATCGCGGCGAAGCTGGCCGCACCGGAGCAGCCGGTGATCGCCCTGCTCGGTGACGGCGCGATGCAGCTCACCGGGCTGGCCGAACTGATCACCGTGGCCCAGCACTGGCGGCGGTGGGCCGATCCGAGGTTCGTGCTGCTGGTGCTGAACAACCGGGACCGTTCCGGGGTCGGCGACCACCGGGAACCGCGGGCCCCGGAGGTCGTCGAGCGGCTGCCGGACGTGCCGTACGCCGGTTGGGCCCGCCTGCTCGGCCTGCACGGGCTGCGGGTGGACCGGCCGGAACTGGTCGGACCGGCCTGGGACGAGGCCCTGGCCGCGGACCGGCCGACGCTGATCGAGGCGGTGGTCGACCCGGTGGTGCCGTTGGACCCACCGGACCAGCCCTTCGCCGACCTGCGGGGGGTCCTCGCCGATGCCGACGCCGCCCGTCGGGTGCACGACCAGGTGCTGCGTACCCACGTCACGGTGGACAGCCGGGACCTCGGATAGCGGCACGTCGCCGTGCGGTCCGGTGCTGGAGGGCGCGTCCGGTCCGGTGCCGGAGGGAGCGTCCGGTCCGGTCCGGCGACCGCCCGGAAGCATCCGGTACGGCGGCGAACCGCCCCGGCGCGGCGAAGGGGAGCGCCGTTCGGATTACCCGACCGTGGTAGCTGATGCCCCGTTTGAACCGCATCGGGGCGGGAAGCCGGGGCGCGTGGCGAGCGAGCGGGGAAAGGTGGACGGGGTGCGGAGCACGCG
>NZ_WVUH01000038.1 GCF_017614955.1 Micromonospora echinofusca
GCGTCTCCGGTGGAGACCGGGACGGGCAGCAGCCACGCCAGCAGGGCCGCAGCGGCGGGCGCGGTGGCCAGCAGCCGGCGCCCCAGGGCGCCCTGGCCGACGCCCTGCGCCGCGCCGGCCTCGCCTGAGGTGTTAGGAAGGGCCCCTTCTTATCGCTTTCGGTAGAGGAAGGGGCCCTTCTTAACACCCGCCGCCGGGCGCCTGACGGGTGGTCGAGACCGGTCCGATCATCGACGGTCCGACACCGGGTCATCGTTCCGTGACCCGCCAACGGCCCGTCCGTCCGCCCCGCTCCGGGTCGCTGGCCGGATGCCGGTACGAGGAGGGTGGTGGCGGTACCCGTCCGGCGGTACCCGTCCGGCGGCATCGGATGCAACGTGGTACCCGCGCCGGTGGCGCCTAACGCAACGTGGTACGACAGCGGCAGCGGCTCCCGTCGAGTGTTAAAAAGGGGCCCTTCCTCTACCGAAAGCGATAAGAAGGGGCCCTTCCTTGCAGGAATGGCGGGAGCGGCAGCGGCAGGCCGCCGAGATGCACGCGGCGGCCGAGGAACGGCGCCGGGCGGCCGAGCAGGCGGAGGCGGCCGAGTTGGTGGCCGGGTTCGTCGCGGAGGCCACCCGACGGGGGCTCCGGCTGAGCCGGTTGACCGCGCTGGCGTACAACGGCCGTACCCGGTACCGCACCAACCTCTCCGGGTGGTACGTGGACCGGGCCTGCTCCCGGGCGGTGACCCCGGACGGCCGGTTCTACCTGCTGGGCGTACCGGCCGGACTGCGGGCCCGGCTGCTGGGGGCCGTGGTGTCGCCGAGTCCGGCGCCGCTGGTCATCGGTGCCGGTGGGCGGGACGGACAGTCGGTGCCGTTGCGCGCGGCGTTGGACGGTCGACTCGCGGCCGGCGACGACTGGCCCTGACCAAGGTCTTCTACACAGCGTCAGCGGCGGCGGGCACGCAGGTCGGCGGACCGGGACACCCGGGACCACCAGAGCTGCTGGACGGCCAGGGTGAGCACACCGGCGAGCACGATGGCACCGATGTTGATCACCAGTTGGAGCGCTGAGCCGGCCGCCTCGTGCCACACCCCGTAGGCGGCCGCGACGGCCACGTTCGCCGCTGCCGGCACCGTGGTCACCGAGATCAGTACCCCGACCAGGGAGCCGGACTTCTTCGAGGTGAGGGAGAGCATCCCGGCGATCCCGGCGAGCAGGCCGACCACCCAGGAGAGCGCGTCCGGGCGCCAGATGAAGTCGGTCAGCGGCCGGTCGGCGAGCAGCATGTCCCGGCTGGCCAGACCGGCGGCGGTCAGTGCCCAGGTACTCAGCACGGTGATCAGCATGGCGGCGACGAAGCCGACCGCGAGGGCGGTGACCGAGCGTCCGACGACGGCCGGCCGGAACCGCAGCAGGGCCACGCAGAGCGCGGCGAGCGGCCCGAACTCGGGACCCACCACCATCGCCCCGACGATCAGGATGGGCTGGTCGAGCAGGACACCGATACCGGCGATCATGGTGGCGACCATGATGAGTACGAGGTAGGTGGCGGAGAGTTCGGTCTGCTCGCCGGTCTTCGCGGCGATCTCGTCCCAGACCACGGCGTCCGCGCCGGAGCCGGGTGCCTCGCGGGCGGCCCGGTCGGCCGCTGCGGAGAGGGTCAGCTCGACGTCGTTCGCGGAGATGCCGCCGACCGACTGGACCCCCATCGCTTCGAGCGCGCCGAGTACCTCGTCGGCGCTCTCGCGTACCACGTCGCAGAGGATCAGGTCACCGGCGGGCTGCCGACCGGCGCCCGGCAGGACCGCGAGGTGGGTGACCCCGGGGTTGGCGGTCAGCAGGTCCGCGACGGCGGCCGACTGCCCGGTCGGGGCGATGATCCGCAGGTGCAGCACCGGTTCCTCCATCGACCGCGACAGGTGGGGTGGTGCGCGGTCAGAGCACTCTACTGACCGGGTGGACGCCGGGTCAGGGCCGGGCAACGGTCGGCACGGGACGCGACCCACCCGATGCGGGGACCGGGCCCGGCCGGTGCGGGGACCGGGCCCGGCCGCTGCGGGACCCGGGCCCGGCCGGCGGGGCGGTGCCGATACGGCCCCGGGGCCGGGACCGGGGCCGGCGGGATTCCGCAAAAGCCCTTCCGAGCTGCGGACTGTCTGATAGAACCGGTTGAGCGGTTCATGCCCCTTTCTAGCCGGAGGTCCGTATTATGAATTTCTGTCGGCTTGACCGGGCCGGGCCCCGCCGCCGGTGCCTTCCGACACCGGTCCTCCCCCGGTGACCGGGCGGATCCATCTCTCCCCACCGGACGTCGGTCCGCTGGAGGAGTCGTACGTCATGGCCGCCATCCGGTCGGGCTGGGTCGCGCCCCTGGGTCCCGAGGTGGACGCCTTCGAGACCGAGATGGCCCGCCGGGTCGGCACCCGGTACGCCCTGGCCACCAGTTCCGGCACGGCCGCACTGCACCTGGCCCTGCTGGCCGTCGGCGCCGGCCCCGGCACGGTGGTCGTGGTACCGACCCTCACCTTCGCCGCGACCGCGAACGCGGTGGTCTACACCGGAGCGGAGCCGGTCTTCGTCGACTGCGAACCGGCCACCGGCAACATCGACGTGCCGCTGCTGGCCGACCTGCTGGACCGGTTGTCGGCCACCGGTCGGCGGGTGGCCGCCGTGGTACCGGTGGACATGTTCGGCGTCTGCGCCGACTACGACGCCCTGCTGCCGGTCTGCGCGGCGGCCGGCGTACCCGTGGTCGAGGACGCCGCGGAGGCACTCGGCGCGACCCGTCGGGGCCGGTCGGCCGGGGCGTTCGGCCGGGCCGGGGTGCTGTCGTTCAACGGCAACAAGGTGATGACCACGTCCGGTGGCGGGATGCTCCTCTCCGACGACGGCGAGCTGGTCGCCCGGTGCCGTTACCTGGCCACCCAGGCCCGCCAGCCGGTGCTCCACTACGAGCACACCGACATCGGCTACAACTACCGGCTGAGCAACCTGCTCGCCGCCCTCGGGCGGGCGCAGCTGCACCGCCTGGACAGCATGCTCAGCCGCCGCCGGGCGCTGCGGGAGCGGTACACGAAGCTCTTCGCGGCGGTACCCGGCGTCCGGCTGCTCGGCGACGGCGACCCGACCGGGAACTGCTGGCTTACCACGATCGTCGTCGACCCGGACCGGACCGGCTGGACGGCGGCCCGGCTCGGCGCCCACCTCAACGCCCGGGACATCGAGGCCCGCCCGGTGTGGAAGCCGATGCACCTGCAACCGGTGTACCGCGCGGCCGACGCGCTGCTGAACGGTACGGCGGAGCACCTGTTCGACAACGGACTGACCCTGCCGAGCGGTTCCGCGTTGGGCGCCGACCAGGTCGACCGGGTCACCACGGCGATCGAGGAGTTCCTCGGCTGAGGTGTACCGCCGGGCAGAGCCAGCGAAGGGACGCTTCCGCGTGCGTACCAATCCGACAGACCGGTAGAGGGCAGTGGAGATCGAGATCTGGGACGCCCGCGATCCGGCGGACGCGGCGCGGTGGCAGGCGGCCTTCGATGCCTGGCCCGATCGGGAGGTGGTCGCCCATCCCGGTTACCTGCGGCTCTTCGCCGCCGAGCACGATCAGCCGCTGGCCGCCCACGCGACGACCCGGCACGGCTTCGTCCTGTACCCGTTCCTCCTGCGGCCCATCGACGCGCCGCACCTGCACGCGGTGGCCGGGCCACGGTGGGACGTCGCGAGCCCGTGGAGCAGCAGCAGCGGTGGCGCGTTCCAGCGGGCGGTCGACGACGTCGAGGCGAAGGAGTTCTGGTCGGCGTTCGACGACTTCTGCCGGGCCCGCCGGGTGGTGTCGGAGTTCACCCGGTTGCACGTCTTCACCGAGCAGGTGCTCCCGTACCCGGGGGAGACCACGACCTGCCTGACCAACGTGGTCCGGGACCTGCGCACCCCGGCCGAGCAGATGTGGCAGGAGTTCGAGCACAAGGTACGCAAGAACGTGAACCGGGCCCGGCGCAGTGGCGTCACGGTGGAGGTCGACGAGACCGGCGCACGGCTCGACGACTTCCTGCGCATCTACCGGGACACCATGCGACGGCGCCGGGCCGGCAGTGGCTACCTCTTCCCCCGCAGCTTCTTCACCGAGCTGATCAGGCAGTTGCCCGGCCAGTTCGTGTTCTTCCACGCCCTGTACGAGGGACGCGTCGTCTCCACCGAACTCGTCCTCTGCTCGGCCGGCAACCTCTACTCCTACCTCGGCGGCACCGACGAGACCGCGTTCGCCGTGCGCCCGAACGACCTGTTGAAGTTCGAGATCTGCCGGTGGGGGCAGCAGCAGGGCCGGACCCGGTTCCTGTTGGGCGGTGGCTACGCCCCGGACGACGGGATCTTCCGGTACAAGCGGTCGTTCGCTCCGCACGGGCTGCTGCCGTACCGGGTCGGCCACCGGGTCATGGACCGGGACACGTACGACCGGCTGTGCCGGGCGCACCGCGCGGAGGCGGACCGTCGGGATCCCACCTGGCAACCGGATCCGCTCTTCTTTCCGGCGTACCGGCAGCAGTTGCCGCCGACCACTTCCGCCCTCGCCGTTCCGAGGATCAGCTAACCTGATGATAACGGATATTCTTGTATATAAGAATACAAGTCACTTATGTCCTGGTATCGGTGGTCATCCCGCTGGTCGCCACATCCGTTCCCGCACCCGCCTGCTCCCGGAGGGCCCTGCCATGAACCCCTGTCACCCGAATGCCCGGAGCGGACCGCTCCCGGTCACCCCGGTCCACCCCCGGGAGCACACACGTGACGACTGACATCGTGATCGTGGGCTGCGGCGGGCACGGCCGGGAGACGTTCGGCATCATCCGCGCGATCAACGAGACCGCACCCGCCACCCGGCGGTGGCGGGTGCGGGGCTTCGTCGACGACGGGCCGTCCGAAGTGAACCTGAAGCGGGTGCAACGCCTCGACGCGCCGTACCTCGGACCGGTCGACTGGCTGGCCGGACAACCGTCGACCGTCCACGTCGCACTGAGCATCGGCGACCCCCGGATCCGGCGGGCGGTCGGCGCCCGGATCGACGCGTACCGGCTGCCGGCGGCGACGCTGGTGCACCCCTTCGCCGAGGTCGGTCCGGACACCGTCTCGGGTGAGGGGCTCATCGTGTTCGCCGGTGCCCGGGTGACCACGAACGTGACCCTCGGCCGGCACGTCCACCTCAACCAGAACATCACCATCGGCCACGACTGCGAACTCGCCGACTACGTCTCGGTCAACCCGCTCGCCGCCGTGTCCGGCGACTGCCACCTGGAGACCGGCGTCCTGGTCGGTTCCAACGCCACCATCCTGCAGAACCTGCGGGTCGGCGCCGATGCCATCGTCGGTGCCAGCGCCTGTGTCGTCCGGGACGTCCCGGCCGGAGCCGTCGTCAAGGGTGTGCCCGCCCGATGAGTCGGGGACCGATGCCGGTGGACACCACCCGACCGGCTGCCACGCCCGTGCCGCCGGTCGCCGCCCCGCCGGCGGCGCCCACCGCACCGGACCCGACCGCGGCGCCACGCAACCGGATCACCGCCGCCGCCCTGTCGGCCACGGTGGCCCGGACGGTGGGCAGCCGGATCGCGGTACTGCTGATCAGCCTGGCGACCGGGGTACTCACCGCACGGATGCTCGGCCCGCACGACCGGGGGACCATCGCGGTCGCCTTCGCCTACGCGGCGGTCTTCTCGGCGCTCTGCTCGGCCGGCATGGAGACGGCCAACCTCCGCTTCGCCGGTCTCTCCGGCCCGGTCCACCAGCGGACCGTCCGCCTCAGTCTGCGCTACGTGGCCACCGTCGGCGTCGGGCTGACCGCCGCCTGGGGTGCGGCCGGACTCTTGACCGGCCCGGCCGTCCGGTTCGGACTGGACCCGGCCGTCTTCGCGCTGACCCTCGTCCTCGGTCCGGTCGTCCTGCTGTCGTCACTGCTCGGCTCGGCCGAGATCGGCCGGAGCCAGGCGTCCACGTACAACCGGGCGCTCGTCGGCGGGATGCTCGGGTACGCCGCTCTGCTGGTGGCCCTCGCCGTGCTGGACCGGGTGACCACGGTCACCGTCGTGGTGGCGTACCTGATCAGCCAGCTGGGCACCACCACCGGTCTGCTGGTCCGCGCCCGACCCGTCGGCAGGCCGGTGGCCGGGCCGGACGAGATGCCGGCGTACTGGCCGTTCGCCCGGCGCGCCTACCTGCCCAACCTGGCCCAGTTCGCGATGGTCCGCAGTCAGGTGCCGGTCGTCCAGGCGCTGGCCGGTGCGGGAGCGGTCGGGGTCTACACGGTCGCCGTACCCTTCGCCGAACTGCTGCTGATCCTGCCGGTCGCGTTCAGCCTCACCCTGGTACCCGCGGTCGCCACCGACCGCGCGGACTGGTCGATGGTCGCCCGGATGACCCTCCGTACCCTGCTGCTGACGGTCCCCGCCGCGGTCGCGCTCGCCGTCGCGGCCCCGCTGGTCTTCCCGCTGCTGTTCGGTACGGAGTTCGACGGCGCCGTACCGGTGCTCTGGTCCCTGCTCCCCGGCCTGACCCTGCTCGCCGCCGGGCGTACCGCGCAGAGCTACCTCACCGCGCACGACCGTCCGGCCGCGACGACCCTGGCCTCCCTGGTGGCCACCGGCACCGGCCTGCTCGCCATGGTGCTGCTCGTCCCCCGGTACGACGCGGTCGGTGCCGGCCTCGGCGTGTCCGCCGCCTACCTGGCGTACGTCCTCGTGATGGCACCCGCGTTCCTCCGGGCCCGGCCGACGGGCGACGCCCGACGGTCCCCCGCGCCCCGGCCGGTACGACTGCCGTGGGCACTGCGGCCGACCGGCACGGCACCGACCCGCGTCCTGCTGGTGCTCCTCGCGGTCGTCGGATCCGGCCTGGCCGCCGGCGCGTCGGCCGGCCAGCCCGTCACGAGGCTGGCCCTGCTGGCGGGCGCCGTCGTCCTGGTCGCCGCAGTCGTCCGGCCCGCGTTCGCCCTCTACTGTCTCGCGGTGGCCGTGCCGGCAACACAACTGCCGCTCCCGCTGGCCCCGCATCCGGCGCTCCTGCTCGCCCTGATGTACGCCGGCCTGTTCGGTACGTTGCTGCGTGGTCGACCGACCCGACGCAGCCCGTACGGGATGCTGGCGGCCGGGGCGCTCATCGTCCTGTTGGCCCTCGGGGCGATCTGGAACGACGGCACCAGCTACGCCGTCCAACTGGTCGCCGTCCCGCTGGTCTCGCTGGCCCTGCTGGCCGTCTCCGTGCGGCAGAGCCGGCGGGCCCTGCTGGCCTTCGCGTTCTCCGCCGCCGGGGTCGCCGCGGTGCACGCGACGCTGGCCCTGGCCGGGGTCGTCGCACGCGGGATCGACCCGGAGAACGAGGCGCTGGCCGACGCGCTCGCCCGGATCAACCACAACACCTGGGGCGCCATGTTCGTGCTGGCGTTCGGGATCGTCCTCGCCGCGCTCCGGGGCGGCGGCTCCCCGCTGCTGCGGACCGCCACCGTGGTGGCGGCCGTGACGCTGCTCGCCGGCATCGGTTTCTCCTACAGCCGCTCGTCCTACATCGGAGCGCTGCTGGTCCTGCTCTGCTTCGCCGTCCGGCGGCGGATCGTGGCGCCACTCGTCGGCATCGCGCTCGTCGTCCTGGTGCTCACCCAGGCGACCGGAACACCGCTGCTGCCCCAGACCATCACCGACCGGATCGACGAGACCACCACGCAGGACGGGCTGGACGGCTCGTCCGCCGTCCGGTTGGACCTCTGGGTCAGCGCCCTGCGGATGGCGCTGGACCATCCGGTCTCGGGGGTCGGCTACCTGGGCTTCCTGGACCACCTGCCGGAGTACTTCACGCTCCGGGTGGCCGGCACCGGACTGCCGATCGATCTGGACCGGCTGGCGTACCCGCACAACACCTACCTGACCGTACTCGCCGAACTCGGCCTCGTCGGCGTCCTGCTGCTCGGCACCCTGCTCGGCATGGCGGTGCGACAGGTCCGGCGCCGGCTCCGCACCGGGCCGGACCAGATCGCCGACATGGCGCTGTTCGCGCTGGCCGGGCTCGCGGCCTGCTCGCTCTTCGGGGAGCCGCTGCTGACCATGCCGGTGATCGTGCCCTTCGTCCTCGTACTGACCACCGTCACAAGGAGAGCTGAGTGACCGACCAGATGGACCCCGCGACACCGACGGACCTGCCGGCGACGGCGGGCAGGAGGAGACTGGCATGACCGAGAACAGACAGCTCGACGGGTCCGGGCCGCTCCGCGTCCTACAGGTGATCAACACGTCGGCCGGCGGTGACTGGTTCTACCACCAGGTTCTCGGGCTGACCCGCCGGGGACACCAGGTCACGGCGGTACTGCCCGGTGAGGGCCCGTTGACCGACCGGGTCCGTGGTGCCGGGATCCCGACGGAACTCGTACCCATCAACGGGTTCCGCCCCCGGGAACTGCCCCGGGTGATCGGGGCGGAGTTCCGGCTGATCCGCCTGATCAACCGGTTGAAGCCGGACGTGGTGCACACCCACCTGCTCAAGGCCACGGTGGCCTGCCGGTTGGCCACCCTGGTCAGTCACCGGGCCCTGTACGTCGACCAGCTACCCGGCGCCACCCATCTACACAGCCCGATCCTGCGCCGCATCGACCTGGCCACGCTCCGCCGGGCGGACGTGGTGATCGCCTCGTGTCACGGGTTCGCCGAACGGTACCGGCAGTTCGGGGCCCGCTCCGTGGCGACCAGCCACTACGGCTTCGACGTCCACCGGTTCGACCCGACGACCTCACCGTTGCCCTTCCGGGAGGAGTTCGGGCTGGACGTCAAGACGCCCGTGGTCGGCATGGTCGCGCACATGTACCCCACCCCGCTGCGCGCCTTCCGGGAGATCGGGGTGAAGGGGCACGAGGTACTGATCGACGCCGTGCCGCGTCTGCTGGACCTGGTCCCCGAGGCGCAGGTGTTCGTCATCGGGGACGAGTTCCGGGGGGCGACGAGCTACCGGCAGGTCCTCCAGTCCCGGGCCGACCGGCTCGGGGTCGGTCACCGGACCCACCTGATCGGACACCGGTCGGACATCGCCAACATCCTCGCCGGGATCGACGTGCTGGTCACGCCGTCGTTGGAGGAGGCGGCGTCGGGGGCGAGCGTCGAGGCGCTGCTGATGCGGACCCCGGTGGTGGCCAGCAACGTCGGCGGGCTGCCGGACACCGTGCAGCACGGTGAGACGGGACTGCTGGTCCCGCCGAAGGACCCGGTGGCCCTCGCCGACGCGGTGGCCGAGCTGCTGCACGATCCGGAGCGCCGACGGGCGATGGGCGAGTTGGGCCGGATCCGGTGTCTGGAACGGTTCGACTACCAGCGCACCGTGGCCGACGTGGAGGCGGTGTACCGGGCGGCCCTGCGGGCCCGGAGCGGACGGCCATGACGGCACCGCTGTCGGGAGCGCCGGCCACGGCGGACGGGACGCCGCCGCTGGTCCTCCTGCTGGGGGCCGGCAACTCGATCCACGTCCGTCGGTGGGCCGGCGCGCTGGCCGGGCGCGGGCACCGGGTGGTGGTACTGAGCTGGGTGCCCGCCGAGCCGATCCCGGGGGTCGAGCTGCGGGTGGCCGGTGGCGCCGGGCGGGCCCGACCGACGTGGCGCTGGGCGGCCTGCCGGTTACCGGCCACCGGCTGGTGGTTCCGGCAGCAGATCCACCGGATCCGCCCCGACGTCGTGCACGTCCACTCGGTGGGTACCGCCGGGCTGCTCTCCCTCGTCGCTCCGCAGGTCGCCCGTCGGGTGGTCACCCCGTGGGGCAGTGACCTGCGGATCGCTGCCCGGTCCCGGTGGCGGGCCTGGGTCGCCGGGGCGGCGCTGCGCCGGGCCGACCTGGTGGTGCCGACCTCCCGCTCCGTGACGGAGGAGGTGACCCGGCGGTACCGGGTACCGGCCGACCGGGCGACCACGCTGTCCTGGGGGGTCGACGACGACCTGATCCGGGCCCGTGACGCCGTCGACCGGGCGGCGGTCCGGGCCGCGTTCGGCATCCCGGCCGACGCGACCGTGGTCCTGTCGATGCGTACGGCGGCCCCGCTGTACCGCACCGACGAGATCCTCGACGCCTTCCGCAGGGCTGCCCCGCTCCGGCCCGACCTGCACCTGGTCCTGCTCCGGGGACTGGCACCGGCCGGCGCGCTGGCCGCCCAGCAGCGGTGCCTCGCCCGGGCCCACGATGTGGCCCGGGCGCTGCCGGGGCGGATCACCGTGGTCGACCGGGCCGTCAGTCCGACGGAGATGTTCGCGCTCATGCGGACCAGTGCGGTCGCCGTCTCGGTGCCCCGTTGGGACCAGCGCAGCACCACCGTGCTGGAGGCGGCGCTGGCCGGCTGTCGGCTGGTTCTGGCCGACCTGCCGGCGTACCGGGAGCTGGTGTCCGACGGACTGCTGGCCGACCTGGTGCCGGAACCGCTCGGCCCCGGCCTGGCCGAGGCGCTGCTGCGGGCCCGGCCACTCACCGAGGCGGACCAGCAGGCGCACCGCCACCTGATCGAGACCCGGGAGTCTTGGTCCCACCAGGTCGAGGCGATGCGACAGCTCTACCGGACGGTCACCGGGTGGCAGCACGTGCCGGACGCGGCGGGCAGCCCGGCGCCCCGGTAGCAGGCGGTCGGTCGACGCGCCGGTAGCACCCGGCCGTCGACGGGGTGCACACGGCCAGCCCGGCCGCCCGCTTCCCGCCGGATATATCAGCTTTTTTCATGAGGCAAGGGAGACCCAGATGAGCACCACCACTCCCCCCACGCGGCGGGTCCTGGTGTTCAACCAGTACGCCAAGCCGCTCTCCGAGCCGGGCGGCACCCGGCACGCGGAACTGTTCGCCCGGCTCACCGGCTGGGAACACGTCATCGTCGCCGCCGACCTGGACCACTTCTCCCGGCAGCGCCGGCACCAGCCCGATCCGCACTTCGTCCGGGTACGGGTACCCGGCTACTCGGGCAACGACCACCGGCGGGTGCTCAGTTGGATCGGGTACGACCACCGGGCCCTCCGGGTGGCGCTGCGGCAACCCCGCCCGGACGTGGTCTACGCCTCCTCGCCGCAGATCCTCGCGCCGGTCGCCGGTTGGTTGGCCGCGCGGCTGCGCCGGGCCCGGTTCGTGTTGGAGATCCGCGACCTGTGGCCCGACTCGATGGTCGCCGCCGGTTACCTGCGGGCCGGGTCTCCGCTGCACCGGGCACTCAAGGCGCTGGAGCGGTGGCTGTACCGGCGGGCCGACCGGATCGTCGTGGTGGCCGAGGGCTGGCGGTCCTACCTGGTGGCGCAGGGGGTGGACGAGGCGCGGATCGAGTGGGTGAGCAACGGTGCCGAGCCGGCCGACTTCGCGCTCCGGCCGGACCGCTACCGGCCGCTGCGCAGCCGGGTACCGGTCACCGGTCGGCTGGTGGTCTACGCCGGCGCCCACGGTCCGTTCAACGGCCTCGACCTGCTTCTCGACGCGGCGGCGGAGCTGCCCGAGCACACCTTCGTCCTGATCGGGGACGGACTGGAGAAGGCCCGCCTGGTCGACCGGGCCCGGATCGAGCGCCTGCGCAACGTGCACTTCCTGGACACCATCCCCAAACAGGAACTGGCCGGGATCCTCGGTGACGCGGACGTCGGGGTGCACGTGCTGGCCGACGCCGAGATCTTCCGGTTGGGCGCCAGTCCCAACAAGCTCTACGACTACCTCGCGGCCGGTCTGCCGGTGGTCACCAACTGTCCGGACGAGCCCCACGACATCGTGCTCGCGGCGGACGCCGGGGTCGCGGTCGGACCGGACGAACTCGCCGCCGGCCTGCGCAAACTGCTCGGCGAGGACACCGCGACGCTGCGGGCGATGGGGGAACGCGGGCGACGGTACATCGAGGAGCACCGGTCCCGGACGGTGATGGCCGTCCGGTTGCAGCAACTCCTGGACGCGCTGGTCGCACCCGGCACCGACCGGACGGACCGGGGTCGGGTGCCGGCGGCGACTCCCGGCTCCTGAGCCGGCCCGGCTTAGCCCCGGCTTAAGAATCCCCCGAATAACCCGAAACACCCACATAAGCCGCACAAAACCCTATAAGTACAGGGAAGCGCATCATCACCGCCACCGCGGATGGCCCAGCAACATCCAGGGAGCCCTACATGCCGCTCGACACACCACCCGCCCGCCACCTGACGCCCGAACAGCGGCGCCGCCGGGCCCGACGCCGTACCGCCGGCTTCCTCGCCGTGGACGCCGGGGCCTGGGTCACCGGGTTCCTCGCCGCCGCCTGGACCCGCCACGAGTTCCAGATCACCGGAGCACAGGTGTTCCGGGTCGTCGGTCTCGCCCTGCTCACCGCCGGCCTGCACGTGGCCGTGGCGGCCCTGCGCCGGGTCTGGTCCGGGCGGCACCCGCTCGGCAGCCTCCAGGAGGTCCGGGGGCTGGCCGGTACCGTCGCCGGCACCGCCGGCCTCGTCCTGCTCGGACTGCTCGCCCTCACCGACCGGCCGGCCCCGGCCAGCACCGCGCCGGTCGGCGCCGCGCTGGCCCTGCTGCTCATGCTGTCGGTACGGATCGCCTACCGGCACCGCCACGACCGGTCCCTGCGGCCGGACGCCCGGTCGGCGGTACCCGTGCTCCTGTTCGGACTCGGGGAGGCCGGGCAGGCACTGCTGCGGGCCATGCTCAGCGACCCGCGTGGCCGGTACCTGCCGGTGGGGTTGCTCGACGACGACCCGGACAAGCGCGGCCTGCGTCTGGGCGGGGTACGGATGTACGGCGGCCGGGCCGAGATCGGCACGGCGATCCGCCGGACCGGGGCCAGCACCGTGATCCTCTCCGTGGCGGACGCCGACAGCGACCTGATCCGCGACGTACGGGAGGCGACCCTGCACGCCGGGGCGACGTTCAAGGTGCTGCCACCGGTACGCGAACTGGTGGACCACCGGATCAGCGTGACCGACGTCCGCAGTCCGGACGTGGCCGACCTGCTCGGCCGCCGACCGGTGGTGGCCGACCTGGCCGGCAGCGACACCGGACTACGGGGCCGACGGATCCTGGTCACCGGCGCCGGCGGCTCGATCGGCTCGGAGCTGTGCCGGCAGATCATGCGCGCCGACCCGGGCGAGTTGATGATGCTCGACCGGGACGAGTCGGCCCTGCACAGCCTCCAGTTGTCGCTGTCCGGGCGGGCCCTGCTGGACGGTCCGGAACTGATCCTCGCCGACCTGCGCGACGACGAGGGGATCCGGCGGATCATCCAGCAGCGGCAGCCGGACATCATCTTCCACGCCGCCGCGCTGAAGCACCTCACCCTGCTGCAACGGCATCCGGGCGAGGCGGTCAAGACCAACATCTGGGGCACCCTGGCGGTGCTGGACGCCTGCCGGGACGTGGCGAAGTTCGTCAACATCTCCACCGACAAGGCGGCCGACCCGGTGAGCGTGCTCGGCTACTCCAAGCGGATCACCGAACGGCTCACCGCCCACGCCGCCCAGATGTACCCGGGGACGTTCCTCAGCGTACGGTTCGGCAACGTGCTGAGCAGCCGGGGATCGGTGGTCACCGCGTTCCGGGCGCAGATCGACGCGGGCCTGCCGATCACCGTCACCCACCCGGAGGTCACCCGGTACCTGATGACCGTCCAGGAGGCGGTGCACCTGGTCCTCCAGGCGGCGTCGATCGGCCGGGACGGTGAAGCCCTCGTGCTCGACATGGGCGAACCGGTCCGCATCGACGACATCGCCCGCCAGCTCGCCGCGCAGGCCCCCGGCCCGGCCCGGATCGTCTACACCGGACTTCGGCCCGGCGAGAAGCTGCACGAGGACCTGCTCGGCCACGGCGAGGCGGACCTCCGGCCGCTGCACCCGCTCATCTCCCACGTACCGGTGCCCGCGCTGGACCCGATGGAGGCGACCGCCCTGGACCCCTTCGACGACCCGGACAAGCTGGTCGAACGGCTCGCCTGGCTCTGCGACCACCCGGCGGTACCGGTACCGGACGCCCCGCTGCGGGTGCCCACGGCCCGATGACAACGTTTCCGACCGCCGGTCCCGGGCAGGACAGTACCGACCCCGCTCCCTCCGGAGGTGCCGCCATGACCCCACCGGTCTCCGACGTGACCCGGATCCGACTGCCCGCCACCATCCTCGGTGTCGGGCTGGGCGGATTCGCCGACGGCATCGTGCTGCACCAGCTCCTCCAGTGGCACCACATGCTCAGCAGCACCGACACCGACCGGGCCGGGATCCGGCCGTACCCGGTGGACACCGTCTCCGGCCTGGAGATGAACACCCTGTGGGACGGCCTGTTCCACGTGGTCACCTGGGTCGCGGTGCTCACCGGCCTGGCGCTGCTCTACGCCCGGGTGACCCGGTCCCGGGGCCGGCTGTGGCGGTCACCGGCGCTCTGGGGCTGGGCGCTGGTCGGTTGGGGACTCTTCAACCTGGTCGAAGGGGTCGTGGACCACCACCTGCTCGGCATCCACCACGTCCGGGGCGGCCCCCACCAGACCTGGTGGGATCTGGGCTTCCTGGCCCTGGGGGCGCTGTTCGTCGGCGGCGGCTGGTTGCTGCAACGCGCCGCCGGCACCGTCGACCTCTGCGCCGGACAGCGGCGGTGACCCTGGCCCACGGCGGCGGTCACGACTCCGTCGGGGTCACCCCCGCGCTGGTCGTACCGGTGCTGCTGGCGCTGCTCTACCTGGTCGGTCTGGGGCGGCAACGGCACGACCCGCGCGGGTGGAGCGGGTGGCGCAGTGCCGCCTTCGGCACCGGCGTGCTGCTGCTCGCGGTGGCGGTCACCCTGCCGACCGACCCGGGGAACTTCCCCGGGCACATGCTCGGGCATCTGCTGATCGGCATGCTCGCCCCGCTCGCGCTGGTACTCGGCGCCCCGCTGACCCTGCTGCTGCGGTCCGTCCCGGCCGGCACCGGCCGGCGGCTGGTCCACCTGCTGCGCAGCCCGCCGGCCCGCTGGCTCGGGCACCCGGTGACCGGGCTGCTGCTCACCGCCGGCGGGCTGTGGCTGCTCTACCTGACGCCGCTGTACCGGGCGACCCTGACCAGCCCGGCCCTGCACGAGCTGGTCCACCTGCACTTCCTGCTCAGCGGGTACCTGTTCGCCTGGTCGGTCGCCGGGCCCGACCCCGGCCCGCACCGGCCCCGGGTACCGGCCCGGCTGGTGGTGCTCGGGGTGGCCGTGGTCGCGCACGCGGTCCTGGCCCAGCTCGTCCACGCCGGACTGGTCGTCGACATCCCGGCGTCCCCCGGTGAGCTGCGGGCCGGCGCGGCCGTCATGTACTACGGCGGGGACCTCGCCGAGATCCTGCTCGCCCTCTCCCTGCTGGTCACCTGGCGACCCGACCGGGACGGCACCCACCGACCGTCCGACCGGGACGAAACCCGCCGGACGTTCCACCGGGACGACACCCGCCAACCGATCGAAGCATTGACACCCGTTGCGGACAGCAGGAAGGCTCGCGCCTAGAGATCCCACAAACGAGGGGGCGCGATGAGGAAGACACGGCTGGCGATCGCCAGCGTGTTCACTCTGGTCGGCGCGATGGCGCTGACCGCACCGGTGACCGCACAGCCGCCGTCCGCACCGGACGCCCGGGACAGGCTGGAGGTGTACGTCGGCACCGTCACCCCGAAGCAGCTCGACGAGCTGCGCGCGGTCGGGGTCGACCTGGGCCACAGCCACGTCTCGGCCGACCAGGTCGGCAACACCACGGTGGAGGCGGTGCTCAGCACCCGGCAGGCCGAGCGGCTCACCAGCCGGGGCGTGCCGCTGACCGTGAAGAAGGTACGCGGCAAGGAGGCGTCCCGCGCACTGCGCGAGCAGGCCGCCGCCGGCTGGACGGCGTTCCGGTCGTACAGCGAGCCGGGCGGCCTCCGGGACGAGATCGTCTCCACCGCCGCCCGTTTCCCGAAGCTGGCCAAGGTGGAGACCATCGGCCGCACGGTGCAGGGCAAGCCGATCCTGGCCGTGAAGGTCACCAAGAACGCCCGTACCGTGCCGGACGGCAAGCGCCCGGCGGTGCTCTACGGCAGCGCGCAGCACGCCCGGGAGTGGATCACCCCGGAGATGACCCGCCGGCTGCTGCACCACGTGCTGGACAACTACGGTCACGACGCCGAGATCACCCGGCTGCTGGACACCACCGAGCTGTGGTTCCTCCCGGTGGCCAACCCGGACGGCTACGACCACACGTTCACCCCCGGCAACCGGCTGTGGCGCAAGAACCTGCGGGACAACGACGGGGACGGCCGGATCACCACCGCCGACGGCGTCGACCTGAACCGCAACTTCGCCTACAAGTGGGGGTACGACAACGAGGGCTCCTCGCCGGATGCGGAGAACGACACCTACCGGGGTCCGTCGGCCAACTCCGAGCCGGAGACCCAGGCGCTGGACCGGCTGTTCCGTCGGGTCGGCTTCGAGTTCTTCGTCAACTACCACTCGGCGGCCCAGCTGCTGCTGTACGGGGTGGGCTGGCAGGTCGCCACACCCACTCCGGACGACGAGATCTACAAGGCGATGGTCGGTGACGACGACCATCCCGCCGTGCCGGGGTACGACCCGGACCTGTCGGCCGAGCTGTACACCACCAACGGCGACACCGACAGCCACGCCACCGTCAAATACGGCACGCTCGGGTTCACCCCGGAGATGTCCACCTGCGAGTCGGCGGCGGCCTCCGACCCGGACGACCAGTGGCGGCCGGAGGACTGCGTCAGCGGCTTCATCTTCCCGGACGACGAGAAGCTGATCGCCGCCGAGGTGGCCAAGAACCTGCCGTTCGCGCTGGCCGTGGCGAAGTCGGCGGCCGACCCGGACGACCCGGTCTCGGTGGTCGGCCGCAGCACCCCGGACTTCGTGGTGGACGCCTTCGACACCTCGTACGGTCGCACCCAGCAGGTCGCCACCACCGCGCGGCGGGCGCTGAAGAACGTCCGCATGCACTACGTCGTCAACGGCGGCCGGCCGAAGACCGTCGCGGTCCGGGAATGGAAGGGCGGCGAGCGGTACGGCGACACCCACCACGACTACTACGCCGAGCTACGCGGCACGGTGACCGGCGCGAAGCCCGGTGACCGGGTCGAGGTGTGGTTCACCGGCAGCAGGTCCGGCCGGGGCGTGGTGGCCAGCGAGCACTTCACCTACCGGGTGCACACCGACATCGGCGGGGACGTCCTGGTGCTGGCCATGGAGGACGTCACCGGGCTGAGCCCGGCGCAGGGCGTGACCAGCGCGAAGTACGCCGACGAGGTGGCCGCCTCGCTGACCGCCGCCGGGCGCAGCAGCGACGTCTACGACTTCGACGTGATGGGCCGGAGGGCGCCGCACCCGCTCGGCGTGCTGTCGCACTACCGGGCGGTGGTCTGGGAGACCGGTGACGACGTGATCACCCGGTCGCCGGGGCAGGTGCCGGGTACCGTGGCACGGGCCGCGGCGGAGACCGAACTGGCCGTCCGGGACTACCTCAACGAGGGCGGCAAGGTCCTGGTCAGCGGCAAGTACGCGCTCTACGCCCAGTCGGCGAACGGGTCGTACGGCTACCGGCCGGACGCCCCGGCGGAGTGCACCGACGCCGCCGACCCGCGCTGCCTGCCGCTGCTCAACGACTTCCAGCAGTACTACCTCGGCGCGTACACCTACGTCAGCGACGGCGGCACCGACCCGGACGGCACGCCGTACCCGGTGCAGGGCGCGGCCGGACCGTTCAGCGGGTTTACCGGCACCCTCAACGCGCCCGGCTCGGCCGGCAACCAGGACCACACGGCGTCCTTCCTGACCACGTCGAGTTTCCTGCCGCCGGCCGGGTACCCGCAGTTCACCAGCTCCGCGCCGGTGGACTGGGCGCGGCCGGGGGCCGCTCCGTTCGACCCGCGCACCGGGGACTGGTACCTGTACAGCAACCGGGCCGACGAGGCGTACAAGCGGCTGACCCGGACCGTCGACCTGACCTCGGCGAGCAGCGCGGAACTGCGCTTCTTCACCTCGTACGACGTGGAGGAGAACTGGGACTTCCTCTTCGTCGAGGCGCACGAGGTGGGCAGCGACAACTGGACGACCCTGCCGGACGCCAACGGGCACACCGGTCGGGTCACCGGGGAGAGCTGCGCCGGTGGCTGGGTCGAGGAGCTGCACCCGTTCCTCGGGCACTACGTCGGGGCGGACTGCTCCCCGACCGGCAGCACCGGCGAGTGGCACGCGGCCACCGGTGCGTCGGGGGGCTGGCAGGAGTGGCGGATCGACCTGTCGGCGTACGCCGGCAAGAAGGTGGAGATCGCCATCTCGTCGGCCTCGGACTGGTCGACCCAGGGGCTCGGCGTCTTCCTGGACGACGCGCGGTTCATCGCCGACGGGGCGACGGTGGCGGAGACGTCCTTCGAGTCCGCCGACCTCGGCGGTTGGACGGTCGCCGGGCCGCCGCCGGGCACGGCGGGCGGGGCGAACACCTGGACCCGCAGCCAGCAGGCGTTCGAGGAGGGGTCGGTGGTGACCACCCCGGACACCGTCTACCTCGGATTCGGGCTGGAGGGGCTGGCCCCGGCGGCCCGCGACGACCTGGTCGCCCGGTCGCTGACCCACCTGCTGGGTAGCTGACCGGAGCACATGCAGGGGTGGTGCCGGCCTGCGGGTCGGCGTCACCCCTGCGTCGTTCCACCGGCCCGGCGCACGGGGTGCGACCGGGCTTGCCGCGATCCGGCAGACCGGCCGGGTCCGCTGTGATGAGCTGGGGGCATGGACCCTATCCGGCTCGGGCTGGTGCTGCACCCCAGCCGGGACGCGGCCGGGGTGCTCGGGACGATCGTCGCCTGGGCGGCTGCCCGGGACGCCCGGTTGTACGTGCGCGACACCGACCGGCACCGGGCACCGTCCACGGTGACGGCCCTGCCCGCCGCCGACCTGGCGTCCTGCTGCGACGCCTTCGTCAGCATCGGCGGTGACGGCACCATGCTCGGCGCGCTCCGGCTGACCGTGGACGATCCGAAACCGGTCCTCGGGGTGCACCTGGGTCGGCTCGGCTTCCTGGTCGAGGTGGAACCGCCGGACCTGCCGGCCGCGTTGGACCGGCTCGCCGCGCGGGACGTGACGCTGGAGCCGCACAGCTGCCTGGTACTGGACGTCTGCGGCGCGGAGGCGGTGGCGTTCAACGACGTGGCGCTGGCCCGTCAGCCCGGTACCGGCTTCGTCAGCGCGGTCCTGGCCGTCGACGGGCAGCGGTACGGGCACTACCGCTGTGACGCGCTGGTGGTGAGTACCCCGACCGGGTCCACCGCGTACAGCTATGCGGCCGGTGGGCCGCTGGTCTCCCCGGCCGCCCAGGTGGTGGTGGTCACCCCGTCCGCGCCGATGGCCGGGATCTCCCGCAGTGTGGTGCTCTCCCCGGACGAGACGATCCGGTTGGAGCTGCGGCCCGGCGCGGCGCGGGTCGCGGTCGAGGTGGACGGTCGGGTGATCCGGCACATCGGCGCCGAGGAGGTCGTCGGGGTGCGGTACCGCCGCGACGCCGGTTTCGTGGTCCGGCTCGACCCGCGCCGACACCGGGAACGCAACCAGCTCAAGCTGAGTCTGCTCGACCTGCCGTTGCTGCCCGAACAGCTCCGGGAGCTGCTGCCGGAGCAGCTCCGGGAGCAGCTCAACCGCCGCGAGCTGCCCCCGCCGCGTTGAGCACCGGGCCGGGTTCGTGAAACCGACCAGGGCACGTAGATACGGCTGCTATAAAACCTTTGGCCGATTTAGCCGGCTAAAGGATTGGATGCGCCGAACGTGAGTTTTCATCGCTCCTCCCCCGCCCGGGACGCACGGATCAAACGCACTCTCGACCTCACCGTCGCCCTGCTCGTCCTCATCGCCGCCGCACCGGTGATCCTGCTGGCCGTCCTGCTCATCCGGCTGCGGCTCGGGTCGCCGGTGGTGTTCGTCCAGGAACGCACCGGCCGGGGGGAACAGCCGTTCCGGATCTACAAGTTCCGCACCATGACCGACGAACGCGACGCCGACGGCAACCTGCTGCCGGACGGGGTCCGCTGCCGGGGACTGGGCGTCGTGCTCCGGCGGCTGAGCATCGACGAGCTTCCGCAGCTGTGGAACGTCGTCCGGGGCGACCTCAGCCTGGTCGGACCCCGACCGCTGGTGCCCCGCTACGACCCCTGGTACACCGACCGGGAACGCCAGCGCTTCCTCGTCCCCCCGGGCATCACCGGACTCGCCCAGGTCAACGGCCGCAACGGACTGCCCTGGAACGAGCGCCTGGAGTACGACGTGCAGTACGTCGAGAACTGGTCGCCCTGGTTGGACCTGCGCATCCTGGTCCGGACGGTCGGCAACGTGCTGCTCGGGTCCGGCATCGCCGTCGACCCGACGGCCACGATGCTCGACCTCGACCACGAACGCCACCTGCTCGCGCAGGGCGCGGAGCGGCAGCTCTCCGGGGTACCGTCGTGATCACGGGCGAGGTCACCTCCCTCGACACCCCGGCGGACCCGGCGCTCGACGCCGCCGTGGAGCTGCTCGCCTCCTCGGTCCCGACCGCGTGTGCCGGTCTGGCCGCCTACCACGCGCCCCGGTTCCGGTCCTTCCTCGCGGCGGCACTGGCCCCACCGCCGGCCGCGCGTACCGTGCTGCTCCGCTGCCTGCGCAGCGGTGACCGGCTCGACGCGGTCGCCGACTGGCGGCGGCTGCCCGGCGGCGAACTGCTGCTCAACGGCATCGCCGTACGCCCGGACGAACGCGGCCGGGGTCACGGCGGCCGGCTGCTGCGCGACGGTGCCGGTCTGGCCGGACAGGTCGGCTGCGACCGGCTGCTGCTGGACGTCTCCCTCGACAACCCCGGTGCCCGCCGGCTCTACGACCGGCTCGGTTTCGTCGCCCGGCAGGACTCGGTCTGGTGGCCGGTACCCATCCGGTCGGCAACCGGGGCGGCACCGGTGCGGGTCACCGACTGGCCGGCGTTCGTGGCGCACCGCGACGCCTACGGTTTCGGTGACCTGACCCTGCACACCCCGACCGGTCCGGCGGTGGTCCGGCTGGTCGGTGACGTGCTCCGGGTACCACCCGGGCCGGTCGGGCGGGACCTGCCGGCGGTGGTGGCCGCCCTGGTACCGGTCAGCCGGGCCTACACGATCGAGCCGGCCGGTGGTTCCCTTGACGGGTCCACCCCGGCCCTGGCCACCTTCACCCGGATGCACCGGCCGGTCGGCACCGGCTGACCGACCGTCGGGACGGACGCCGGGCCGGGCGGGCGGGGCGGTCAGGCCCGGCGGAGCACCTCCGAGACCAGTTTCCGCGCCTCGGTCTGGATCCGGGCCAGGTGCTCCGGCCCCTGGAACGACTCGGCGTAGATCTTGTAAACGTCCTCCGTGCCGGAGGGGCGGGCGGCGAACCAGCCGGAGTCGGTGCAGACCTTCAGCCCGCCGATCGGGGCGCCGTTGCCGGGCGCGGCGGTCAGCGTCGCGGTGATCGGCTCGCCGGCCAGTTCGGTCGCGGTGACCTGCTCCGGGGAGAGCCGGCCGAGCACGGCCTTCTCCGCCCGGCTGGCCGGGGCGTCGATCCGGGCGTACGCGGGGGCACCGAACCGACCGGTCAGCTCGGCGTAGTGCTCACTCGGGCTCCGGCCGGTGGTCGCGATGATCTCGGCGGCGAGCAGGCAGAGCAGGATGCCGTCCTTGTCGGTGGTCCAGGTGGTGCCGTCCAGCCGCAGGAAGGACGCCCCCGCGCTCTCCTCACCGCCGAACCCGACCGTCCCGTCGAGCAGGCCGGGCACGAACCACTTGAACCCGACCGGCACCTCCAGCAGCGGCCGGCCCAGGTCGGCGGCGACCCGGTCGATCATCGACGAGCTGACCAGGGTCTTGCCGACCGCCGCGGCCGGCCCCCACCCGTCCCGGGTACGGAACAGGTGGGCGATGGCCACCGCCAGGTAGTGGTTGGGGTTGAGCAGGCCGGCGTCCGGGGTGACGATGCCGTGCCGGTCGGCGTCGGCGTCGTTGCCGGTGGAGACCTGGAACCGGTCCCGGGCGGCGATCAGCGACGCCATCGCGTTCGGCGACGAGCAGTCCATCCGGATCTTCCCGTCGGTGTCCAGGGTCATGAACCGCCAGGTCGGATCCACCGTCGGGTTGACCACGGTGAGGTCGAGCCGGTGCCGCTCGGCGATCTCGCCCCAGTACGCGACGCTGGCCCCGCCGAGCGGGTCGGCGCCGATGCGTACCCCGGCGTCCCGGATCGCGGCGATGTCGATGGCGGCCGGCAGGTCGTCGACGTACCCGCCGAGGAAGTCGTACCGGCCGGTCGTGTCGACGGCCAGCGCCCGCGCGTACGGGATCCGGCGGACCCCCTTGAGCCCGTCCCGCAGCAGCTCGTTGGCCCGGTCCTGGATCCACCGGGTCACGTCGGTGTCGGCCGGCCCGCCGTTGGTGGGGTTGTACTTGAAGCCGCCGTCGTCCGGCGGGTTGTGCGACGGGGTGATGACGATGCCGTCGGCCAGGCCGCCGGTCCGCCCCCGGTTGTGGGTTCCGATCGCGTGCGACAGCGCCGGGGTCGGGGTGTAGCCGTCCCGGGTGTCCAGCAGCACGGTGACGTCGTTGGCGGCGAGCACCTCCAGCGCGCTGGCGGTGGCCGGGGCGCTGAGCGCGTGGGTGTCCCGGGCCAGGAAGAGCGGCCCGTCGACGCCGTTGGCCCGGCGGTGGTCGACCAGCGCCTGGGTCACCGCGACGATGTGGTCCTCGTTGAACGCGGTCCGCAGGCTGGACCCGCGGTGCCCGGAGGTGCCGAAGGAGACCTGCTGCGCCGGGTCGTCCGGGTCCGGGTGCCCGGTGTAGTACGCGGTGACCAGTGCGGGCACGTCGACCAAATCGGCGGGCTCGGCGGGCTGACCGGCACGGGCGTGCGACACGGCGGAAACCTCCTCGGAACCGGGACACGGGTGGTGCGGAGCGTGGGCTGTTCTTCCCGACGGCAACGGGGATCATTCTTCCCGACCGGGACCGGGACACGCCCGGTGCCGGGTCACAACTCGATCCGCTGTCCCTTGCCGATCACCACGATGCCGTTGTCGGAGACGTGGTAGCGCTGGCGGTCCTTCTCCAGGTCCACCCCGATCTCCGCGCCCTCCGGCACGATGACGTTCTTGTCCAGGATGGCGTTGCGGATCACCGCGTGCCGGCCGATGTCCACCCCCTCCATCAGCACCGAACCCTCGACGTGCGCCCAGGAGTGCACCTTGACCTTCGGCGCGACCACCGAGTTCTCCACCAGCGAGCCGGAGATCACCGAACCGGGTGAGACCAGCGAGCCCACCGCCCGCCCGACCCGCTCCTGCCAACCGTGCACGAACTTGGCCGGCGGCCAGGGCGGTTGGTCGGTGTAGATGGGCCACTCGAAGTTGTAGAGGTTGAAGACCGGGTGGATGGCGATCAGGTCCATGTGCGCGTCGTAGAACGAGTCGAGCGTCCCCACGTCCCGCCAGTAGCCCCGGTCCCGGTCGGTGCTGCCCGGCACGTCGTTGTCGCGGAAGTCGTAGACGTTCGCCTCGCCCCGCTCGACGAGCATCGGAATGATGCTGCCGCCCATGTCGTGCTTGCTGGTCTTGTCCCCGGCGTCCCGCTCCACCGCCTCGCAGAGCACCTTCGTGGTGAAGACGTAGTTGCCCATCGAGGCGTAGACCTGGTCGGGGGCGTCCGGCAGCCCGACCGCGTCGGTGGGCTTCTCGCGGAACGCCCGGATCCGCCGGCCGTCCGCACCGACCTCGATCACGCCGAACTGGTCGGCGGAGGCCAGCGGCTGCCGGATGCCCGCCACGGTCACCCCGGCCCCGGAGTCGATGTGGTCCTGCACCATCTGCCGGGGGTCCATCCGGTAGATGTGGTCGGCACCGAAGACGATCACGTAGTCCGGTTGCTCGTCGTTGATCAGGTTGAAGCTCTGGTAGATCGCGTCGGCCGAGCCGGCGAACCACCACGGGCCCCGGCGCTGCTGCGCGGGTACCGGCGCGACGTAGTTGCCGAGCAGGTTCGACATCCGCCAGGTCTTGGTGACGTGCCGGTCCAGCGAGTGGGACTTGTACTGGGTCAACACCACGATCTTGAGAAAACCGCCGTTGACCAGGTTGGAGAGGACAAAGTCGATCATCCGGTACATCCCACCGAAGGGGACGGCCGGCTTGGCGCGGTCGGCGGTGAGCGGCATCAGGCGTTTGCCCTCACCTCCGGCCAGGACGATCGCGAGCACCTTCGGAGACATGCCCCGACGCTAACCAGCCGACGGCCACTTCACCACTCGTACGCGCACTCTTCTGCACTAGGGTGCGGGAGGTGACCGCCTCCACGCCGCCCACCGGACCGCTCCGTGTCGACCTGCTCACCCGGGAGTACCCGCCCGAGGTGTACGGGGGCGCCGGGGTGCACGTCGAGTACCTGGCCCGGGAACTGCGCCGGCTCGCCGACGTACGGGTGCACTGCTTCGGCGCGCCGCGCGCCGAGCACGGCGTCACCGCGTACCCCGAACCGGTCGAGCTGACCGGGGCGAACGCCGCGCTGCGCACCATGGGCGTCGACCTGGCCATGGCGGCCGGCTGCGCGGGCACCGACGTGGTGCACAGCCACACCTGGTACGCCAACCTGGCCGGGCACACCGCGAAGCTGCTACACGGGGTGCCGCACGTGGTCACCGTACACAGCCTGGAGCCGCTGCGGCCGTGGAAGGCCGAACAGCTCGGCGGCGGGTACGCGCTCTCGTCCTGGTGCGAGCGGACCGCGCTGGAGGCCGCCGACGCGGTGATCGCGGTGAGCGCGGGGATGCGCCGGGACGTGCTGACCGCGTACCCGGCGGTCCACCCCGACCGGGTGACCGTGGTGCACAACGGCATCGACACCGCGCAGTACGCCCCGGACCACGGCACCGATGTGCTGGCCCGGCTCGGCATCGACCCGGACCGGCCCGGTGTGGTCTACGTCGGGCGGATCACCCGGCAGAAGGGCCTGCCGTACCTGCTGCGGGCGGCCCGGTCCCTGCCACCGGACGCGCAGCTGGTGCTGCTGGCCGGCGCCCCGGACACCCCGGAGATCGCCGCCGAGGTGGAGGGGTTGGTCGCCGAACTGCGGGCGAGCCGGTCCGGAATCGTCTGGGTGGCCGAGATGCTGCCCAAGGCCGAGGTGATCCAGGTGCTCACCCACGCCACGGTCTTCGTCTGCCCGTCGATCTACGAGCCGATGGGGATCGTCAACCTGGAGGCGATGGCCTGCGAGACGGCGGTGGTGGCCACCGCCACCGGCGGCATCCCCGAGGTGGTCGCCGACGGCGAGACCGGCCGGCTGGTGCCGATCGAGCAGGTCGCCGACGGTACCGGCACCCCGCTGGACCCGGAGCGGTTCGTCGCCGACCTGGCGGCGGCGGTCAACGACCTGCTCGCCGACCCGGCGGGTACCGCCGCGCTGGGCCGGGCCGGCCGACGGCGCGCGGTGGAGCACTTCTCCTGGGACGCCATCGCCGCCCGCACCGTCGACGTCTACCGCTCCGTGGCGTAGGAGGCGGTTGGGAAGGGCCCCTTCTTATCGCTTTCGGTAGCGGAAGGGTCCCTTCCTAACAGGTGGGCCGGCACCCGCGCGCGAGCCGATCTCGCACAGTAGGTTGGCAGGGTGACTGGACGTTTCCCGATCGAAGACGTCTCCCCCTCGGTGGCGTGCGGTCGCTACCCGGCCAAGGCCGTGGTCGGTGAGCTGGTGCCGGTGTCCGCCGTGGCGTACCGGGAGGGGCACGACGCGCTGGGCTGCAACGTGGTCTGGCAGGGGCCGGACGGGGCGCCCCGCCCGTTCACCCGGATGCGTCCCGGTGAGCCCGGCCGGGACCGCTGGCACGCCACCATCCGCCCGGACGCGGTGGGCGCCTGGAGCTTCACCGTCGAGGCGTTCGACGACCCCTACCTCACCTGGCACCACGCGGTCAGCAAGAAGCTCGCCGCCGGGCAGGGCGTCGACGAGTTGGCCAACGACCTCGCCGAGGGTGCCGCGCTGCTCGCCGAGGCGCTCGACGGGGTACCGGCCGAGGACGCCGAGCGGGTCCGGGCCGCGGTGACCGCGCTGGGCGACGCCGACCTGTCGCTGCTGCGCCGGGTCGCGCCCGCGCTGGAACTGGCCGACCTGCTCTGGGCGTACCCGGTACGCCGGCTGGTCACCGCCGGCGAAACGTACCCGGTCTGGGTGGACCGTCCCCGGGCCCTCTTCTCCGCCTGGTACGAGTTCTTCCCCCGCTCGGAGGGGGCGGTGCCGGCCACCGTCGACGCGCCGGCCCGCTCCGGGACCTTCGCCACGGCCACGGCACGCCTGCCCGCCGTGGCCGCGATGGGTTTCGACGTGCTCTACCTGCCGCCGATCCACCCGATCGGCCGGGTCAACCGCAAGGGCCGCAACAACACCCTGGTCGCGGGGCCGGACGACGTGGGTTCGCCGTGGGCGATCGGCGCCGCCGAGGGCGGACACGAGGCGATCCACCCCGATCTGGGTACGGCGGCCGACTTCCGGGACTTCGTCGGGGCGGCAGCCGGGCTGGGGCTGGAGATCGCCATGGACCTGGCGTTGCAGTGCGCGCCGGACCACCCGTGGGTGACCGCCCACCCGGAGTGGTTCACCACCCGGGCCGACGGCAGCATCGCGTACGCGGAGAACCCGCCGAAGAAGTACCAGGACATCTATCCGTTGAACTTCGACAACGATCCCGAGGGGATCCGGGCGGAGATCCTGCGGGTGGTGCTGCACTGGGTCGGCGAGGGCATCCGGATCTTCCGGGTGGACAACCCGCACACCAAACCGGTCGACTTCTGGCACTGGCTGATCACCGAGGTCAAGCGGGTCGAGCCGGACGTGCTCTTCCTCGCCGAGGCGTTCACCCGGCCGGCGATGATGCACGGGCTGGCCAAGGTCGGGTTCACCCAGTCGTACACCTACTTCACCTGGCGGACCAGCCCGGCCGAGATGCGCGAGTACTGCGCGGAGCTGCTGGCCGCGGCCGACTACATGCGCCCCAACTTCTGGCCGAACACGCCGGACATCCTGCCCGAGTCGTTGCAGCACGGCGGGCCGCCGATGTTCCGGATCCGGGCGGTCCTGGCCAGCCTGCTCTCCCCCTCCTGGGGCATGTACGCCGGGTACGAGCTGTTCGAGCACGTGCCCCGCCCCGGCGCCGAGGAGTACGTCGACAGCGAGAAGTTCGAGCTGCGCCCCCGGGACTGGGCGGCGGCCGAGGCGCAGGGCCGTTCGCTGGCCCCGTTCATCACCCGGCTCAACGAGATCCGGCGGGCCAACCCGGCCCTGCACCAGCTCCGCAACCTGCACTTCCACGAGATCGACAACCCGGCGCTGCTGTGCTGGTCGAAGCGGGACGCGGACACCGGCAACACCGTGCTGGTGGTCTGCTCGTTCGACTCGACCACGGTGCAGTGGGGCAACACCACACTGGACATGCCGGCCCTCGGTCTGGACTGGCACGAACGGTTCACCGTGCACGACGAACTGACCGGGGCCAGTTACGACTGGGGGCAGCACAACGCGGTACGCCTCGACCCGTACCTGCAACCCGCGCACGTGTTCACCGTGCGCACCGCCCCGGTCGGCGGCACCACCGTCGCGGCGGGACAGACCCCCGCCGTACCCGGGCAGAAGGATGACCGATGGAGCAGCTGATCGCGGGTACCCACCACGACCCGCACGCGGTACTCGGCGCGCACCCGGCCGACGGCCGGACCGTGATCCGCACCTGGCGGCGGGACGCCGGCGAGGTGAGCGTCCGGGTCGGTGCCGACCGGCACCCGATGCGCCGGGTCCACGACGCGGGGATCTTCGAGGCGACCGTGCCGGGCAGCGTGACCGACTACCGGATCGAGGTGGACGGGACGGTCGTCGACGACCCGTACCGGCACCCGCCGACCCTCGGTGAGCTGGACCTGCACCTGATCGCCGAGGGCCGGCACGAGCGGCTCTGGGAGGCGCTCGGGGCCCGGCCGCAGCCGGCCGGCGGGGTGGCCTTCGCGGTCTGGGCGCCGAACGCCCGGGGGGTCCGGGTGGTCGGCGAGTTCACCGGCTGGGGGGCGCACGAGGGTTGGCCGATGCGGTCGCTCGGCGGCAGCGGGGTGTGGGAGCTGCTGGTTCCCGAGGCCGCCCCGGGGCACCGCTACAAGTACCGCATCCTCGGCCCGGACGGGGTCTGGCGGGACAAGGCCGACCCGCTGGCGGCGTACGCCGAGGTGCCCCCGGCCACCGCGTCGGTGGTGCACGCCTCGACCTACCGGTGGACCGACGACGCCTGGCTGGCCGGGCGGGCCCGTCGGCAGCCGCACCAGGAGCCGATGAGCGTGTACGAGGTGCACCTCGGCTCGTGGCGGCCCGGGCTGACCTACCGGGACCTGGCCGAGCAGCTCACCGCGTACGTGGTGGAGCTGGGCTTCACGCACGTGGAGTTCCTGCCGGTGATGGAGCACCCGTTCGGCGGTTCCTGGGGCTACCAGGTGACCGGCTACTACGCGCCCACCTCCCGGTTCGGTGACCCGGACGAGTTCCGCCACCTGGTCGACACGCTGCACGGCGCCGGGATCGGCGTGCTGCTGGACTGGGTACCGGCGCACTTCCCGCGCGACGAGTGGGCCCTGGCCCGGTTCGACGGCACGCCGCTCTACGAGCACCCCGACCCGCGCCGGGGCGAGCACCCCGACTGGGGTACGTACGTCTTCGACTTCGGTCGGCCCGAGGTGCGCAACTTCCTGGTCGCCAACGCGCTCTACTGGTGCGCCGAGTTCCACGTCGACGGGCTGCGGGTCGACGCGGTCGCCTCGATGCTCTACCTGGACTACTCGCGGGACTCCGGCCAGTGGGAGCCGAACCGGTACGGCGGCCGGGAGAACCTGGAGGCCATCGCGCTGCTCCAGGAGGTCAACGCGACGGTCTACAAGAACCACCCCGGGGTGGTGATGATCGCCGAGGAGTCCACCGCGTGGCCCGGGGTGACCCGGCCGACCGACTCCGGCGGGCTCGGCTTCGGCTTCAAGTGGAACATGGGCTGGATGCACGACACGCTCACCTACCTGAGCAAGGAGCCGATCTACCGCCAGCACCACCACGGCCAGCTCACCTTCTCGCTGGTCTACGCCTGGAGCGAGAACTACCTGCTGCCGATCAGCCACGACGAGGTGGTGCACGGCAAGGGCTCACTGGTCGGCAAGATGCCCGGGGACACCTGGCAGCAGCTGGCCAACGCCCGCGCCCTGCTGGCGTACATGTGGGCGCACCCGGGCAAGCAGCTGCTCTTCATGGGCTGCGAACTGGCCGACGACCGGGAGTGGAGCGAGGAACGCGGCCTGGACTGGTACACCCTGCACGACCCGGCCCGCGCCGGGGTGCAGCGGCTGGTGAAGGACCTGAACGCCACGTACCGGTCGGTCCCGGCGCTCTGGTCGCAGGACACCACGCCGGCCGGGTTCCGCTGGATCGTCGGTGACGACGCCGGCAACAACGTGGCGGCGTTCGTCCGGATCGCCCCGGACGGGGCCACCCTGGTCTGCGTGGCGAACTTCGCGGCCACCCCGCACGAGGGGTACCGGATCGGCCTGCCGGCCGCCGGGACCTGGTCGGAGATCCTCAACACCGACGCCGGGCACTACGGCGGTTCCGGGGTGGGCAACCTGGGTGCGGTGCACGCCGAGCACGTGCCGTGGCACGGCCTGCCGGCGTCGGTGTCGCTGCGGCTGCCCCCGCTCGGCGTGCTCTGGCTCCGCCGGGACTGACCACGCGGTCCGGGGCCGGGCCACCACGCGGGGCGGGGACCGGTGCCACACGCCGACGGCGGCACCGGTCCCCGCCCGGTCAACGGTACGGAGGCGGCAGCGGCGTTGCCACCGCCCCGGTACCCGTTCCGGGTCAGTGGACCGGGTTCCAGCCGTCCGTCCCGGCCAGGTACCTCTGGGCGGTGTAGGTGGGCGCCTGGGCGTCGGTCAACTGGGGGCGGTCGGCGGTCACCGTCGCGCCGGGGCCGCTGTTGTGGTACTCGAAGAACCGGGCGTCCCGCCAGGAGAAGCCGGACATGTCGGTCCACGGGGCGTCCTTGACGTGCGCCCCGAGCACGCTGTCGCGGAACACCACCTGGCCGATCGCGTTGACGTCGCCGCCGGGGTGCCACGGCCGGCCGAGGTGCACGCTCTGCGCGACCGCCGAGTCGGTGGTCAGGGTGCACTGGGTGAACAGGAAACCGTACGGGTTGCCGATCATCGTCGAGGGCGCGGTGACGTACCCGTTGTTGCTGGACGACCCCCGGCTGAGCGACCGGATCTCACAGCGGTCGAAGACGCCCGTCCCCCGGCCGAAGATGAAGTCGACGTCTCCCTCGACGTAGCAGTTGCGGAAGTACGCCCGGCCGATCGTGCTGCTGTTCGCGCTGTTGTGGTAGAGCGTGTCCTGGTTGCCGAGGAACCGGACGTTGTCGAAGACCAGCCGGTCGGCCCGGGTGAGGACGGCCACCGCCTGCTCGGCGCTGTAGCTGTACGCCGTCTCGTCGAAGCTGTTGGCGAAGGTGAGGTGCTTCGCGGTGAAGTCGTTGCCGTCGATGGTCACCGAGGCGCTGCCCGAGGTGCCGTACGTCCCGCCGTTCGGGTGCGGGGTGCCCGAGGCGTTGTCGTAGGTGATCACCACGTCGGCGGCGTTGCCGGTGGAGCCGACGAAGGAGACGTACGGCTTGTCGGCCGGGATCTTCACCACCTCCCGGTAGGTACCCGGCTTGATGGTGATGGTGTACCGGCTGGCGTTGCCGGCCGGCACCGCGTCGACGGCCGCCTGCACGCTGCTGAAGTTGCCGCTGCCGTCCCTGGCCACCACCGAGGACTGCCC
>NZ_WVUH01000390.1 GCF_017614955.1 Micromonospora echinofusca
GACGTGTTCACCGGCGACGAACCGGTCACCCGCCGGGTGGTCGACCGGTTCGTCGCCGGTGAACACGTCCCCCAGGCCCTCGCCGTGGCCCGCCGTCTGGTCGACGAGGGACTGACCGTGACCATCGACCATCTCGGCGAGGACACCTCGACCCGGGAGCGCGCCGACGCCGTGGGCGCGGCGTACCTGACGCTGCTCGCCGCCCTGGACGCGGCCGGCCTGGCCCCACGTGCCGAGGTGTCGCTCAAACTGTCCGCGCTGGGCCAGGCCCTCCCCGACGGCGGAGAACGGTACGCGCTGCGGCTGGCCCGCCGGATCTGCGCCGCCGCGCAGCAGGCCGGCACCACGGTCACCCTCGACATGGAGGACCACACCACCGTCGACTCGACCCTGTCCGTGCTGCGGGACCTGCGCGTCGACTTCCCCTGGGTGGGGGTCGCCCTACCGGCGTGTCTGTTCCGTACCGCCGCCGACTGCGTCGACCTCGCCACCACCGGCAGCCGGGTACGCCTGGTCAAGGGCGCCTACGCCGAACCGGCCTCGGTGGCGTACCGGTCGGGGGCCGAGGTCGACGCGGCGTTCCTGCGCTGCCTGGAGGTCCTGATGCGCGGCGCCGGGTACCCGATGGTCGGCTCCCACGACCCGGCGTTGATCGCCCACGCCGACCGGCTCGCCCGGCTGGCCGGACGGTCCCGTGACGACTACGAGTACCAGATGCTCTACGGTGTCCGGACCCGGGAACAGGCCCGCCTCGCCGCCGCCGGCCACCGGATGCGGGTCTACCTTCCCTACGGTGACGACTGGTACGGGTACTTCCTCCGGCGGCTCGCCGAACGACCGGCGAACCTGCTCTTCTTCCTGCGCTCCCTCCTGCCGGAGTCGGGGCGACCACGTGGCGACCGCACCCCACCAGCCGACCGGCGTGCCTGAGTCCGGCAGCCGCCGGCGCCTGCTCCCGGCGCCCCGCCGGGGCCTGGTCCCGCCGTCTCGGCGGGACGTCTCGGCGGTCCTGCCGTTGGCCGCGATGGTCCTGCTCACCGCCATCTGGGGATCGACGTTTCCGCTGATCAAGGGCGTCGTCGAGCGGGTACCGGTGGTCGACTTCCTGGCCCTGCGGTTCGTGATCGCCACCCTCGCGGTCGTCGCCGTGGCGTACCCGTCGGTGCGCCGGCTCACCCGCCGGGAACTGGGCCGGGGCGCCGTCCTGGGGCTGGTGTACGGCGTGGCCCAGATCCTGCAGACCGTCGGGCTGGCGCACACCTCGGCGGCGGTGTCCGGCTTCATCACCGGCATGTACGTCGTCGCCACCCCGCTGATCGGGGTGTTCTGGCTCGGGGTGCGGCCCCGGTGGAACCTGTGGGTCGCGGTGGTGCTGGCCACCGCCGGGCTGGCCGTGCTCTCGTTGCAGGGCCTCGCCGTCGGGACCGGGGAGGCGTTGACGCTGCTCAGCGCGCTCATGTACGCGGTGCACATCGTGCTGCTGTCCCAGTGGAGCCGGGTCGGGTCGAACACGTGGGGGTTGACCGCCGTGCAGCTCGCGGTGGTGGCCCTGGTGTGCGCGGCCGGCGGGTTCCGCGACGGGTTCACCCTGCCGCAGACGTCGGCGGACTGGTGGGTGCTGCTCTACGTCGCCGTGCTGGCCGGTGCCGTGGCGATGCTGTTGCAGACCTGGGCGCAGGCCCGGATGTCGGCCACCCGGGCGGCCATCACGATGACCATGGAACCGGTGTGGGCGGGGGTGTTCGCGGTGGCGATCGGCGGTGAGCAGCTCGGGGTACGGATCCTGCTGGGTGGGCTGCTGGTGCTGGTGGCCATGTACCTGGTGGAGGCGCGCACCGGCGAGCCGCCCCGGGCATGATGGGGTGATCCGGAGGGAGGGCCCGATGATCGGCAGACTGCGCGCCGTGGCGCTCGACGCACCCGACGCCCGGCGGCTCGCCGCGTTCTACACCGCGCTGGCCGGGTGGACCGAGACGTACGCCGAGGACGACTGGGTCGCCATGGAGACCGGTGACGGCTGGCGGGTCGCCGTCCAGCACAGCCGGGACCACGTGCCGCCGCGCTGGCCCGACCCGGCGTACCCGCAGCAGGCACACCTCGACCTGCGGGTACCGGACCTGGACGCCGGCGCCGCCAGGGCGGTCGAGTGCGGTGCGACGCCGCTGCGCAGGAACGAGAGCTGGTACACGCTGGCCGACCCGGCCGGGCACCCGTTCGACCTGTGCCTGTTCCCGGCGAGACAGGAGACCACGCTCATGGGCGTGATGCTCGACTGCCCGGACGCGGGCCGGTTGAGCGCCTTCTACGCGGAACTGCTCGGCAAGCCCGTCACCTACGAGGGCGAGGGCATGGCGATGATCGGCGAGGACGGGGTGCAGCCGGTGCTGTTCCAGCAGGTCACCGAGTACCGGGCGCCCCGCTGGCCCGACCCGGCGTACCCGCAGCAGCTCCACCTCGACGTCACGGTCGACGACGTCGACGTGGCCGAGGCGGCGGTGCTGAGGCTCGGCGCCACCTCGCTCTCCGCCGGCGGGGAGAACTGGCGGGTCTACGCCGACCCGGCCGGTAAACCGTTCTGCCTCTGCTGGGACTAGCCGCGTTCCGGCGGGAAACCTAGAATCCGTCCGGTGGTACGGGTGGAGATTCTGGTGCGGCAGGGCGACGACCTTCTCGTGGACGACACGACAGACACCCGGTACCAGATCGCCTCGGTGAGCAAACAGTTCACCGCCGCTGCCGTTCTGCTGCTCGTCCAGGATCGCACCCTGCGCCTGGACGACCCCGTCCACCGTTGGATCGACGACTGCCCGGACGAGTGGCACGGCATCACCCTGCATCACCTGCTCACCCACACGTCGGGCCTGGGCCACTGGGATGACTACCCGATGATCGACCTGGCGCAGCGGGTCGAGCCCGACGCTCTCAGGGAGACGTTCCACCGTCTGCCGCTGCGTTTTCCGCCGGGGCAGGGCTGGCGTTACAGCAGCCCCGGGTACGTGCTGCTGGCGCAGACCGTGGAACGGGCGGCCGGAGTGCCGTACCGGAGATTTCTCGCCGACCGCGTTCTCGTCCCGCTCGGCCTGACCCGCACCTTCGCGGGCACGCCTCGCGGGCAGACAGGTCTCGCCGATGGCCACGACGCTGCCGGTGAGCCGCTGCCGACGTGGGAGTTGGACGTGGTCGGGATGGGTACCGGCGACGTCTGGTCCACGGCGGGGGATCTACTTGGCTGGCTCGACGCGCTCCAGGAGGGGCGTCTGCTCGACGAGCCGTACCGCACGCTGATGTTGACCGAACAGGCGCGCACCGGTATGGGGCCGGAGGCGGGCGGCTACGGGTTCGGCGTCTTCGTCGGCCAGGTCCGTGGCCAGCGGTGGTGGCACCACGACGGCCACAACGCGGGCTTCAAGGCATTCGTGGCGTACCTCCCGGAGTCACGTCGCCGCCTCGTCGTCCTCAGCAACACCGAGGCGACGGACGCCAGCGTCCTCGCGCCCCTCGTCGTCTAGCCAGGCGGCGTCCGGCGCCCGCTGGCCCCCGGACGGACCCGCCGGCAGCGCCACGGGGGCGGGCGACGGTCACCCGCCGTCCCGCCCCCGGGCGCGGTCCCGGTCAGTACTCGGTCTTCACCGAGACTCCGCTGAAGCTCTGCCGGGCGTGGAGACTGATGTAGCGGTAGCCGGCGGCCGGGTTGGTCACGGTGATCGTCTCGCCGTTGCCGGTGTTGGTCGACCGCTGGGTGTACGCGCTGGTGGTGGCCCAGGTGCTGGCGTTGTAGTACAGGTCCGCCTCACCGGTACCGCCGGTCGAGGTGATCCGCAGCGTGGTCGTCCCGGCCGGCAGGTAGAGGTAGAAGTAGGCGTAGTTGCCGGTGGTGGCCGACGCACCGCTGCGCTGGCAGTTCTTCCCGAGCACCCGGGTGTCACTGTCGGTGCACTCGGTCACGCCGGTGCCGGACACCGTCACGGTCTGCGAGGTCCGACCGACGGCCCCCTGGTTGTCGGTCACGGTCAGGGTGACCGTGTAGGTGCCGGCGGTCTGGTAGGTCCGGGTGGGGTTGGTGGCGGTGGACGTGGTGCCGTCACCGAAGTCCCAGCTCCGGGTGGCGACGGTGCCGTCGCTGTCGGTGGACCGGTCGGTGAAGGACGCGGTCAGGTTGCTGGTCGTCACGGTGAACGCGGCCGTCGGGGGCTGGTTGGCCGGCGGGTTGGTGCCGCCACCGCAGTTGCCGGCCGCGCAGGCGTCCAGCCAGGCGTACCAGTCGGTGTCGTAGCGGCTGCCGATGGTGCTGGTCAGCAGGGTGCGCGCGGCACTCCAGTTGCCGGTGCGGTAGTGGCCGAGCAGGGTGGTCACGTCGCTGCGGTGCGACTGGAGCATGTACCGCACCGCCAGGTAGCCCCACCGGTACACCCGGGTGGTGTCGTGGCTGTAGGTGGTGTCGAAGAGGGTGCGCAGCGAGTAGGTCCGTCTGCCGGCCTCGGTGATGGCGGCGGTGTAGGTGAGGTTGCGGTAGGAGTACGAGACGTACTCGGCGAAGCCCTCGATCCACCAGATGGTCGGGGTGGAGATGTTGGCGGTGAAGTCGCCGTACATGTCGAAGCGGCCGTCGAGGTAGTGGGTGTACTCGTGGTTGAGGTTCCAGATCTCGAAGGTGGGTCGCAGCCACTCGGCCTCGTAGGCGATGAACCGTGGCTGGTTGCCGACCGCCGACGGGTTCCCTTCGAGGTACATCCCGCCGTTGTTCGTGTCGATGCCGAACATCGGCCCGCCGTAGGTCTGGTAGTCGGTGCTGGAGTCGAAGACCACGACCTCCAGGGTGGCGTTGAGGTCGCCGGCGACCGGCCCGCTGTCCGCCACCACGGAGTGGAAGTACGCATCCTGGTTGCGCATGCTGGTGCAGGCCCAGGCCAGCTCGGTCGAGCTCATCTGCTGCGCCCGGATGCGGATGCTGCTGCCGCAGGTGTAGGTGATGGGCAGCACCGCGTCGGCCAGCCGCTGCTGGAGGTTGCAGGTGTTGTAGTAGGCGCAGTTGGCCTGGTCGTAGTAGTCGGTCATCTCGGCGACGCCGACCCACAGTGCGGCGGTCGGTCCGGTGATCGCGCTGAGGTCGAGCAGGCCCCGGGCCAGCGGGCGGACCTTGCCGCGCAGGGCGCTGTGCTGGAGGAAGCGGCCGAGCTCCCGGCCGGCGTTCGAGGCCAGGTAGCCGTTGTCGGTGCCGAGCAGGGCCCGGTTGGTCGAGGCGAAGGCGTAGAGGGTGTCGGTGATGCTCGGGTCCGCCGTGACGGCGGTGACGAACGTGGGTACCTGGTGGCCCCGGAACAGCACGATGTAGACGTTGTTGACGGCGTTGAGCATCCACCAGGACGCGTGGTAGGAGCTGTTGTAGCCGGTGAGCAGCCGCTTCACCACGTACAGGTAGCGGGCGTTCTCGGCGGAACTGTCGATCAGGGTGACCGCCTCGGCCAGCGTCTCGCCGTTGGCGTCGGAGACGTCACCGGAGCGGCTGTTGCCGAAGAAGGTGTCGAGCCCGGCGCGGATCGCGGTCTGGAGCGTGGGGCCGTACGAGCCCACGGTGGACGGGTTGTACCACTGCACGTAGTAGCCGGCGCGTAGGTAGAGCACGAGCTGGGCGGTGCCGGTGGCGTTGGTGCCGTCGTAGCCGACCGCGTTGTCCCGCAGTCCGTACGCGACGCTGGCCATCTGCGCCTCACGGAAGGCGGCGTACGCGTCGCCGCCGGTCAGGCTGAACAGGGTGTTGACACAGTCCGTGGTGGACGCCCTGATCTGCTGGACCAGCGCGCTGCCGGTACGGCTGGTGAAGTCGCTGACGTTGCAGACGGCGGCGGCAGCCGGGCCCGACCGGGCGCGCATCGAGGGCCGGGGACGCGGTGCGGTGCCGGTGGCGTCGTCGTAGTCGCGGCGCAGTTCGTCGCGGGAGGCGGGTAGCGGGGCGCGGTCGCGTGGCGGCAGGGCCCGGGACTGGACGTGCCGGTCCCGGGCGTCCCCGTCGGCCGGGGCGGGCGCCGGGCGGTCCTGCGGTGCCGCCGGGACGGCCGGGCGGTCCGGGGGTGCCGCCGCTGCGGCGGACGGCGAGACCAGCAGGCCTGCGACGAGGGCCAGCGCCAGCGGCGCGACCGCGAACAGGGCGCGCGGTGTTCTCCGGGGCGGTCGAATGTGCACTGC
>NZ_WVUH01000391.1 GCF_017614955.1 Micromonospora echinofusca
CAACTGCCCGCCCCGCCCTACATAACCCGATCCACCGTCAGCTACGCCGTAGCGGTGCGGCGATGAACGGCGCGATCTTCGTCAAACGGTACGACGACCCGGATCGCTGCGTCGCCGCTGCCGCCCACCACGCCTGGCTGGCCGGACTGGGCTCCGGCGTACGCCTGCCCGCGCTTGTCGCCCGGGGTGCCCGGCATCTCGTGTTCGAACGGCTGTCGGGGCGCGCACCCGGCGTCGAAGATCTTCCGCGAGTCGCAGCAGCCCTGGGCCGCCTTCACGCTGCCGCACACCGAGATGAGCTTCGGGCCGCCCGCCTCGATCGACCCCATACAACCTCGACCGGCCTCGTGATCCCCGGCTTCGCCAGCCCGCGTCAGGCGGCGCTACACCACGCCGCAACCGCAGCGGGCATCCACGGACCGGTCATCGACGCCGTACTCGGCAGACCCGGGGAGCCCGTGACGTTCTACAAGGACCCGAACATTCGGAACTACCTTGCGAACCGCAACGAGGTCGCCGTCATCGACTTCGACGACCTGACACTCGCTCCCTTCGGCTACGACCTAGCCGGCCTCCTGGTCACCGCATCGATGACCTACGGCCGCCTCGCCGACCGATCGATCACTCGCTGTCTTCGCGCCTACCGCCTCGCTGTCGCACCCCAGCTCTGCAGCCTGGCCGACCTGAAACGGTACGCCGAGCTACACCACCTGCTGACTCTGCGATATCTCGGCCGCAACGGCTACCGGCACCCCTGGCCCACCGTCCGGCCCTGGCCCGACCCGTTTCTCACCGAACTGAACTGAGAAGGAACCCCCGAATGGCCCCGACAACCGAACTCGTCATCGCCCGCCATGGCGAAGCCGCCTGCAACGTCGCCGGAATCGTCGGCGGCAAACAGGGCTGCACCGGCCTCACCGATCTCGGCCGGAACCAGGCGGAACAACTCGCTGCTCGCCTGGCCGCCGAGCACGCCCAACAGCCCTATACCGCCTTCTACACCACACCTCGACTCCGCGTAGCCCAGACCGCCGAGATCATCACCCGAACCCTGTGCTTGCCTGCCACCATCGACCCGGACCTCCGCGGCCCTAACCACGGCGACGCCGACGGCCGACCCTGGGTCGACGTCAAGACTTCCTTCCAGGGGCCGCCTCAGCACGGCCCAGACCGCCAGTACGCTTCCGGCTCCGAGACGTGGAACGAGTACCTCTACCGGGCGACCGCAGCACTGCAGAAGATCCTCGCCCGTCACGATGGCGAACGAATCCTCATCGCCGCCCACGGCGAAACCGTCGAAGTGGCCCACAATCTGCTCCTCGGCCTTCCCCGGAATGCTTGCCTCCGACTCGGCTTCGTCACCGACCATGCCTCGCTCGCGCGGTGGCAGCGACCGACCAACCGCTTCGGCCGCATTATCTGGCAACTCGTCAGCCACAACGACACCCGACACCTCCGCCCCCGCCATGACTGACGTCAACGTTCACCTCGCGCTCTGCCAACGCCTCCTCGACGCCGACGCCAAGTCCGTGACCTCGCACCCCGGGCACGCCGGCACTCGCGTGCTCCGTGCCTCGACGGCCGCTCATGGAGACATCGTTGTCAAGATCCAACGCAGCCTGGAACGACACCACCAGGAAGTCCACGCATACCGGACCTGGGTTCCTGCCCTCGGAGACAGGGCACCCCGACTGCTCGCGACAACCGACGACCCGCCAGCCATCGTCATCACCGCGGTAGCGGGAGTCCCGCTCAATGAGCGGCAGCTCGACCCCGAGGCCGAGCAGAGCGCCTACCGGCAGGCAGGACAGCTGCTCAAGACACTGCACGCCGCTGGACCACCCCGCCTCGAACCAGACTGGACGGCCTGGCTCGCAGAACGCGCCGAGTACTGGATCCACCAGGCCGGGGACCGCGTCACCGTCGCCCGCCGGGCCGAGCTACGCGCGCACATGCGAGCTCTCCGAGACTTGGCGCCGCTGCCCGCCCTTCCGTGCCACCTCGACTTCATGCCCCGCAACATGATCTACAGCGACGACGGAGCGGTCAGGATGATCGACTTCGAGCACAGCCGCTACGACCTACCCGCCCGCGACCTCGTACGACTCGCCTCTCGCATCTGGCACCACCGCCCAGACCTACGCGCGAGCTTCTTCGACGAATATGACCAGCTCAGCGCGGTCGACAACGCAGTATTGGAGCACTGCATCCATCTCGACTTCCTCACAAGCCTGGCGCAACATGCCCATCGACCGCGAGCCGAACGGCCACGTGACTGGCAGCCGGATCCTTCCTATGCGAGACCATCTATGTAATCGATTGCGCGATGAGGGCTTCATACAGCAATGCGTGGTTCCCTTGGAACAGCTACCCCTCTGACGCCAGTCCCCCACGCGCAGCCGATACGCAAGCCCGGTCCTGACCCGACCCACGACACTCTGCCTCCTGATCACCATGAAGGCAATGCTGGAGACTCGTCCAGTAGCGCCGGGACGTTACACGGCAATCAGTTCGGCGATCTTCTTGGCGATGTTCTCCAGGGAGTCCTCCTCTGTGCTCAGCCCGTTGCGAGAGCCGAGGAGCGGGCTGACCGACCGAATCTCCTCGTAGGTGACCCCATGCGCGACAGGGATCAGCAGGTCACGCGACAGCAGTTCCGAGAGCTCCTTCTCGGACACCCCGCCGCTATCGACGCGCCTGAGGAGTGCGGGCGTGATGAGCACGAGACCGATGCGCGTCTTGGCCAGACCCTTGTCGATCTCCCGCATGAACGGCTGGCCAAGGATGATGTCCTTCTCACTGAACCAGACCGATACGTCCTCGGCTTCGAGGAGGTTATGCAGTTCAGTCGCGGTCTCACGCCGGTCGTCCCAGGCGTGACAGAGGAACAGGTCGTACGACTTGGCTCGAGGTCCTACCGCCTCGACCTTGCTGCGATAGCGGTCCAGCGCCGCGACCTCTTCGGAGGTATAGGCAACGGGCGAGTTAGCTGGCGACCACCGAGGCCGCGCCGACCGACTGCCACCGCCACCACCGGAGGACCCGCTTCCGCCGCCGCTGCGGGACGGGTTTGACGAAGCGTAGTTGGACGGGGACGGGTAGGACCGGTACGACGATCGGCCATGGACGGGACATGCGGCGGCACCGCTGGAGGTGCGGTGGCCCCGACTGGGTGCTGTACATCGCATGACTTCACTATAGGAACGACCCGCCAATCCCGTCTGTCCGGACCACCTCAACCATGCATCGGCAAATCCCGATACGCTAGACGAGTGGATGCCAGTTCCTTGGTAACGGAATGTCACGATGGCAGGCCGTCCGCCGGGACCATGAACGGCTACATCTGCCGGTCCTAGCAATGGGGCGGCACCAGACCCGCACGAAGGTCTCGCGCCGCTTCCTTCATGACGGTCTCATCTGGTTCAACTCATTCCGGGGTAGTTCGGACGGAAATGAGAGGTCGATCAACCGGCGACGTGCGGTGCCCGTGGTCGGAGTCCTCCACATCTGTTCGTGGGGCCAGTGCTGGTGGAGGAGGTCGACGGCGGTGACCGCGACCGATGCCCGTAACGGCCGGTTCCAGGTCAGCGAGCAGGTTGGTCTCCCGGGCGGCGTCGTAAGCGATGACCAGCACCGCGCCGCCCGGCACGACCGGATCCGTGCGCCGATAGCCGGCCAGAACCGCACCGAGCCCGGCAGTGGACCGCTCCCGTTCGGCGACCACCTCGCCGACTGGGCCCGGATCGACGTGCACCAGGGACCATACACAGCGGCCGTCCTCCAGCCACACCCCGTACCCGTCGGCGCGCAAATGCGCCAGCCCTCGCTCCCGCAGCCACACCGACGTGTCCAACGTCGTCAACCACTGGAACAGCCCGCACCGGCCCGGGTCCTGCCGTGATACGGCCAGCAGCGGCAGGAATATCAGGTAGCGTGCCACGCCCCAGTCCCGCTCACCCAGACGCAACGGCACCGACCGCCCCGACGCGACCAGATCACGGCTTAGCAGAGCGGTGCCTCCTCGGCGATCCGATACCACCAGGTATGGGCCCGGCCCTCCGCCGCCCGCTGCCGGCCCACCAGGCCCGCAGCGTGCAACCAGGTGAGGTCCCGGTGCGCCGTTACCGCAGAAGCTCCGGACCGCGCTGGCCCTGTGGAGCCGGGTTCCGCGCGAAAGACGCGCTCAGCGGCAGGTTCGGATTCCTCGGTGCAGCGGTGAGCGGGCTTCTGGAATCATGGCGGCGTGGCGGGGTTCGGTTACAAGACGTCGTGGCTGGCGGTCCGGGACCGAACGCCTGATCAGGTCGCGGATGCGCTGGACCTACGTGACCGGCGTGTCCTCGATTGGGCCGACGGCACCGATCGGGCATACCGGCACGGCGTGTACGTGACCGCGTCGGTACCAGGTTGGACCCTCGCCCACGGCCGGGTGCACATCCCGGCGGGGTTCGACGCGACCGAGCCGCCTTTCGCCGATTGGCTCACGGAGCTGAGCCGATATCTGGGCGAGGTGCAGTTCTTCGCCAACGAGCGGGTCCCGGACTACCACGCTTGGGCCCGGGCCCTGGACGGTGAGCTGCTGCGGGCGTACTGCTATGTCGGAGAGCGCGACGAGGTGTCGCTGTTTCTCGGCGATCCGACAGCCGACGAGATCGAGTTCGACATCGGCATACGCGACCGGGAGCCCGGGTGGGAACACTGGTCGGACGAGCAGTGGGATGTTTGGTTCGATACGACACCGTCCGAGTCCGATGTGATGGCGATGGCTGGTCGCTGGAGCGTCGATCCCACCATGATCGACGATGTCGCGGTGACTGTGACCGGTATTTACGGGCTGCCACCATCGGTCTGTGGCGAGTGAGGGTGTGTCGCCTTGCTCCGTCCTCCTGTTCAGGGCGAGGAATCATCGACGATGTGACTGGGCTGTCCACGCGCACACGCTGATCGGCTGAAATGACGTGTGGGTGGATCGCCGCCAGGCCGGTCGGGTCCTCGGCGATCTCCGGTGCGCCGAGCTTGTGCCTCTGCCGTGCGGGTCACGGCTCGTTGTCTGCTGAGGTGTTCCTGTTTGCGGCGTGACGCTGCTTCAGCGGCTGGTCGCGTCGGTGTTGGCGAGCAGTCGGGCGGCCAGGGCGACGGTGTCTTCTCGGGGTTCGGCGTCGATGTCGGCCAACGCTTTGGTCAGGGCGCGCAGCAGAGTCTTGATGCCGGCGGGGTCGCCGAGGGCGTGGCGGGCGTGCATGGCGCGTACGTAGAGGGCTTCGTTGTAGTGGTCGAGTCGGATGGCTTTGTCGAGCAGGTCGGATGCGGCGTGTGGGTCGGTGTCGAGGAGGTCGTCGGCGAGGAGGAGGTGGGCTTCGGTGCCCCAGCGGCGGATGGTTTCGCGGTGGGGTGGGAGCCATTCGTAGTCCTGGCCGTCGGCGAGGGGTGTGGTGTAGAGGTCGCAGGCAGCGGTGAGGAGTTCGCGTCGGCGTGGGCCGGTGGCGATGGTGGCGGTGCGCATCAGGTCGCGCAGTGTCCACAGGTCGACGTCGACGGTGGCCGGGTCGAGTCGGTAGCGGCCGGCGGTCTTGACGACGTAGGCGTTCCTGGTGTCGGTGGTGCCGGCGCGGCCGAGGACGTGGCGCAGGTTGCTGGCGTTGGTGTGGACGCGTTGGTCGGCTTGGCTGAGGCGGGCGTCGGGTTCGAGGTACTCGCCGATTTCCCGGGTGGTGACTCCGTCGGGGTGGCAGGCGAGGAACACGGCGAGTTCGAGGGCTTTGGCGCGCAGGGGTCGGCCGGGTGCGGTGATGTTGGTGATCTGCGGTTGTCCGAGTACCCGCAGGCGCGCTTTGCCGGTGTGGTCCTGCGTGGTGGGTGTGGTGGGCTCGTTGCTGGTCCGACTGACGTGCAGCGGTATGGGTCGGGTCGTGGTGTCGTCTGGTTCGCCGGTCTGTGCTTCGCGCAGGGTCGTGAGGATCTGGATCGCCGTGTCGGGGTCGAGTACGGGTAGGCGCGGTGGTATCGGTTCGGCCGGTTGGCCGGACACGACGGTGCTGTGTCCGTCGGTGGTGACGGTGATGGTGGGGCCGTCGGGCTGTTCGCCGAGCAGCAGTGCGGACAGGTGGAGATCGCGGCCGAGGGTGAGGGCGATCGTGGTGCGCCGGCGTGCTTGCGCGGGTGGGCTTTCGGTGATGAGGAGC